>NZ_BAAASZ010000027.1:163497-272029 GCF_039533145.1 Streptomyces macrosporus
TCGCCGGGCGCGGTACCCGTCCCGCGGGCCGCGCCGCTCCTCATGACCCAGTGCCCCGTACCGGCCGGACCATCCCTGTCCGACGCGGACGACCGGACGGATCCGGGGAGGAGCGGAAGAGGAGGAACCGGACGTCGCCCCGCTCCGCTACTGCTGCTTGACGACGACGGTGCTCATGACCTTGTCGGCGAAGGTCTGCTTCTTGGCGTCCCACAGCGGCCACAGGTAGCCGATGTAGCAGGCCATGCCGTCCAGGGTGTGCGCCAGCCGCCGTACGAAGGCCATGCCGAAACCGAGCGGCCGGCCGTCGGCCTCCCGCAGCACGCTGATCTTCAGGGCCTTCTTGCCGGGCGTCTGTCCGGTGCTGCCCTCCTTGTAGGTCAGCCACAGGAAGCCGGCCAGGGACAGCAGGGCGCCGACGGTGATCAGCGCCCAGGCGCTGCCGGGCACCTGGACGGAGACCTCCGCGCAGGCCGTGTCGCCGACCGGGCAGCTCTCGACCGCGTCGACGGCGGCGCCGATGATCTGCGCGTAGCCGGCCACGACCAGGATCATCGGGAGCAGGTTGACCATCAGGCCGTCCAGCAGCGTGGCGCCGAGCCGTGCGCCCCAGCTCGCGTACGGCGGCATGCCGCCGCCGTAGGGCTGCTGCGGGTACTGCGGGTACGCGCCCTGCTGCGGGTGTCCGTACCCGGCCTGCGGCGGCACGCCCTGCTGGGGGTACCCGTATCCGGGCTGCGGCGGTTGCTGGCCGTAGGGGTTCGGCGGCTGGCCGCCGGGCGGCGGTGGGTAGCTCACGAGTGGTTCCCTCCGAGCGGGTGGAACGGGGACGGTTCGGGCCGAGGTGGCGTCCCGGAGGACGTGCGGAGGGAACGCCGCACCGCCTCCGCGAACCTGCCGCGCGAGGGATCGGATCGTGTGTGGACGTGCCCCCCGTACGCCGTGCCGTCGGCCTCCCGGCGGGCGCGGCGCCGGCGTCCATGCTGGTGAGCGCGGATGATGCTGTCCAGACACGATGGGAGACTGTGGCGAATCCGCAACGTACCCAGGACACGGCCGAAGCCCGCGCCGGCCGGTCGGCGCCGGCGACGCCCCGCTCACGTCCCGTGCGCGCGCGTCCGGCCGGCGTGCGGAGCGGCCGGGGGCGATCGGAGGGCGACCGGAGGGCGATTGGAGCCCAGGCGCCCGCATCCGGGAGGATGGGGGCCATGACCGCCCAGATTCTCGATGGCAAGGCCACCGCAGCCGCGATCAAGTCCGAACTCGCCGCCCGTGTCGAGGCCCTCAAGGCCCGCGGCGTCCAGCCCGGCCTGGGCACCCTGCTGGTCGGGGACGACGTCGGCAGCCAGAAGTACGTGGCGGGCAAGCACCGCGACTGCGCCGAGGTCGGCATCGCCTCCATCCAGCGCGAGCTGCCCGGCACCGCGAGCCAGGAGGACATCGAGGCGGTCGTCCGCGAGCTCAACGACGACCCGGCGTGCACCGGCTACATCGTGCAGCTCCCGCTGCCGCGCGGCGTGGACACCAACCGCGTCCTGGAGCTGATGGACCCGGCCAAGGACGCCGACGGACTCCACCCGATGAACCTCGGCCGCCTGGTGCTGAACGAGCCGGCGCCGCTGCCGTGCACCCCGAACGGCATCATCGAGCTGCTCCGCCGCCACGACGTGGAGATCAACGGCGCGAACGTGGCCGTCGTCGGCCGCGGGATCACCGTCGGCCGCTCCATCGGCCTGCTGCTGACCCGCCGCACCGAGAACGCGACGGTGACCCTGTGCCACACCGGCACCCGCGACCTGGGCGCGAAGCTGCGCGAGGCGGACATCGTGGTGGCGGCGGCCGGGTCGCCGCACCTGGTCCTGCCCGAGCACGTCAAGCCGGGGGCGGCCGTGCTGGACGTGGGCGTCAGCCGGGACGCGACCGGGAGGATCGTCGGCGACGTGCACCCGGACGTCGCGGAGGTCGCCGGGTGGCTCTCCCCGAACCCGGGCGGTGTCGGCCCGATGACGCGGGCGATGCTGCTGGCGAACGTCGTCCAGGCCGCCGAGCGCGCCGCGGAGGCGGGCAGTGTCGGCTGACGCCGGGAGGACGGGGGCGAGCGGGAGCGCCGGGGGACCGGAGGAGACCCCGCGGCGGGCGTCGCGGCGGTTCCCCACGTTCACCCGGGACACCGCCCGTCCCGAGGGCGGCGGGCGGGCGGCCCCCGGGGACGCTCCCGCCCCGGCGCGGCAGTGGCCGATCCTGTGCGTGCTGGCCGGGGCGGCCGTCGGCCTGCTGGTGACGCTCGGCAACTTCCGCGCGGGCGTCCTGCTCATCGGCGCGTCCCTGCTCGCCGGCGCCGTGCTCCGCTGGACGGTGCCGTCGGTGGGGATGCTGGCGGTGCGTTCCCGCTTCACGGACGTGGCGACGTACGGCGTGCTGGGCACCGCGATCGTGCTGCTGGCGCTGATGGCGCAGCCCGACCCCGTGCTGGAGATCCCCTTCCTGGAGGACGTCGTCCACTTCACGATCCGCTAGCGGCACCGACCGCGGCCCGGCCCTCCTTCGAGGAGGACCGGGCCGCTCTCATATGGTGGGACAATGTCCCGGATTCGCTCCCGTGCGCCCCGGCCGGGAACTGTCGCCCCGGCTTCCCACGTCCCCGTGGGCACGGTCGGCGTGCGGACCGGGGCGGCGAGGCACGGGGCCGAACGGGCAAGCACGGGCGCACGAGGGGGAGACCGATGCCTCGGTGGAAGGCGTTGCCGGAGGAGATGGACCCGCAGATCCGCGAGTTCACCGGCCGGCTCCGGCGGCTGGTCGACCGTTCCGGACTGAGCGTGGTCGCGATCGCCGACCGCACCGGGTACAGCAAGACGTCGTGGGAGCGGTACCTCAACGGCCGGCTGCTGCCTCCGCGCGGCGCCATCAAGGCGTTCGCCGAGGTGACCGGCATCGACGTACGGCACCTGGGCACGCTGTGGGAGCTGGCCGAACGGGCCTGGAGCCGTGCCGAGATGCGGCACGACGAGACCATGGAGGCCATCCGGATCGCCCAGGCGCGCGCCGCCCTCGGCGAGGGGGAGACGTCGCCCGAGGAGGCCGTGGAGCGGACCACGGAGCTGCTCCTGCCGCGGGACGTCCGCACCGCCGCGCCCGCCCGCACCGCCGCGCCCGCCCGACCCGCCGCGCCCGCCGCTCCTGCCGCGGACCGTCCGTCCGCCCCGCCGCCGGCCGAGCGGCGCCGTCCGGTGGCGATGCTCGTCGCGGGCGCCGTCAGCGCGCTGGTGCTGGTGGCCGCGGGCGCGTTCGTCCTCTCCCTGCGCGAGGACGGGGAGTACCCGGTCGCCACGCCGACGGCCTCGCCCACCGCGGAGAAGAAGCCGAAGCCGCCCGCCGGCGTGAAGTGCCGCGGCGACGACTGCACCGGGCAGGACCCGGAGACCATGGGCTGCGGCGGCCAGAACGTCACCACCGTCGCGGAGGCCGTGGTGGGCGAGGCGTACGTGGAGGTCCGCTACAGCGAGGTGTGCCGGGCGGCCTGGGCCCGCGTCACCGGCGCCGAGACCGGCGACACGGTGCGGATCACCGCGGCGGGGGCGACGCAGCGCGACGAGGTGGGCGCCTCGGGCGAGGCGTTCACCCCGATGGTCGGCGCCGCGAGCCCCCAGGCCCCGTCGGCCTGCGTGACGACCGCGGCCGGCGCGGAGGGGTGCACCACCGGTTCGCGGTGACGGTCCGAACACGGCCGACGACCACCGGCATGAATACGGCGATTCGGGGCAGGCGAGTCCCACACCCCCCACGGGTGCGGCATTGCCCCCTGGCAGCCGCCCGCGTCTCCTCCTGAAGCGGGCGGCTGCTCCCGTGCCGGGGATGTCGGATAGCCTGACGCCAGGTCTCTTGATGTAGAGATACGTTGGAGACCCAGCCGCCACTGTCAGGTACTACGGAGACCGCCATGACCCGCACTCCCGTCAATGTCACCGTCACCGGCGCCGCCGGCCAGATCGGCTACGCGCTGCTGTTCCGCATCGCCTCCGGTCAGCTCCTCGGCGCGGACGTGCCGGTCGCGCTGCGCCTCCTGGAGATCCCGCAGGGGCTGAAGGCCGCCGAGGGCACCGCCATGGAGCTGGACGACTGCGCCTTCCCGCTGCTGAAGGGCATCGAGATCACCGACGACCCGAACAAGGCGTTCGACGGCGCCAACGTCGCCCTGCTCGTCGGTGCCCGTCCCCGCACCAAGGGCATGGAGCGCGGCGACCTGCTGGAGGCCAACGGCGGCATCTTCAAGCCGCAGGGCAAGGCCATCAACGACCACGCCGCGGACGACGTCAAGGTCCTGGTCGTCGGCAACCCGGCCAACACCAACGCCCTGATCGCCCAGGCCGCCGCCCCCGACGTACCGGCCGAGCGGTTCACCGCGATGACCCGCCTGGACCACAACCGGGCGCTGTCGCAGCTCGCGAAGAAGACCGGCGCCCCGGTGGACGAGATCCGCAAGCTGACGATCTGGGGCAACCACTCCGCGACCCAGTACCCGGACATCTTCCACGCCGAGATCGCCGGCAAGAACGCCGCCGAGACCGTCAACGACGAGAAGTGGCTGGCGGAGGAGTTCATTCCGACCGTCGCCAAGCGCGGCGCCGCCATCATCGAGGCCCGCGGCGCCTCCTCGGCCGCCTCCGCCGCCAACGCCGCCATCGACCACGTCCACACCTGGGTCAACGGCACCCCGGAGGGCGACTGGACCTCCATGGCCGTTCCCTCCGACGGCTCCTACGGCGTCCCGGAGGGCCTGATCTCCTCCTTCCCGGTCGTCTGCCGGGACGGCGGGTACGAGATCGTCCAGGGGCTGGAGATCAACGAGTTCTCCCGGACCCGCATCGACGCCTCGGTGAAGGAGCTGGAGGAGGAGCGCGAGGCCGTCCGCGGTCTCGGCCTCATCTGACCGAAATCCGACCGAAATCCGACCGAAACCAGTCAGGGTCCGATCGGGCTCGACGGGCTCCGACCGGGCCCGTCCGGCGCACACGGTCCGCCCGATCACGAAGGCCCCCGGCTTCCCGCCGGGGGCCTTCTCCGTTCCTCCGGCGGCCACGCGCCGCACACGGGCCGTCGCGCCGCGCACTGCCCGATTTGGCGCTTCATTACAGGACATTGCATTTAATTCCTTCGTATACGTCCCGGTTGAGTCGCCTTTTCGTTTGTGAGGAGTCCCACTTCTCTTGGGATTTCAGGCATGAATTTCGGCCATGGGGGCAGGCCTCGCTCTCGTTCGGCTCCGGCCGGACGGTTGTGGCAACCCGCGAGGAAGGCAGTACGGAACGTGTCGGCATCCGAGACCCTGTACATCGACGGCCGATGGCGCCCGGCCGCGTCCGGCGCCACCCGAGAGGTCCTCGACCCCGCCGACGCCACGGTGCTCGCGGTCGTCTCCGAGGGCGGCGCCGAGGACACCGACGCCGCGGTCGAAGCCGCCCGCCGCGCCTTCGACACCGGCGACTGGCCCCGCACCCCCACCGCCGAGCGGGCGGCGCTGCTGCGCCGCGTCGCCGACCTCCTCCAGCGGGACCGCGAGGAGATCGCGCTCACCGAGTCCCGCGACACCGGCAAGACCCTGGAGGAGGGCCGCGTCGACGTCGACGACGTCACGGCGGCCTTCCGCTACTTCGCCGACCTGGCGGTGAACACCTCCGGCGGGCGCGTGGTCGACGCGGGCAGCGCGGACGTCCACAGCGTCGTCGTCCACGAGCCGGTCGGGGTCTGCGCCCTGATCACCCCCTGGAACTACCCCCTGCTCCAGGCGAGTTGGAAGATCGCCCCGGCGCTCGCCGCGGGCAACACCTTCGTCGTCAAGCCCAGCGAGGTCACCCCGCTCTCCACGGTCCACCTCGTGCGGCTGCTGGCCGAGGCGGGGCTCCCGGCGGGCGTGGCCAACCTCGTCACCGGCCCCGGCGACCCGGTCGGCGCCCGGATGTCCACCCACCCCGGCGTGGACCTCGTCTCCTTCACCGGCGGCCTGGTCAGCGGCACCAAGGTCGCCGCCGCCGCGGCGGCCACCGTCAAGAAGGTCGCCCTGGAACTGGGCGGCAAGAACCCCAACGTCGTCTTCGCCGACGCCTGCGCCACGGACGAGGGCTTCGACACCGCCGTCGACCAGGCCCTCAACGCCGCGTTCATCCACAGCGGCCAGGTCTGCTCGGCGGGCAGCCGCCTCATCCTGGAGGAGTCCGTCCACGACCGCTTCGTCACCGAACTGGCCCGCCGCGCCCGCCTCATCCGGCTGGGCCGCGGCACCGAGCCCGGCGTCGAGTGCGGCCCGCTCGTCTCCCAGCAGCAGCTCGACAAGACCGAGGCGTACGTCGCGTCCGCGCTCGCCGAGGGCGCGGTGCTGCGCTGCGGCGGAAAGCGGCCCGAGCCCTCCGAGACGCGTCCGGCCACCGGCTACTTCTACGAGCCCACCGTGCTCGACCGCTGCACCCGCGAGATGCGGGTGGTCCGCGAGGAGACCTTCGGCCCGATCCTGACCGTGGAGACCTTCCGCACCGAGGACGAGGCCGTGGCCCTGGCCAACGACACCGAGTACGGGCTGGCGGGCGCCGTCTTCTCCGGCGACACCGCCCGCGCCCGCCGCGTGGCCGCCCGGCTCCGCCACGGCACCGTGTGGATCAACGACTACCACCCGTACCTCCCCCAGGCGGAATGGGGCGGCTTCGGCAAGTCCGGCGTCGGCCGGGAGCTCGGTCCCACGGGCCTCGACGAGTACCGCGAGACCAAGCACGTCTACGAGAACCTGCGGCCCGCGCCGGTCCGCTGGTTCGCCGGCTGAACGCGCCCGCGTCCCGGCCCCCACCCCCCGACGCACCGGGGCGCGGACCCCGGAAAGCCCCACCGCTCGCCCGCAATTCCCTACAGGAGCAACACTCCATGCCCAGCGATGCCCACACCTACGACTACGTCGTCATCGGCGGCGGCACGGCCGGATCGGTGATCGCCTCCCGACTCGTCGAGGACCCCGACACCACCGTCGCCGTCATCGAGGGCGGCCCCTCCGACATCGACCGGGAAGACGTGCTGACCCTGCGCCGCTGGCTCGGCCTGCTCGGCGGCGACCTCGACTACGACTACCCCACCACCGAGCAGCCGCGCGGCAACTCCCACATCCGGCACAGCCGCGCCCGCGTGCTCGGCGGCTGCTCCTCGCACAACACCCTGATCTCCTTCAAGCCGCTGCCGTCGGACTGGGAGGAGTGGGAGGCCGCCGGCGCGAAGGGCTGGAACGCCATCGCGATGGAGCCCTACTACCACCGGCTGCGCAACAACATCGTCCCCGTCGACGAGAAGGACCGGAACGCCATCGCCCGCGACTTCGTCGACGCCGCCCGGGCCGCGCTCGGCGTGCCGCGCGTGGAGGGCTTCAACCGCGCGCCGTTCCACGAGGGCGTCGGCTTCTTCGACCTCGCCTACCACCCGGAGACCAACAAGCGCTCCTCCGCCTCCGTCGCCTACCTCCACCCCCACATGGAGGCCGGCGACCGCCCCAACCTCCACCTGTGGCTGGAGACCTGGGCGTACCGCCTGGAGTTCGGCGGCGACGACGGCAAGCGCGTCACCGGCGTCCACGTCCGCACCAAGGACGGCGAGGAGAAGCTGGTGCGCGCCGCCCGCGAGGTGGTCCTGTGCGCGGGCGCCGTGGACACCCCCCGACTGCTGCTGCTCTCCGGCGTCGGACCGGCCGACGACCTCCGGCGCCTGGGCATCCCCGTCGTCCACGACCTGCCGGGCGTCGGCGAGAACCTGCTCGACCACCCCGAGTCGGTCATCGTCTGGGAGACCCACGGGCCGATCCCCGACAACTCGGCGATGGACTCCGACGCGGGCCTGTTCGTCCGCCGGGACCCGAACTCGCCCGGTCCGGACCTGATGTTCCACTTCTACCAGATCCCCTTCACCGACAACCCCGAGCGGCTGGGCTACGAGAAGCCGCCCCACGGCGTGTCGATGACCCCCAACATCCCCAAGCCGCGCAGCCGCGGCCGGCTCTACCTCACCAGCGCCGACCCGTCCGTCAAGCCGGCCCTGGACTTCCGGTACTTCACCGACGAGGAGGACTACGACGCCCGCACCCTCGTCGACGGCATCCGCATCGCCCGGCGGATCGCCGAGACCGCGCCGCTGAACTCCTGGCTCAAGCGCGAGGTCTGCCCCGGACCGGACGTCACCTCCGACGAGGAGCTGAGCGAGTACGCCCGCAAGGCCGCGCACACCGTCTACCACCCCGCCGGCACCTGCCGGATGGGCGCGGTCGACGACGAACTGGCCGTCGTGGACCCGGCGTTGCGCGTCCGAGGGCTGGACGGCGTCCGCGTCGCCGACGCGTCGGTCTTCCCCACCATCCCCGCCGTCAATCCCATGATCGGCGTGCTCATGGTCGGCGAGAAGGCCGCCGACCTGCTCCGCGACGACGAACCGTCCGCCCCCATCACGGCCCCTGGAGGTGCCGCGTGACCACCGATCAGGTGTTCTCCGTCCGCAACCTGTGGAAGGTCTTCGGGCCCAAGGCCCACCGCGTCCCCGACGACGAGTCCCTGACCGGCCTGTCCGCCGCCGAGGTGCGCGAGCGGACCGGCTGCACCGCCGCCGTCCGCGACGTCTCCTTCGACGTCGCCCGGGGCGAGGTGTTCGTCGTCATGGGCCTGTCCGGCTCCGGCAAGTCCACCCTCGTGCGCTGCCTGACCCGGCTGATCGAGCCCACCAGCGGCACCCTCCACATCGACGGCGAGGACGTCCTCGCCATGGACAAGGGCAGGCTGCGCGAACTGCGCCGCCGCCGCGCCGCCATGGTCTTCCAGCACTTCGGGCTGCTGCCCCACCGCACCGTGCTCGACAACGTCGCCTACGGGCTGGAGATCCAGGGCGTGGGGAGGGCCGAGCGCCGCGCCCGCGCCGCCGAGGTGATCGAGAAGGTCGGGCTCGCCGGACTCGGCGACCGCCGCCCCGGTCAGCTCTCCGGCGGTCAGCAGCAGCGCGTCGGCCTGGCCCGCGCCCTGGCCGTCGACCCCGAGGTGCTGCTGTTCGACGAGCCGTTCAGCGCCCTGGACCCGCTGATCCGCCGCGACATGCAGGAGGAGGTCATCCGCCTCCACCGCGAGGAGGGCCGCACGATGGTCTTCATCACCCACGACCTGACCGAGGCGCTGCGCGTCGGCGACCGCATCGCGCTGATGCGCGACGGCGAGATCGTCCAGCTCGGCACCCCCGAGGAGATCGTCGCCGAACCGGCCGACGACTACGTCCGCGACTTCGTCCGCGACGTGCCGCGCGAACAGGTCGTCTCCGTCCGCCGCGCCATGCGCCCGGCGCTGGCCGACGAGGCCGACGCCGGGGTCGCCCTCGCCCCCGACACGGTCGTCGCCGACGCCATCGAGGCCGTGGCCCGCAGCGGCGAGCACGCCCGCGTCACGGCGAACGGACGCGTCCTCGGCGTCGTCGACCACGCCCGGCTGCTGGCCGTCGTCGCGGGGGTGGATCCCGATACCGGGGGATCCGATACCAACGGCCGGGAGGTGGTGGCCGTATGACGGCTCTCGCTCCGACCCCCTCCACGGCCACGAAGCAACAGACGAAGCAACAGACGGAGCAACAGACCGCGCCCGCCGAGGCGGGCCGGCGGAAGAAACCCCCGGCGCCCCCGGGCGCCCTGCGCCGCCTCGCCGGCCGCGTCGGCGGCCGGACCACCGGATGGAAACTCCTCGCCCTCGCCGCCGTCGCGATCGTGGCGGTCCCCGTGGCCGCCTCCCTGTGGGGCAGCGGAAGCTGGCCCGCCGCCCTGACGTACGACGTGCGGGCCCCGCTGGAGCGACTGGACGCCTGGATCGTCGACAACCGCGACTCCCACTGGCTGTTCCTCTACTTCCTGCTCCACATCAGCAACAACACCCAGTACGCCGTCGACGGCGTGTTCGCCTTCCTCGACGGACTCGGCTGGGTGGGCGTGACCGCCGCCGCCGTGGTCGTCGCCTGGTACGCGGGCGGCGCGAACCTCGGCCGCCGGGCCCTGCGCACCGCCGCCACCGCCCTGGCCACCTTCGCGGTGATCGGGCTGCTGGGGCTGTGGGAGCCCGCCATGGAGACCCTGGCGCTGATGGTCGTCGCGGTCGCCGCCTCCGCCGTCCTGGGCGTCCTGCTCGGCCTGGCCGCCGGGCTCTCCGACCGCTGCGAGAAGCTGCTGCGCCCGGTGTTCGACACCATGCAGGTGATGCCGGCCTTCGCCTACCTGCTGCCGTTCGTCCTCCTCTTCGGCATCGGCACGCCCTCGGCCCTGATCGCCACCGTCATCTACGCGGCCCCGCCCATGGCCCGGCTCACCTCGCTCGGCCTGCGCGAAGCCGACCCGGCCGCGCTGGAGGCGGCCACCTCCCTGGGCGCGAACCCCTGGCAGCGGCTGTGGACGGCCCGGCTGCCGCTGGCCCGCCGGCAGATGCTGCTCGGCCTGAACCAGACCATCATGATGTGCCTGTCGATGGTCGTCCTCGCCTCGGTGATCGGCGCGGGCGGTCTGGGCGACGAGGTCTTCACGGCCCTGTCCCGGGTGGACGTGGGCCAGGCGCTCGGCCCCGGCATCGCCATCGTGCTGCTCGCGATCTGGCTGGACCGCACGACCGCCGCCGCCGGCGCGCGGCTGGACGACACCTCCTCGTCCGTCCCCGTGAGCCCGCTGCGCGCCTGGTCCACCCGGCTCGGCTCCCTCGCCGTGGTGGCCGCCGCCGTGGCCGCGGGCCCCGTCGTCGGCAGGGACTGGCCGGGAAGCTGGACGGTCTCCGTCTCCACCCCGGTCAACACCGCCGTCACCTGGGTCACCGAGAACCTCGGCTCGGGCATCCCCGTCGTCGGCGGCACCCTCATCTGGTCCGAGAACTTCGCCAACTGGGTCCTCAACCCGCTGCGCGCCGGCCTCCAGGGCACCCCCTGGTGGCTGCTGCTCCTGGTCGTCGCCGCCCTCGCCCTGCTGGTCGGCACCTGGCGCACCGCCCTGACCGTCACCGCCGCCCTCGCGGCGATCGGCGCGATGGGACTGTGGCCCAGCTCGCTCAACACCCTCTCCCAGGTGCTCGCCGCGCTGGTGGTCACCCTGCTGCTGGGCTTCGCCATCGGCGTCGTGGCCGCCCGCGTGGCCTGGGTGGACCGGGCGATCCGCCCGGTGCTCGACGTGATGCAGACGATGCCGCAGTTCATCTACCTGATCCCGGTCGTGGCGCTGTTCAACGCCAGCCGCACCGCGGCCATCATCGCGGCGGTCGTCTACGCGCTGCCCGCCGTCATCCGCATCACCGTCCAGGGCGTCCGGCAGATCGACCCGGGAGCCCTGGAGGCGGCCCGCTCCATGGGCGCCTCCCCGCTCCAGCAGCTCTGGCAGGTCCAGCTCCCGCTGGCCCGGCCCGCCCTGCTGCTGGCCGTCAACCAGGGCGTCGTCCTCGTCCTCGCCATCGTCGTCATCGGCGGACTGGTGGGCGGCGGCGCGCTCGGCTACGACGTCGTCTACGGCCTGCAGAAGAGCGAACTCGGCGTCGGCCTCACCGCCGGTGCGGCGATCGTCTGCCTCGGCGTGGTCCTGGACCGGATCACCCAGCCCGCGACGGCACGGAAGCCCGGCGGCCGGTGACGGTCCCCGTCCGGCCCCGGCCGGAACCGACACCGGAACCGACACCGCGACCGACAGCGCCGACAGCACACAAGGACACGCCAGCATGAACAACAGACGGATTCGGACCACCCTGGTCGCCGGGGCGAGCGCCTTCGGCATGGCGGTGCTCGGTGGCTGCGGAGCCGCCGACACCAACATCTCCGCGAGCGACGGCATCGTCACCATCGCCGTCCCCTCCTGGGTCGGAGCCGAGGCGAACGCCGCCGTCGCCAAGCACCTCCTGGAGGAGGAACTCGACACCAGGGTCAAGGTCGTCCAGATGGACGAGCCGGTCGCCTGGGACGCCCTCGGCAGCGGCAAGGCGGACGTCATCCTGGAGGACTGGGGCGGCGTCCCCGAGAAGGAGGAGCTCTACGTCGAGGAGAAGAAGGCCGTCGTCCCGGGCGGCGACCTCGGGGTGGTCGGCCACATCGGCTGGTTCGTGCCGAAGTACTTCGCCGACGAACACCCCGACGTCACCCACTGGAAGAACCTCAACAAGTACGCCGACGAGCTGAAGACCACCGAGAGCAACGGCAAGGGTCAGATCCTGGAAGGCTCGCCGTCGTACACCACCCACGACGACGCGATCATCAAGAACCTCGACCTGAACCTGAAGACCGTCTACGCGGGCAGCGAGGCCGCCCAGATCACCCAGATCAGGAAGTACGTCGAGAACAAGGAGCCGTTCCTGACGTACTGGTGGACGCCGCAGTGGCTGAACGCCGAGGTCGAGATGGTCGAGGTCGAACTGCCCGAGTACACCGAGGGCTGCGACGCCGACCCGGAGAAGGTCGCCTGCGCCTACCCCGACACCCCGCTGCAGAAGTACCTCAACGCCGGCTTCGCGGAGAAGGGCGGCGAGGCCGCGGAGTTCATCAAGAACTTCCGCTGGTCGACCGAGCAGCAGAACCAGGTCGCCAAGTGGATCGCCGGCGACGGCATGTCGTCGGAGCGGGCGGCGGAGAAGTGGGTGAAGGAGAACAGGGACACCTGGGAGAAGTGGCTCCCGAGGAACTGACCGGCCGACGACCGGCCCGGTCACACGGCCACGGGCCCGGAACGCGCACGCGTTCCGGGCCCGCCGTGTTCTCCGGGGGCGTGCCCGCCGACTTCCCCGCTCCTTCGCCCGTCTCCCTCACTCCCCGCCGGCGACGAACGAGCCCATGCCCGGCCTTGTGACGATCAGGCCCTCCTCGCGCAGGGCCGCCGTCGCCTTCCTGACCGTGACCCGTGCGACCCCGAATTCCGCTTCGAGTCGCACTTCGGAGATCAGGTGACGGGGTGGGTACTCGCCGCTGTGGATGCGTCCCCGGACCACGTCGGCGATCTGCTCCCACTTCGGCCGGGTCGGGTCGAACTCGAACTCGGTCACCCGCCGAGGGTATGTATCGGCACACACCTGGACATAGAAGCTGTTAGCTATAGCTATGAGTAGACAGGGGTATACAGGTCTTCTAGGCTCGGTCACGCAGAGAACCCCCGCGACCGCTGCGACCGGCCCGGGGGCATGGCCACCAACTTCGAGGGAGTTGATGACGTGCGAGACCTTATCGCGCGTGTCCTGGACCGGGCGTATGGTCCTGCCCTTGTCCTGCTGCTGTCCCGAGCGCTTCCGGCCACCGGGAGGCACCGGAAGCCCCCGGTGTGCACGAGGCACGAGCACACCGCACAACGGCGGCGCAGGCGGGTGCCGTTGTCGGCGACGACGGGGCCGGACCCGGACACCCGCGACATCCGCCCGCGCGGTCCACACCCCGGCTACGTCTACACCCCGCACACCCTCCGGCCCGGCTGGAAGGTGACCTTCGGGAGTACCCGATGATCGGGGCGGGGGTGCGGGTGGGTGAACCGGAGTTCGTCTCTCCGCCCTGCGTGATCGGGCTGCACGGCGACTGCGCCGACCACGCGCCGCGCGACAGCGGCGTCCCCGGCGTCCGTCACCTGATCTGCGGCTGCGCCTGCCATGCCGTGGCCCCGACGGCTCCGACGCGAGCCGGGTCGCCGGAGGAGCCCGACGACGAGGGCTGGTACCGGCTGTGCTGGTCCGTCCGCCGCGACGCGCGGCACCCGGTGTCGAGGGTGGCGTACGGGGTGCTGATCGGGCAGGACGTGCCCGCGCTGCTGCGCGGGATGCGCGGTTGTCTGTCGCCGTTGGCCTACCACGATCCGGCCCACGTCAGGGCACTGGCCGACGCCCCCGGCGGTTGGCGGTACGAGACGGCCACCGTCGCCGTGCACACCCACCGCATCGTCGACCGGGCCGACCGGACACCGCTGGTCGGCTGCCCGGCGTGGAAGGGAGGGGAGACGGAGTGATGTCCCACGAGCGGCGTCGCGGGCGCCTGGAGTCGTGCACCTGGACCACCCTGCTGGTCACCGTCTCCACCGTCGCGATGGTCCTGCTCCTCCACGCCGCCCACCGGGGCTGAGCCCTCGGTCCTCGGTGGCGAACGGCACTCCGTTCGCCACCGAGGACCGGTGACCACGGGCTGATGCGGTTCGCGTCGATGGTCGGGGACGCCGGTCCGGCCGACTCCGACCGGTGTGGGAGGAGGTGTTCGGGGCGGACCAACCGGTCCGCGTCGCTCCGGGGAAGCCGCCCGAGGCGGGCGGCGTCCTCTGCCGGCCGCGCGACCTCCTTGCGGGGGAGGGCGGGACGGGGGGCCGGGTCAGGTCCACATGCCCATGGCGATCTCGTCGAAGGCGCCGTTCCACTCGCTGTCCTCGTCGGCGAAGGGAAGCGGGTCGCGCTCGGCGATGAACCGCTGCAGCCCGTCGACGAGTTCGTCGCGCTCTTCCTGGTCGGCCGCCGCGGCGACCTCGGGGAGGATTCTCTTCACCGCGTAGACGGTGTAGGCCAGGGACGAGACGTCGGAGTGCAGGGGCATGTGCGTCTCGAAGTCGTCGTAGCTCCCGTGGACGATCCCGGTCACCGGGTCCAGAGCCAGGGTGGAGCCGGGAAGGTTTCCCAGGATAATCCACTCCAGGATCTCCTCGGAGTATCCGTGGCTTTCCTGGGACGCGTTCTCCAGGTCCCGCAGACGGACCTTTCCGTGCGGAGCGGAGATTTCCGCCTTCGGCATGCGCGGCAGCCCAACGGTGCACAGGAATTCCAAGGTGGGCCCGGAGAGCCCGAGGTCCTCGGCCTCGTTCCGATCGGAGCGAGAGACCTGTTCGGCGCCGAAGACCGACACGATTTCCTCGTGAGTGAGGGAGAAGCGCACGTTGCTCATCCTGTTCCCGTCGCGCGTTGTGTGCTATTTGAATCCGCCCGTGACCCCGTGCTTCTTCTGCTGCTTTTCGAGCCATTCCCGGTATTCGGCGTGCTCGGTGTCACGGGTCTTTCTGGACTCACTGTTGTCGTACTTTTGGGAGTGTGTGACCTGCAGGTCCTCCCCGAAGTGTTTGGCCGTCCACTTGTCGCACCACGAAGGTCTGCCCTGGCACGGCTGCCGCTCCGTGTAGAGCTCCGTCAGGTTGTCCTGCTTTCCGGCCTTCAGCAAGGGGTAGCCGATCGTGCGCTCGGAGTGCGGCCCTTCGCTGTTTCCTACTATAATGATTTCCTTTCCGCTGTCGCTTACATAGCGACCGGCCGCGTAGTTTCCTCCGCCCCAGTCCTGGTTGTGGTAACGGGCGATCTGGGTCGCTCGGGACAGGTCGGTACTCCCCGGGTCCACCCGTTCCGATTGCACCCTCTTCGTGTCTTTGCTCGGGCTGACCCCGAAGGGATGGTTCTCCCTGTCCCTGGGGCGCCAGACCCGACCCGCCTCACCCGGCTTCTGGCCGGGCTCCGTCATGATCTCCCGAATGCCGGACTGATCGTTGCCGCCGACCGGAGTGCTGGTGCCGTCGGGGTGCAGCCTGACGACGGTGCCATCGGCGTTGAGAAGGTACATCGGGACATCGTCGTCCCCGTCGCAGTGCTCCTTGTCGAACTTCTCCTTGGTGTCCTTCTCGTTCTTGTCGTTGGACCGCTTGGTGGTGTCCAGGCCGTCGACGTTCTTCTCCAGCTCCTTGCTCATCTTGTGCGCCGAGAGCTCGATCTTCTCTTCGGCCTTGTCGATGGCGGCACCGAACTTGGCGAAGCGGCCGTCCTTCTTCCCGACCATGCTGCGCTTCTGGCGCTTGCCGGTGAAGTCGTTCTTCTTGTCGGTGAACCTCTTGTGCTCCTCGCCCAGTTCGGCGATGGCGTCCTCGAACTCGGCGAACTCGATCCACAGTTCCTGTCCCAGGGCGTCGGACCCCTCGGGCAGGAGATTGCCGTTCCCGTCCTTCCCGCCGGAACCGGTCCCCCCGTCGAAGAGCCCCTCCAGCAGGCCCATCACCTTGCCCTCGATCTTCTCGGTCGCCAGCTCGACGAGCTGCGAGATGAGGAGGTCGATCACCTCCTTGACCAGCTGCTTCAGCGCGGCGATCGCCGCGGCGCTGAGCAGGGCGGAGAGCCCTCCGGTGAAGATGGCGCCGATGACACCGCCGGTGGCCGTGGCGATGGTGGTGGTGACGTTCGCGATGATCGCCAGCTTGCAGGCGACGACGTAGTCGGCCCCGGTGTCCATGACACCGGCCAGCACGTCGACGGCGTCGGCCAGCTTCTTCATGTCCTGGCCGGAGACCGTGCCCCACCGCTGCCTGAAGGCGTCGACCGCCTGCCCCTTGCTCTTGCCGGCGGTGACGTGGCTGCACGCCCGGTTGGCCTTGGTGATCGTGTCGCGCAGCTCTTTGGCGAACTCCCGGTACTCGGACGCCGTGTCCCTCAGCTCGTCCTCGTTGATGTCCGGCCAGTCGATGCCGATGAAGTCGAGGACCTCCCGCACTTCGTCCGGAAGCTCGATGGCCATACGGACGCCCCTTCCCCCGTCTACCATGCCTCCGCCCACCGGAGAGGACGCGGGCGGTGACCCACATGGTTGCCCCAACGAGCCTAGGGGGAAAGCGAGTTGTTCTCGATACCCGTATGCGTCAATCGCCGGGGAAACGCGGGGCGAGGGTCACGACGGACTCGTCCATGCCGATCGTCAGCCGAGGGTCGTCGCCGTCCCCGCCGTGGCAGCACACCGCCCGCACCGGAGGACCGGGACGGAAGGTCGCCACCGTGCCGCCGCCCAGGGACTCGTACTCCACCAGTCCGTCCGCCCACGCCACCACCAGGGCACCGGACGCGGCGCCCAACGCGACGACGGGGACGGGCCGTTCGCGGACCGGCACCCGCAGGGGCTCCGCCCCCGCCCCCCACGCCCGTACGCGTCCGTCCAGGCCGCCCGAGTAGAGCAGCGTCGGCCCGCCCCGGCCGAGGGAGAGCGCCGCGAGCGCCGTGACACGGCCTTGGTGCAGGCTCCGGGAGAGCGGCCGGGAGCGGGCGGTGTCCCGGGTGAGGACGTGGACGCGGCCCCGCTCGTCGCCGAAGACGGCGCCGTCGGGGAGCGAGCACGCGGCGGTGAGAGGGGCGTCGACGGTCTCGGGAAGGGAGAGGACCGCGTCCCGCAGGGCCTTCCACGGGTCCGCGTCCGGGTCGACGAGCACCTTCAGACGCAGGCCGGGGACGGGTTCCGCGATCTCCCCGGCCGGACGCACCCGCCCCCACTCGTCCAGCACGACCACCGTGCCCTCGGGCAGGCAGAGCACCGCACGGGCCGCGCCGACCTCGCCCGTGGCCAGCCTGCCGCGGGGGTCCCAGCGGTCCGCGTCCACCACCCGGACCTCGCCGAGGTGGTCGGCGACGAGCAGCGCGCCGTCGTGTCCGGCCCGCCCGGCGGCCAGGGCGGAGACGGGACCGGGCCAACCCCGCCCGTCGTCGTCCCGGGTGAGGGAGCGGACCACCCGCCACGGCTCGGGCTCGGCGAGGGACGCCAGCTCGCCCCGCACGCCCTCCGCCGCGCCGTCGCCGAGCGCCGCGAGCAGGGTGAGCGCGCGGGCGGAAGGGGGCTGGTCGCGGCAGAGGGACCGCCCGGCGCGCAACCAGGCGCGGCCCAGCGCGCCGATGTGCTCCCCGTCCCGTTCGGCGTCCTCCAGCCACGCGGTGACCGCGTGCGGGTCGGCGGTGACCATCGCGGACGGGGTGAGGGAGGGCGGCCGGAACACCCGCGGAACCTCCGGGCGGCGGCCCAGCGCGCGTCCGGGGGCGGGGTACGCCTCCTCCGCGTTCACCCCCGTGCCCAGCCCCGCCACCCAGCGTGCGAAGCCGGCGCGGTCCGTCCAGCGCGCCTCCGCCAGGTCCAGCACGGCCGGGTCGGACGCGGCGTCGAGCAGGGCGGCGGTGCACGGCTCGCCGGTACGGGACTCCACCAGCAGCCGGACGTGGGGGACGCGCAGCAGCGGCAGCAGCACCTGCTCGACGACCGCCTCGGGGGAGTGCGCCGCGTGGAGGTCGGCGGCGATCGCCACCGTGCGCCGGGTGTCGGCCGCCACCGCCTCGACCAGCTCGCCCGGCGCCCTGGCCGCCACCCGCAGATCGTCGGCGAGCAACCACGCCGCGCCGCGCACGCCCACCCCGGTCAGGGGCGCCACCGCGTGGACGCGCCGGTCGCCGCCCTCGTCCGAACGGGTACCGCCGTACTGGACCAGCCACGCCAGCAGATGGGACTTCCCCGCCCCCGCCGGTCCCGTCACCACGCACAGGTTCGGGGCGTGGGGGTCGACCAACCAGCCCAGCAGGGCCGAGGCCGCCGGTTCGCGGCCGGCGCCCGGACGCCGCAGACGTCTGCCCGTTCCCTCCGGCACGGCCCCGTCACCCCTGCCCGCGCGCCTGCCCGGCGGCGTGGAGGAGCAACTGTTTGAAGCCCTCCTCGCGCGATTCCGCCGTCTGCCCGTAGTCGAAGCTGTGGGTGAACTCCGCGTGCGGGAACAGCTCCCGCATCCGGACCGCGCAGTAGTGACCCGGCATCACGCACGGCTCCAGCTCGCAGTAGACGCGCGTGACGCGCTCGGGCGTGACGCCGGAGGAGGACAGACGCTGCCAGATCCGCTCCTCCGGGTGGAGCCGGCCCGGTCCCGTCCGGTCGGTGACGATCTCCTTCTGCCCGCTGTCCGCGATGAACTCGAAGGCCGCGGAGAAGGGGAAGTTGAGGGTGTGGCGCACGTCGTCCAGCACCCTCGGCCACCAGCTCTCCCGCTCGGCGAAGGCCGCCGGGTCCACCGCGCGCAGCTCGCCGTTCAGGGCCCGGAAGACCGCGGCGGCCCCCTGCACGCCGTCGGCCGCCGCGATGCGCGACAGGGCGTGATCGAGGGCGGTCAGGGAGCGGTTCAGCGACTCCACGCTCGCGTTGACGAACATGTCCGGCACGACCTCGGAGAGGAACACCGCCTGCACGGCGCCGTCCGGCCGGACGCACAGCTCCGCCCCCCGGTCGTCGCCCAGCCGGACCCAGCCCTCCAGCTCCGGCGGCGGCGCGTCCAGCCGGTGATGGGAGGCGTACACGCCGAGCCGTACGGCCTCGCTCACGGCCGAGGCGCGGAAGTACGGGCCCACCGCCACGGGCACGCCGGTCTCCTCCAGCGTCCGCGCGGCCTCGTCGGGCACCGCCGCGCCGTAGAGCGCGGCGGAGGAGAAGCGGCGCATGCCATCGGCGCCGAAGTGCTCGCTGACCGGGTCGCTCGCCGACACGTGCTCTCCCCAGGGCTGGTTGTCAGTGGCGGGCCACCGAGCCTAACGTCCGCCGCCGACGGGAGCGCCGGTCGCTCCCCGGCGAATGTCGCGGGGAAGCGGGACGCGGACCGCCGCGGCCGGGGCGGACGGGCCGCACCGGCTCGTGCCGCGGTTCCCGTCGCCGCCCCCGGAGGGGCGGCCACCGGGCGCGGGGTCAGAAGTCGGCCTGGACCTCCTCGTCCACCCTGCCCACGGACTCCAGACCGTACATTGTCGTGTACTTGTCACGAATGTACTCGATGTCGGCGTCGTGGGTCCTCGCCGCCTCTCTCGGGTAGAGCAGGATGAGCTCGTAGGAGTGCTCGCCGTTGATGGAGCCGGTCCTGTCGCGCCACTGGCCGTACCCCTCCTGGAGGGTGAGGCCGGACGGGAAGCGCGGAGTGACGTGCTCCTTCAGGAAGGCCATGAACTGTTCCTCGGTGATCGGCGGTTCGCCGTTGTGGCGGCCGGTGCCGAAGAAGAGCTGCGTCCGCACGTACGGTTGGGTGTGGGGGGAGTGGGAGCCGTACGGCTCGGCACGGGCGGCGGTTCCGTCGTACGGCTGTTGGGGCATCGTCGTGCGGCCGGTGGACGCGCCCGTCGCGCAGACGAGGGCCGTGAGGACGGCGGCGAGACGGAGGCGGCGGGATGTCCGTGACGTCATGGGGGTCTCCCAGGGGTTCGGTGGTGGGCGTGTTCGTCACCGGTCGCGGGGCGGGATCTCCCGCCCGAGCAGTCCGGTGAGGTCTCGGGCCGTGTCCCGCAGGCCGCGGGGTACGCGGCGGCCGCGTTCGACGGTGCCGAGCGCCCGTCCCAGGGAGTTCAGGGCCCGTACGGAGCCCATGCGGGGGGCGGTCTCGGCCAGGGCGGACAGCCAGGTGTCCGCATCCCGCCACGCGCCGGCGCGCACGAGGACGCGGGCCAGGTCGGCGGCGAACAGGGAGCGGTAGGCGGGCCCGTCGCCCGACTCCACCGCCGCGTGCAGCAGGGACGCCGCGCCGTCCGCGTCTCCCAGGTCGGCCAGGACGAGCCCGTGGTGGCCGTCGAGCTCCGCGCGGTCGAACCACCAGGCCCAGGGCGGGTCCTGGGCCGAGGGCCCGTCCGCGCACAGCTCCCGGGCGGCGCCCAGGGACCGCAGCGCGTCCCGCCGCCTGCCGAGCTGGGCGTGTGCGCGGGCCTCGCGCACGTGGAACAGGGCGGCCACCCGCGCCGGCAGGTCCCCCCTGGCCAGGACGGACGAGGAGATGCGCAGGGACTCGTCGGGGCGCCCGAGGTGGGCCTGCTGCATGCTCAGCACCGACAGGACCAGCAGTTCGAGGGAGCGTTCCTCCTCCGGGAGGTCCCGGCACAGGGCGAGCGCCCGCCGGCCGAGCCGCTGCGACAGCCCGTGCCGCTCGGCGTCGAACAGGATCCACGCGGCGACCTGGAACAGCTCCGCGAGCGCCGCGCCGTCCGGGCCGGACGCGGACGGCGGGCAGGGGTGGCCCGCGACCGCCTCGACCGCGCGCACCGCCTCGGGGGCCGCCCGGCGCGCGCCGTGCGTCCGGTCGAGCGCGAGGAGCTCGGCCGTCACGGCGCGTACGTCCGGTGGAGGCGCCGGTGGGGGCGGGGCCCCGGTCCGTGCCGTGCGGTGGGAGCCCGTCACTCGTCGCGCGCGGTGATCCGGGAGGAGGAGATCCGGGCGAAGGACCTCGCCACCTCGGTCAGCCATGCCACTTCCTCCGCGAAGTCGTCTCGGTGTCCGGCGAACGGGGGCGGGACCGACGCGGCGGGGGACGGAGGCGCCGCGGATCCCTCGGCCCGCGCCCTGAGGGCCGCCTTCAGGAAGCGGGCCTCGTCGGCGGGGGAGTGCCGCGCCCGGTCCGGCGGGTGGCCGTGCCGCGCCGCGGCGTGGGCCAGGTGCGGCCGCAGGGCGTGGTAGCCGTCGAGTATCTCGATGACGCGCCGGTAGAGCCGGTACTCCAGATCGGACGGCGGGAGACGGTCCAGCGCCCTGCTCGGCGGCGGTTCGAGCGCGATCGCCGGCACCGCGTCGTACAGGGCCCACCACAGGGGGCGCAGCCGCAGGTAGGACCGGTAGTTCGCCACCCAGGCGGAGACGGCCGGACCCCAGGAGGGGACGGTCCAGCCGAACAGTTGCAGGAGCGACCCGATGTCGCCGGCCAGCCAGTACGCCGGTTCCCAGGAGCTCATGTCGAAGCCGAGCTGGGTGCCGATCGTCTGGGTGTAGCGGATGGCGCAGTAGAGCAGGATGAACGACGCGCCCGCGGTGACCGTCCACATGCCCGTGCGCAGCCAGGTGCGGCGGGCGATGCGCGCGTAGCGGTAGGACAGCCGTACCGCCCCGACCTGCCCCACCGCGCAGATGGTGATGTAGAAGAGCAGGTAGCCGGCGTAGTCGACGTCGCGCATGTTGCGCAGCAGGGTGCCCTCCGCGGAGGGGGACTGCCGGTAGGGCTCCACGATGAAGAACAGGGCGACGAGGGCCACGAGCGCGACGGAGAACGCCAGGACGCGCCGTTTCGCCCGGAGCCGGGCCTGCTCGGGCGGGTGGGACCAGTGGACCAGCACGACCTGCTGGGCCGCCGTCAGCACGACCACCGCGGCCTGCGTCATGATCGTGGTGAGGTTCGGATAGCCGAAGAAGCCGGAGACGTGGTCCCGCAGCCAGTTGAGGTCGATGAGGAAGCTCAGGCCGGAGCACAGGAAGTAGACCGCGAGCGCCCAGAGCGCCGGGTCGGTCCTGCGCTGGAGGAGTTCCGGGAGTCTGTAGCAGAACGCGGCGAGCCCGGCGAGGGCACAGATGTGCGCGAGGACGTCGTAGATCATCCGCGACCGATGACGCTTTCCACGCGGGCCATGACGGTGGCGTCCTCGGGGGCCAGGGCGGCGGGGCCCTCGGCGGTCTCCCGGTGGGCGCGCGCCAGGATGAGCGAGGCCATCGTCTCGGCCTCCTGCTCCTCCCGGTCGCGGTAGGCGGACCGCCGGAGGGTCCTGCGGACGAGGTCCGGGGTGACGCCCGGGACGAGGTCCGGTAACAGGCGCGCCAGGACGGGCGGTCCGGAGACCCCGCCGGAGCCGTGCCCGCAGATGATGTGGGAGAGCTCGTGCGCGATGATGTGCTCCTGGTGGGACCTGCTGGTGTCCTCCCGGTAGACGATCACGTCCGTGTCGTCCAGGGCGATCCACAGTCCGTGGAGCATCGGCTCCTCCAGCACCATCGGAGTGAGACGGATGTCACGGCCGCGCCGGCGGCTGACCTGGTCGCACATGGCCGTGACGCCGCCGGAGCCGGAGGTGATGCCGGCCTCGGTGACGAGTCTTTCGCAGGTGCGTTGGAGCTCCCGGAACCGGGCACGGCGACCGGGTGTGCGCGGACGAGTCGCTGCCACCAGCATGTCCTTTCCGGCTTCAGGTCGGCGGTGCCGCCGGCGTCCCGCGGGGACGGGGCGTCACACGGCGCTCCGGCCGCGGGCGCGGCGCCTCCCGGCGATCGTCGCCAACTGACGGTCCGTGCGCAAGTCCTCACCGAGAATCAGGGAAGCCGGCGGCACGTCGACTCGGGGACACCCCGGTCGCCGTTCCCGACGCGGGTCAGGCCCGGGCGGGGTGGGGGGCGGTGATGTTCTGGTTGATGCCGCCGTCCACCGGGAGTTCGACGCCCGTGGTGAAGGTGGCGTCGGCGGCCAGGAACAGCGCGGCCCGCGCCACTTCCGCGGGGGAGCCGATGCGGCCCATGGGCGTGGCCTCGGCGCCCTCCTTCTCGAACGCGGCCCGCTCCTCGGCCGTGACGCCGTACACGCCCATGGTGGGGGTGCGGACGAAGCCGGGACTGACGGCGTTCACGCGGATGCCCCGGGGCAGCAGCTCGGCGGCCAGGCCCTGGGCGAACGCCCAGACCGCGGCCTTGGCGCCCGCGTAGACGGTCATGCCGGGGAAGCCCGACTTGTTGGCGACGGAGGTGGTGAAGACGATCGAGCCGCCGTCTCGGACCAGCGGCGCCAGGCGCTGCGCGGTGAAGAACGCGCCCTTGGCGTTGACGGCGAAGGTCCGGTCGTAGGTCTCCTCCGTCACCGCGTCGTACGGCTCCAGCCTGGAGTAGCCGGCGTTGACGAAGAGGAAGTCGATCCGGCCGAGCCTCTCGCCGACGGTGGCGGCGAGCGCGTCGACGTCGGCGAGGTCGGTGACGTCGGAGCGCACGACGTGGGCCCGGTCCGGGAGTTCGGCGCGCGCCGCCTCCAGGTTCCCCTCGTCGCGGCCGGTCAGCAGCACCTCGGCGCCGCCGTCGAGCAGCGCGTCCACGATCGCGCGTCCCATGCCGTGGGTGCCGCCGGTGACGACGGCCTTTCGGTTCGCGTAGGCGTTCACGGTGCCCGGTTCTCCTTCGGTTCGGTGGCGAGCAGGTCGAGGACGCCGTGGATGTCCTCGTCGCCGTGGCCGTCGGCGACCCGGCGTTCCACGAGCCTCGTCAGGGGGAGGAGCAGGTCCGGGCGGACGCCCAGCTCCTCGCCGGTGTCCAGGAAGTTGGCGAAGGCCGCCGCCTGCATGGCGAGCGGGGAGCCGGCCTCGCCCCCGTGGTCCCCGGTGTCCGCGTACGCGGCGATCCCCGGCAGCGCGGCGTCCGTCATGGTCTTCACCCAGGAGGAGAGCATCGGCGCGAAGTCCCGCGCCGCGACGCCCGCCGCGCGGACCAGGGCGGTGGCGTGGAGGAGGCCGGAGAACATCCCGTACATGCCGGTGAGCAGCGCCAGGTCGTACAGCGGCGCGAGACCCGGGTCGGAGCCGAGGTGGGTGGCGGTGCCCAGCACCTCCAGCGTCGGCCGCCGGCGTTCGAAGACGTCGGGCGCGCCGCTGTAGAGGACCAGGGAGTGGGGGGTGCCGATGAGCGGGGGGACGGCCATGATCCCGCCGTCGAGGTACTCGGCACCGTGCCCGGCCACCAGCTCGGCGACCTCCCCGGCCTGCCTCGGGGTGCCGTTGGTGAGGTTGACCACCGTCCGCCCGGCCAGGGCGCCGCCCGCGGGGCCGAGGAGGCGGTGGACGGTGGCGTAGTCCAGGACGCACACCACCACCAGGGGACTCGCCGCCACCGCGTCGGCGACCGTGGCGGCCCGGACGGCGCCCCGCTCCACCAGCGGGCCGGCCTTCTCCGGCGAGCGGTTCCACACGGTGGTCGGATGCCCGGCGGCCAGGAACGCCCCGGCCAGCGCGGCCCCCATCCTCCCCAGGCCGATCACCGTCACCGGTGTCCGGCCACCGTCCGTGGCGGTGGTGTTCATCGTGCACTCCCCTGTCGGGTGGTTCGTCGGAATCCGTTCGCGCCGCGCACCACCGATCCTTGCCCCTCGCTGAACAGGCGACAAGTACCTACTATTGAGTGCAGTACTCACCAAAAGGTAAGTAATGGCCGAACAGAGGGAGTGAGCGGGACGTGGGCGGGAAACGAGGACCCTTCAGCTGCGGACTGGACGCCGCCGTGGCCGTCGTCGGCGGCAAGTGGAAGCCGCTCATCCTGTGGGAGCTGCACGAGGGGGCGCGGCGGTTCGGCGAACTGAGGCGGTCGCTGTCGGGCATCAGCGAGAAGATGCTGATCCAGCAGCTGCGGGAGCTGGAGGCGGACGGCATCGTCCACCGCGAGGTCCACCGGGAGGTCCCGCCGAGGGTCGAGTACTCCCTGACCGAGACGGGGGCCTCGCTCAACAAGGCGCTGCTTCCGCTCGGCGACTGGGGCGAGGAGCACATGGACCACATCAGGGCCGTCCGCGGGGTCTGAGGCCCGCGGACGGCCGTCTTCGAGCGTCTTCGAGCGGAGATCAGCCGGTGCGCAGTTCGGCGGCGAGCGCCGTGAGCCCGGCGGAGGCGCGGGCGTGGAGCGAGCCGCCGAAGGTGACGCGGGAGGCGCCCAGGGCGCCCAGCTCGGCGGGCGTCGGGGACGTGCCGGGCACGCACAGGGCGTTCACCGGGAGACCGGTCTCCGCCGCGAGCACGGCCAGGTGCTCCGGCGGCGCGAAGATGGGGTAGAGGCAGCCCGCGCCCGCCGCCGCGTACAGACGCCCCCGCTCGACGGCCGCCGCCAAGGGGTCGGGCGCACCCCGCAGGTACGTGTCGACGCGGGCGTTGACCAGCAGCCTCCCGTCCGCCTCGGCGCACACCTCGGCCAGCCACTCCGCCTGCCGGCGCGGGTCCACCGTCTCCCGCGCGGCCGGGTCGGAGTCCTCCAGGTTGCAGCCGACCGCCCCGGCGTCCAGCAGCCGCCGGACGATCTCCTTCGGGGCCAGTCCGTAGCCCCGCTCGACGTCGGCCGTCACCGGCACGTCCACCGACCGCGCGATCCGGGCGACGGCCGCGAACATCTCGTCCGCCGGCGTGGCCTCGCCGTCGGCGTACCCCAGGACGGCGGCCACGGCGCTGCTGGACGTGGCGAGCGCGGGGAAGCCCGCGCCGGCGAAGGCGCGGGCGCTCGCCGCGTCCCAGACGTTGGGCAGCACCAGGGGTTCCGGGCCGTGGTGGAGCGCCCGGAACCCCTCCGCCGCGTCGGGGGCGGGCACGGTCACTCCCCGTCGTTGTTCTTCAGCGAGGCGGGGACCGCGCGGGTGGTCACCTGGAAGCGGTTCCAGGCGTTGATGGCGACGATCTGGGCGATCAGATGGGCCAGTTCGGCCTCGTCGAAGTGCTCCGCCGCCCGCTCGTACACCTCGTCCGGCACGGAGTCCTCGGCGAGCAGCGTGATCGCCTCGGTGAGCGCGAGCGCCGCCCGCTCCCTCTCGGTGAACAGGCCCGGGGTCTCCTCCCAGGCGGCGATCAGATCCAGCCGGAGCTGGGACTCGCCCATCTTCCGGGCGTCGGTGAGGTGCATGTCCAGGCAGAAGGCGCACTTGTTGATCTGCGAGGCGCGGATCTTGACCAACTCGCCGACGACCGGGTCGAGTTCCTTGGCCGCGGCCTCCTGGAAGGCGTACATGCCCTCGTAGACGCCGGGGGCCAGCTTCCAGACGTTCACGCGGGGGGTGTGGGTGTTCGTGGCTCTTTGACGCATCGTCATACCCATGACCCTAGGGCGGTGCCGGCTCATGGGTATGGTCCATTTCCATGCGGAAATCCTGGGCCACTTCGGGCAGCGACCTCCACCTGGACCTCGGCGGTCCGGGCGGGCTGCGGGCGTCGCTGACACGTGCCCTGCGCGAGGCGGTGCGCACCGGACGGCTGGCCCCCGGCACCCGGCTGCCCTCCTCCCGTTCGCTCGCCGCCGACCTCGGCGTCGCCCGCAACACCGTGGCCGACGCCTACGCCGAACTCGTCGCCGAGGGGTGGCTCACCGCGCGCCAGGGCTCCGGCACCCGTGTCGCGCAGCGCGCCGAACCCACCGCGCGCCGGCTCGCGGCCGTGCGGCGGGCGCCGTCCGAACCCGCCCGTACGCCGGCGCGCCCCCGTCACGACCTGCGCACCGGACGGCCGGACGTCTCCGCCTTCCCCCGGTCCGCCTGGCTCACCTCCGCCCGCCGCGCCCTGACCGCCGCGCCCAGCGCCGCCTTCGGCTACGACTACGACGACCCGTACGGACGCCCGGAGTTGCGCCGGGCGCTGGCCGACTACCTCGCCCGGGCGCGGGGCGTGCGCGCCGCCCCGGACCGGATCGTGGTCTGCGCGGGCTTCGTCCGCGCCCTGACGCTGCTGGGCGGACTGGTCGGCCGGACGGTGGCGGTGGAGTCCCGCGGCCTGTGGGTCCACCGCGACCTGCTCGCCCGCGCCGGAGCGCGGACGGTCCCGCTGCCGGTGGACGACCGGGGCGCCGACGTGACCGCCCTGCCCGGCACCGGGGCGCGGACCGTCCTCCTCACCCCCGCCCACCAGTTCCCGACCGGCGTCCCCCTCCACCCGGACCGGCGGGCGGCCGTCGTCGACTGGGCGCGGTCCGTCGGCGGCCTGGTGCTGGAGGACGACTACGACGGGGAGTTCCGCTACGACCGCCGGTCCGTCGGCGCGCTCCAGGACCTCGACCCGGAGCGGGTGGTCTACCTCGGCACCGCCAGCAAGAGCCTCGCGCCGGGGCTGCGGCTGGCCTGGATGGTGGTGCCCGACCAACTGGTGGACGGGGTGCGGGCCGCCCGGAGGGAGACGGCGGACACCTGCGGCACCCTGGACCAGCTCACGCTGGCCGACTTCGTCGAGTCCGGCGCGTACGACCGGCACGTGCGCGCCATGCGGCTCCGCTACCGGCACCGCCGCGACCACCTCGTGGCCGCTCTCGCCGAGCGCGCCCCCGAGGTCCGGGTCACCGGCATCGCGGCCGGGCTCCACGTCGTGGTGGAGCTGCCGCCGGGCACGGAGGAGGAGACGCTGCGGGCGGCGCGACGGGCGGGGGTGGCCGTGGAGGGACTCGCCCGCTTCCGGCACCCGGAGAGCCCCGACACCGGCCCCGACGGGCTCGTCGTCGGCTACGGCGCCCCGCCGGAGCACGCCTTCGCCGCGGCCGTGGACGCCCTGTGCCGGGTGCTGCGCGACGCCCTCGGCCGGGCGGCGGCGTAGACCGGGGCGGGGGAGACGGGGGCGTGGGACGCCCGGCGGCCGGGCGCCCCACGCCGGGCCCTCAGGCGCCCAGGACCGCGCGGAGCCGGTCCAGGCCCCAGTCCAGGTCCTCCTTGGAGATCACCAGCGGCGGGGCGATGCGGATGGTCGAACCGTGGGTGTCCTTCACCAGGACGCCGTGCTCCATCAGCAGCTCGGAGATCCGCCGGCCCGTGCCCAGGGACGGGGCGACGTCCACGCCCGCCCACAGTCCGCGTCCCCGCACCGCCTCCACCGCGCCGCCGCCCACCAGCAGGCCCAACTCCTGGTGGAGGTGCTCGCCCAGCTCCGCGGCCCGCTGCTGGAACTCGCCGGTCCGCAGCATCGCGACGACCTCCAGCGCCACCGCGCAGGCCAGCGGGTTGCCGCCGAACGTCGAACCGTGCTCGCCGGGCCGGAAGACGCCCAGCACCTCGGCCGAGGAGACCACCGCCGAGACGGGCACGATGCCGCCGCCGAGCGCCTTGCCCAGCACGTACACGTCCGGAACGACGCCCTCGTGCTCGCACGCGAAGGTCTTCCCGGTGCGGCCCAGGCCCGACTGGATCTCGTCCGCGACGAACAGCACGTTCCGGTCGCGGGTCAGCGCGCGCACGCCCGCCAGGTAGCCCGGCGGCGGCACCAGCACGCCCGCCTCGCCCTGGATCGGCTCCAGCAGCACGGCGACGGTGCTCTCGGGGTCCTCGTCGATCGCCGCCTCCAGCGCGTCCAGGTCGCCGTAGGGGACGATCTCGAAGCCCGGGGTGTAGGGCGCGTAGTCGGCGCGCGCCTCCGGGTCGGTGGAGAAGCTGACGATGGTGGTGGTGCGGCCGTGGAAGTTGTTCTCGGCGACGATGATCCTCGCCCGCCCCTCCGGCACGCCCTTGACCCGGTAGCCCCACTTGCGGGCCGTCTTCACCGCCGTCTCCACGGCCTCGGCGCCGGTGTTCATCGGCAGCACCATCTCCATGCCGCACAGGTCGGCCAGCTCGGCGCAGAAGGCCGCGAAGCGGTCGTGGTGGAAGGCGCGCGAGGTGAGCGTGAGCCGGTCCAACTGCCTCCGGGCGGCCTCGACCAGCCGGGGGTGGCCGTGGCCGAAGTTCAGCGCCGAGTAGCCGGCGAGCAGATCGAGGTAGCGCCTGCCCTCGACGTCGGTCATCCACGCCCCCTCGGCCGCGGTGACGACGACGGGCAGGGGGTGGTAGTTGTGCGCGCCGCGCGCTTCGGCGGTGGCGATCAGTTCCGCGGACGATCCTGCTGAGACGGCCATGGAAACGCTCCGGTTCGGGTGGGCGGAGTGGGACGGGTGCACCGGCGATCCTGCGGCGGTCGCCGCGTGTGATGCCTATCTCTATCGTCGTACGTCCGCTTCGCGAAGAAACCCTTCGGCGGTCGTCGTTCCCGCGTCGCGAGGCCCCCGGAGGCCCGCGCGGAGCGGCCGATACTCCGGTGAGGGCTGTCGGGGCGCTCTGCGAGAATGGCGCCATGGCCACTGACCGTCCCCGTGTTTTCTCAGGCATCCAGCCCACCGCGGGCTCCTTCCACCTCGGCAACTACCTCGGTGCCGTCCGTCAGTGGGTGGAACTGCAGGAGACGCACGACGCGTTCTACGCGGTCGTCGACCTGCACGCCATCACGATCCCCCAGGACCCGAAGGCCCTGCGCGACGCCACCCGGCTGGCCGCCGCCCAGCTCCTGGCCGCCGGGCTGGACCCGGACCGCTGCACGCTGTTCGTCCAGAGCCACGTGCCCGAGCACGCGCAGCTCGCCTGGGTGATGAACTGCCTCACCGGCTTCGGCGAGGCGTCGCGGATGACGCAGTTCAAGGACAAGAGCGCCCGTCAGGGCGCCGAGGGGACGTCGGTCGGCCTGTTCACCTACCCGATCCTCCAGGTCGCGGACATCCTGCTGTACCAGGCCGACCAGGTCCCGGTCGGGGAGGACCAGCGCCAGCACATCGAGCTGACCCGCGACATCGCCGAGCGCTTCAACAGCCGCTACGGCCACACCTTCACCGTGCCCTCGGCGTACATCCTCAAGGACACCGCCAAGATCTACGACCTCCAGGAACCGACGGTGAAGATGAGCAAGTCGGCCGCCTCGCCCAAGGGCGTGGTCAGCCTGCTCGACGACCCGAAGGCGTCCGCGAAGAAGATCAAGAGCGCGGTCACCGACACCGGCACCGAGATCCGCTACGACGAGGAGAACAAGCCCGGCGTCAGCAACCTGCTGGTGATCTACGCCACTCTGACCGGTACCGGCATCCCCGAACTGGAGCAGCAGTACGCGGGCAAGGGTTACGGTGCCCTCAAGACGGACCTCGCCGAGGTCGTCGCCGCCTGGGTGGCCCCCTTCCGGGAGCGCACCCAGGAATACCTGGAGGACCCGGAGACGTTGGACTCGGTTCTGGCCAAGGGCGCGGAGAAGGCCCGCGCGGTCGCCGCGGAGACGCTGGCCCTGGCGTACGAGAAGGTGGGCTTCGTGCCCGCCAAGCACTGATCCGAACACCGTCGACCCTGGGGGACAGACAGACGAGGAAGAGGAAGGAGAACCACGTGGGGACCGTCACGCTCGGCGTATCGATCGCGGTCCCGGAGCCCTACGGCAGCCTGCTCCAGGAGCGGCGCGCGGGCTTCGGCGACCCCGCGGCTCATGGCATCCCCACCCACGTGACCCTTCTGCCACCGACCGAGGTGGACGCCGCCCGCCGCCCCGAGATCGAGGAGCACCTCGCCGGGGTGGCCGCGGCCGGCCGGTCGTTCCCGATGCGGCTGTCGGGCACGGGCACCTTCCGTCCGCTGTCGCCGGTCGTCTACGTGCAGGTCGTCGAGGGCTCGGCGGCCTGCGGACGGCTCCAGGAGCGCGTCCGCGCGGCGGACGGGCCGCTGGCGCGCGAGTTGCAGTTCCCGTACCACCCGCACGTCACGGTCGCCCACGGCATCGCCGAGGAGGCGATGGACCGGGCGTACGCCGAGCTGGCCGACTTCGAGGCCGCCTGGACGGCGACCGGGTTCGCGCTGTACGAGCAGGGCGAGGACTGCGTGTGGCGCCTCCAGCGCGAGTTCGCCTTCGGCGCCCCGTCCGCGACGTCGTCCTCGTCGCCCTCTTCCCTGCCGCTGCCGCAGCAGCCGACCTTCTCCCGTCCTCCGGCCCCCTCGCTCTGACGCGCTCCGGCGCGTCGGTCGGGGGGCCGGTCCGGGAAGTCGGAGAGTCCGCTCAGCCCTCCCCGCCGGCCGCCGGGCCGGTCGCTCCGCCGGGGGTGTCGGGCCTCTTGCCGGGGGTCTCGGCGCGGTCCAGCGGGTCCGGGTTCTCCGGGCTGCCGAGCACGGCCCTGTCCCGCGTGCCGCGTCCCAGGCCGGAGAGGGCCGGCAGCGGCCAGCGCCGGTGCACGCCCCAGGCGCCCGCGCCGAGCACGGCCAGGGCCGCCGCCACGACCATCAGGGCCGTACCGGCGCCGTCCGAGGAGTCGTGCGCGCCGGCCGCGGTGTGGCCGCCGGGCCGGGCCCCCGCGTCCGCCGGGTCGCCGGGCCTGTCGTCGGTGTTCTTGCCCTCCCCGTCCTGCGCCCCCTCCGGCGGGACCAGCTCGCCCACGGGCTCGACCTTGCCGGCGGCCTCGAAGCCCCAGTCGAGGAGTTCGGCGGTCTCCTTGTAGACGCGCACGCTCCCCTCCTCGGGGTGCATGGCGGTCACCAGCAGCACCCGGTCGCCGCGCTGGGCGACGCCGGTGAAGGTGGAGCCGGCCTTCGAGGTGTAGCCGTTCTTGACGCCGGCGATGCCGTCGTAGGGTTCCAGGCCCACGTCGCCGGTCAGCAGCCGGTTGGTGTTCTGGATCTCGAAGGTCTCCCGCTTCCTCTTGCCGTCCTCGCCCTTCTTCACCTCGCCGGGGAACCGGGCCCGGACGGTCGCCGCGTACTCGCGGAACTTCGGCTTCTGCATCCCGGAGCGGGCGATCAGGGTCAGGTCGTAGGCGGAGGAGACCTGCCCGTCGGCGTCGTAGCCGTCGGGGCTGACGACGTGGGTGTCGGTCGCGCCCAGCTCGCGGGCGTGCTCGTTCATCTCCCGCACGGTCTTGTCCACGCCGTCGTTCATGGCGGACAGCACGTGCACCGCGTCGTTGCCCGAGCGGAGGAAGACGCCCAGCCACAGGTCGCGGACGGTGTAGGTGAGACCCTCCTTGATGCCGACCAGGCTGCTGCCGGGGCCGACGGCCTCCAGCTCCTCACGGCTGACCGTGTGGGTCTCGTCCTCGTCGAACTTCGGGATCAGCGTGTCGGCGAACAGCATCTTGAGGGTGCTGGCCGGGGCGAGCGGCCAGTGCGCGTTCTTCGCCGCCAGCACCTCGCCGGTCTCGGCGTCCGCCACGATCCACGATCGCGAGGTGAGCGAGTCCGGCAGTTCGGGGGCGCCCGCACCGGGCCGGGGTTGTATCTGGACCCCGGGCAGGCCGAGGCGCTCACCCCCCACGGTCGACATGGTGGCGGGCGGTCTCGGCTCGCCGGGCTCATCGCTCACGGCACGCGCCGCGGCCCCGGCCGGGGCACCGACGAGCAGGCACGGGACGAGCAGGACGGTGGTGGCGGCCACGAGGCCGCGAGCGCTGCGCACACGGCGCGCGCGGGCGATCACGGAATGGGTATTCGACACGCAGCGAACGTACCGGCACGGAGCCGCGGACGGACCACCGAGGGGACCATCGCGGTGGCAGCCACCGCCCCTGCCGGTGATTCCTTTGGTCCGATGGACATACTGGGGGGTGTGAAACTCTCTCGTCCCGTTTCGTGGTTCCTGGTCGCCTTCGGGGTGTGGAGCTGGTTCGTGTGGACCACCTTCGTCAGGAACCTGTGGAAGGACAGCAGCGGCCTGGCGTTCGACGACGCGGGCGACCCCACCGCGTACTTCTGGATCCACCTCCTGCTGGCCGTCACGTCGTTCGTGCTGGGGACGGTGATCGGCGTCATCGGCCTGCGCGGCCTGCGCGCGTTGCGCGGGCGCGAGACGAGCGGCTGACCCTCCGGTCCCGCCCGACGACGTCCCGCCCACGGCGCCCGGCGTCCTCCCGGCCGAAGATCCGCGCCAGGACCCGCGCCGAAGATCCGCGCCGAAGATCCGCGCCGAAGATCCGCGCGGATGCGGGCACGCCCGGACGGCGAACTCCGTTGTTCCGAATGCCGACCCGGCATCCGTGCCGGCCCGCGGACAAGGAAGAATCGGGTGCGGCATCGGGTGGGAGGGTGAAACCGGGAATGATCGTGGTCTACGCGGCCGTCGCGCTGCTGATGGTCGGCCTGCTGGTGGGCGCGCACTGGTACCTGTGGCGGCGCCTGGTGCGCGACGTGTCGGCGCCGGGCACCTGGTACAGACGCCTGGGCACGGCCCTGATCGTCCTGCTGCCGCTCACCACCGTCGCCACCCAGGTCGTCCACCGCGCCGGGCTGCCCTTCGCGGCCGAGCGGGTCCTCGCCTGGCCGGGCTACCTCTGGCTCGCCCTGCTCCTCTACCTGCTGCTGGCCCTGCTGGTGGGCGAGGCCGTCCGGCCGCTGCTGCGCCGCTTCCTGGAGCGGCGGGACGCCGCCGGCGCGGCCCCCGACCGGGTTCCCGACGCGGGCGGGGAGACCGCCGGCGCGGCACGCGCCCTCCCGGCCGACACCGTGGCGTCCTCCGCCGCGGCGGACGGCGCCGGGACGGCGACCGCGGCGCGGCTCGCCCCCACCGCGGTCGCGGTGCGCGACGGCGACGACGGGGCCGGCGGGGCCGGTGACGGGGCCGGCGGGGCCGGTGACGGGACCGGCGGACGCGGCGACGGCGCCGGAAGCGACGGGCGCCCCCCGGCGACCGGCCCGTCACGGCGGCTGTTCGTGGCACGCACCGTGGCCGTCGCCGCGGGCGTGGCCGCGGCCGGCACCGTCGGATACGGCACCCACGGCGTGCTGAGGGGTCCGAAGCTCAAGCGCGTCACCGTGCCGCTGGCCAAGCTGCCCCGCGCCGCCCACGGCTACCGCATCGCCGTGGTCAGCGACATCCACCTCGGCCCGATCCTGGGCCGCTCCCACACCGAGCGGATCGTGGACACCATCAACCGGGCGAACGCCGACATGGTCGCCATCGTCGGCGACCTGGTGGACGGCAGCGTCGCCGACCTCGGCCCGGACGCCGAGCCGCTCTCCCGGCTCCGCTCGCGCGACGGCTCGTACTTCGTCACCGGCAACCACGAGTACTTCGGCGACGCCGGCGAGTGGATCGACCACGTCCGCGACCTGGGCGTGGAACCGCTGGAGAACGCCCGCCGCGAGCTGCGCCACTTCGACCTGGCCGGCGTCAACGACATCGCCGGCGAGGAGGAGGGCCAGGGGCCGGACTTCGAGCGGGCGCTGGGCGACCGCGACACCTCCCGGGCGGTGGTCCTCCTGGCCCACCAGCCCGTCCAGATCCACGAGGCCGTGGACCACGGCGTCGACCTCCAGCTCTCCGGGCACACCCACGGCGGCCAGATGTGGCCGGCCACCTACCTCGCCCAGGCCGCCAACCCCACCCTCGCGGGCCTGGAGCGCTACGGCGACACCCAGCTGTTCGTCAGCCGGGGCGCGGGGGCCTGGGGACCGCCCGTACGGGTGGGCGCGGAGTCCGACATCACCGTGGTGGAGCTGGCCTCCCGGCAGGCCTGACGGGACGCCGGGACGGACACCGCGAGCCGTTTCAAACCTCCCACGCCAACCGGTATCCGACTGTTACCCGGGAACTTCTTCTGTCTGGGTGCTTCCTCCTGATTTTCTATGGTCCGGGCGCGATCGATGATCGAGCCACTGGCCCGGTGAGAAAGGGGGCGACCGCACATGAGCAGGTTCGGGGGCAGGAGAGCCGTCTGGCTCGGGGTGGCGATGGGGGTGATCGTCACGGCCGGAGTGGGCGGCTGGAGCCTGGTGGGCCCTGGCCCCGAGGAGCGGACGATCACCGTGGGCACCACCGACGGGATCACCTCGCTCGACCCGGCCGGTGCGTACGACACGGGCTCGTGGCGGCTGTTCGGCAACCTCTACCAGTCGCTGATGACCTTCACCCCCGGCAACGCCGAGCCGGTGCCCGACGCCGCGGACCAGTGCCGTTTCGCGGACAGCGAGCTCACGGTCTACCGCTGCACCCTGCGCGAGGGGCTGAGGTTCAGCGACGGCGGCGCGCTGACCGCGGAGGACGTCAAGCACTCCTTCGACCGCATCCTGAAGATCGCCGACCCCCGGGGGCCGGCGGAGCTGTTCGACACCCTCCGGGAGGTGCGGGTCGACGACGGCGTGGTGGAGTTCCGGCTGAAGACCTCCGACGCCGCCTTCCCGTACAAGATCGCCGGCGGCGCGGGATCGATCGTGGACAGCGAGAAGTACCCCGCCGACAGACTGCTCCGGGGCGACGAGGCGATCGGCTCGGGCCCGTACGTGCTCGACGAGTACGAGCCCGGCAGCACGGTCCGGCTGGTGCCCAACGAGGAGTACGTCGGGCTGCTGGAGAAGCTCCCCACCCACCACGTCGAGATCCGCTACTACGCGGAGCCCGAGGACCTGTCCACGGCATGGGCGAAGCGGGAGATCGACGTCAACGTCGGCGACATGCCGTCCGCCGAGATGGCCGGGATCGGCCCGAGCAGCGCGGGCATCCGGTTCCACGAGCAGCCCGGACACGAGGTGCGCTCGCTGGCGTTCAACCTCCGCCCCTCCTCGCCCGTGTCCGACCGGGCGGTCCGGCAGGCCGTCGCCTCCCTGGTGAACCGCACGTCGCTGGCCCGCCACGTCCACCAGCGCACGGTGGAGCCGCTGTACTCGCTGATCCCGCAGGGCGTCAACGGCCACGCCGCCACCTTCCACCAGCGCTACGGCGAGCCCGACGCCGAGCGCGCGGCGGAACTGCTGCGCCGGGCGGGCGTCGAGACGCCGGTGCGCTTCGAGATCGCCTACTCCACGGAGCAGCCGGCGGGGGCCGAGGAGGCCGGGACGCTGAGCAGCCAGTTGGAGTCCTCCGGCCTGTTCGAGGTCACCATCCGGGAGTACGGGGACGACGCCTTCCGGAAGGGCATGGAGAAGGGCACGCTCGACGCCTACCTCGTCGACCGGTTCCGCAGCCACCCCGAGGCCGACGCCTACACCGCGCCGCTGGTGGGCACGGACGGCGTGTACCACACCGGGTACAGCGACCGGCGGGTCGACCGGCTCATCCGCGCCACCCGGCGCGGCTACGACCGGGGCGGGGTGCTGGAGCAGTTCCTGGAGATCCACCGGCGCGTGGCGGTGGACGTGCCGCTGCTGCCGCTGTGGCAGGGGAAGGCGTACGCGCTGACCACGGACGACATCGCCGGCGCGCAGTACCTGACGGACAACAGCGGCGTCTGGCGGCTGTGGGAGCTGGACCGCATCTGATCGTCCGGGACCGTCCGTCCGCTCCCGCCGCGGGGGCGGACGGACGGCCCCGGAGACGGCACGGAAAGGGCCCGGCCCCGGGGGAGATCCTCCCCCGGGGCCGGGCCCTCTTCACGCTCCGGCGCGGGCCGGTTCCCCGACCCGCGTCCGGGCCGCTCAGTAGCGCCGCGTGATCAGCGCGCGCTTGACCTCCTGGATGGCCTTGGTGATCTCGATGCCGCGCGGGCAGGCCTCCGTGCAGTTGAAGGTGGTGCGGCAGCGCCACACGCCCTCGCGGTCGTTGAGGATCTCCAGGCGCTGCTCACCGGCCTCGTCGCGGGAGTCGAAGATGAAGCGGTGGGCGTTGACGATCGCCGCCGGGCCGAAGTACTGGCCGTCGTTCCAGAACACCGGGCACGAGGTGGTGCACGCGGCGCACAGGATGCACTTGGTGGTGTCGTCGAAGCGCTCGCGGTCCTCGGGGGACTGCAGGCGCTCGCGGGTCGGCTCGTTGCCCTTGGTGATCAGGAAGGGCATCACGTCCCGGTACGCCTGGAAGAACGGCTCCATGTCGACCACCAGGTCCTTCTGGAGCGTCAGGCCCTTTATGGCCTCGACGACGATCGGCTTGTCCGGGTTGACGTCCTTGATCAGCGTCTTGCACGCCAGCCGGTTGCGACCGTTGATGCGCATCGCGTCGGAGCCGCAGATGCCGTGCGCGCAGGAACGCCGGAAGGTCAGCGTGCCGTCCAGCTCCCACTTGATCTTGTGGAGGGCGTCCAGGACGCGTTCCTTGGGGTCCACCTCCAGCTGGAAGTCCTCCCAGTAGGCCTCGTCGGAGACCTCCGGGTTGAACCGCCGGATGCGGAAGGTGGCGGTGATGTAGGGGCTGTCGTTCGCCGGGGCTCCGGCCTCGGCCTTGTCCATGACGGGAGTGGCCATCAGTACTTACGCTCCATCGGCTGGTAGCGGGTCTGCACGACCGGCTTGTAGTCCAGCCGGATCGACTCGGTGCCGTCGTCGCCCACCTCGCGGTACGCCATCGTGTGCCGCATGAAGTTGACGTCGTCGCGGTTGGGGTAGTCCTCGCGGTAGTGGCCGCCGCGCGACTCCTTGCGGGCCAGCGCGGAGACGGCCGTCACCTCGGCCAGTTCGAGCAGGTTGCCCAGCTCGATGGCCTCCAGCAGGTCGGTGTTGAACCGCTTGCCCTTGTCCTGCACCGACACGTTCTTGTAGCGCTTGCGCAGGGCGCCGATCTCCTCGACGGCCTCCTTCAGCGTCTGCTCGGTGCGGAAGACCATGACGTTCTTGTCCATGGTCTCCTGGAGCGCCTTGCGGATCTCGGTGACCCGCTCGGTGCCCTCCGAGGAGCGCAGCGACTCCACACGCTCCACGACGAACGCCGCCGGGTCCTCCGGCAGGTCGACGTAGTCGTGGGTCGCGGCGTACTCGGCGGCGGCGATGCCGGCCCGACGGCCGAAGACGTTGATGTCCAGCAGCGAGTTGGTGCCCAGGCGGTTGGCGCCGTGCACCGACACGCAGGCGACCTCGCCGGCGGCGTACAGGCCCGGCACCACCGTGGTGTTGTCGGCCAGCACCTCGCCCATGACGTTGGTCGGGATGCCGCCCATCGCGTAGTGCGCGGTCGGCTGGATCGGAATCGGGTCGGTGTACGGCTCGATGCCCAGGTAGGTGCGCGCGAACTCGGTGATGTCCGGCAGCTTGGCGTCGAGCTGCTCCGGCGGCAGGTGGGTCAGGTCCAGGTAGACGTGGTCGCCCTCGGGGCCGCAGCCGCGGCCCTCGCGGATCTCGGTGTAGATCGCGCGGGAGACGACGTCACGCGAGGCCAGGTCCTTCATGACGGGCGCGTACTTCTCCATGAAGCGCTCGCCGTCCTTGTTGCGGAGGATGCCGCCCTCGCCGCGGGCGCCCTCGGTGAGGAGGATGCCCATGCGCCAGATGCCGGTCGGGTGGAACTGGAAGAACTCCATGTCCTCCAGCGGCAGCCCGCGGCGGAACGCGGCGGCCTGGCCGTCACCGGTCAGGGTGTGCGCGTTGGAGGTGACCTTGAAGAACTTGCCGTTGCCGCCCGAGGCGAAGATGACGGCCTTCGCCTGGAAGACGTGGATGTCGCCGGTGGCCAGCTCGTAGGCGACGACGCCCGCGGTCTTGCGGACCCCGTCGACCTCGTTGAGCAGCAGGTCCAGGACGTAGAACTCGTTGAAGAACTCCACGCCCTCCTTGACGCAGTTCTGGTACAGCGTCTGGAGGATCATGTGGCCGGTGCGGTCCGCCGCGTAGCAGGACCGGCGCACCGGGGCCTCGCCGTGGTTGCGGGAGTGGCCGCCGAAGCGGCGCTGGTCGATCCTGCCGTCCGGGGTCCGGTTGAACGGCAGACCCATCTTCTCCAGGTCGAGGACGGCGTCGATGGCCTCCTTCGCCAGGATCTCGGCGGCGTCCTGGTCGACCAGGTAGTCACCGCCCTTGATCGTGTCGAAGGTGTGCCACTCCCAGTTGTCCTCCTCGACATTGGCCAGGGCGGCGGCCATGCCGCCCTGGGCGGCGCCGGTGTGGGACCGGGTGGGGTAGAGCTTGGTCAGCACGGCGGTGCGGCTGCGCTTGGTGGCCTCGATGGCCGCGCGCATCCCGGCCCCGCCGGCGCCGACGATGACGGTGTCGTACTTGTGGATCTTCATTGGTTTGGCCTCAGCCCCGGCTCTAGCGGATGTTCGGGTCGAAGGTGAAGATCACCAGCGTGCCCAGGAGGACGGTGAACACCGTGGCGGTGTACAGCAGCATCTTCAGCCAGAAGCGCGTGCTGTCCCGCTCGGCGTAGTCGTTGATGACGGTCCGCAGGCCGTTGGCGCCGTGCAGCATGGCGAGCCACAGCATCAGCAGGTCCCACGTCATCCAGAAGGGCGAGGCCCAGCGGCCGGCCACGAAGGCGAAGTTGATCTTGCTGACGCCGCCGTCGAGGACGAGCTGGATCAGCAGGTGGCCGATGACCAGGGCGACCAGCACGATGCCGGACAGCCGCATGAAGATCCAGGCGTGCAGTTCGAAGTTGCCGCGCGTGGCCTTGGGAGTCCTGCCCGTGCGGGCACGGGGCGGCTCGATGACCGGGGCGGGGTTGTCTACGTCAAAGGCCATGGCTCAGCTCCCGAACAACTCGCTCACGGCGTGCCCGAGGACGGGGTAGATGGCCCCGATCATCAGCACGATCCAGATGCCCATCACGGCCCACAGCATCTGCCTCTGGTACTTCGTGCCCTTCGACCAGAAGTCGACGGCCACGACCCGCAGGCCGTTGAGCGCGTGGAAGAGGATGGCGGCCACGAGGCCGTACTCCAGCAGTGCGACGATCGGTGTCTTGTAGACCGCCACGGTGTCGTCGTACGCCTCCGGGGAGACGCGGACCAGCGATGTGTCCAGGACGTGCACGAACAGGAAGAAGAAAATGAGGACACCGGTGACTCGGTGAGCCACCCAGGACCACATGCCTTCCCGGCCGCGGTACAGCGTTCCAGCCGGCACGGAAAAACCCTCCGGGAGCGGTATCACGGGGCCGGCCGGCTTCTATGTCGGTCTGGCCCGGCCGGGTACGGTCCACCGGCCATACGTCATGGTATCGACGCCCTGTCGGTTCGGTTCCCCGGGGGTCCCGGATGTGATCAATCAGGCACGGACGGACTAGGGGTACGTCCTTGACGTACGGCTTTCGACGCTTTTTCCGGACCGTGTCCGGGCTCGTCCGTGCAAGACGCCCCGAAGCGTCCCTCCCGGACCAGGCGCAGCAGCCGGCCGCGCGCGACGCGGCGCAGTTCCTCGGCGGCCACCGCGCGCTCCCGCTCGGCCTCGTTGCCCAGCCGGGTGCGGATCGCGGCGAGGGCGTGGCCGAGCGCCTCCTCCTCGCGGACGCCGTCCACGCACAGCACGAAGGCGTATCCGAAGCGGCTCTCGTAGGCGGCCTGCGCGGCGCGCAGGGCCGTGTGCGCCGCGAGCGTGCCGGGGCCGGAGATGGTGATGGGACGCCCGTCCCACAGCAGGCCCCCGTACGCCGGGCCGGTGGAGGACTCCCTGGTCAGCGCCTCGGAGAGGTCCTCGTCGGTGAGGTCGTAGCCGGCCTCGTCGGCGGCGGCGAGCAGCGACTCCAGATCCGGGTAGGGGCGGTGGGCGACGATGCTCCCCGCCCAGCGTCGACTGCCGCAGCAGGTGAGCAGGGCATCCCGGAGATCGGCGGGCGAGGCGCTGTTGAGGCGGTGGAGCGGCGTTGCCTCGCTTCGCTGAGGGGGCAGGCGCATGGACTCCTCGTGCGCGGGGAGACGTCGGAGACGTCGCGGGACGGGGGGTGACGACGGATGGAGAGGCGACGGATGGTGTCTGAGGTCCGGGGTGACCGTGTGACGGGAGATGACGCAACGGTAACGATACGGGGAAGGACGTGCCCGGGGGGTGGGGACTTTTCACCCGGACGAGACGAGCCTCGGGCGCATGGTTGACGGATGAGGGCCGGAAAGGGGCAATACGGTCACTCCATGGGACGTAGACGCAGGCGCACCTCACGGAAGAAGCCGGCGGTCCTCGCGGCGATCGTCGCCGCGCTGGCCGTCGCGGTGGCGATCGCGCTCGTCGCCCTGCCCGGCGACGAACCCGACGGCGACACCCCCTCCGGCGGCTCGTGGAACGGCTCGTGGAACGCCGCCGACGTTCCCGTCGTCGCGCTCCCCGCCGCCCCCGACACCATCCCCTCCGTACGGCGGTGGGAGCCCGGACCCGGACCCGGCTGGCAGCCCGGCCCCCGCACCCGGATCGTGGCCGACCCCGACGGCGCGGCGGCCGACGAGGCGGAACTGCTCGCCGAGGAGCTGGACGTCGACCACGCCGCCGGTCCCCCCGAGCCCGGCGACGTCGAACTCGTCCTGGACCCCGACGCCCCCGACGAGGAGATCCGGGGCCGTGAGGGCTACACGCTCACCGCCGACCTCGGCCGGGTCACCATCACCGGCCGCACCGACACCGGGGTCTTCTACGGCACCCGCACCCTCCTCCAGGCCCTCCGCGACGGCGGTCGGATGCCCCGGGGCACCATCCGGGACTGGCCGGACCGCCCGCAGCGCGGCTTCATGATCGACATCGCGCGCAAGCACTTCGACGCCGACTGGATCGAGGACCGCATCCGCGAGATGGGCGACCTCAAGCTCAACCAGCTCCAGCTCCACCTCTCCGACGACCAGGCGTTCCGCGTCGAGAGCACCTCCCACCCGGAGATCGTCTCCGACCCGCACCTGACCAAGGAGGAACTGCGCCGGATCGTGGAGCTGGCCAACTCCCGCCACATCGCCGTCATCCCCGAGATCGACTCGCCCGGCCACCTCGGCGCGGTCCTCGACGCCCACCCCGAACTCCAGTTGCGCGACGTCGACGGCGACCCCGCCCCCGGCGCCGTCGACGTCTCCGACCCGCGCGCCGCCCGGCTCGTGGACGACCTGCTGCGGGAGTACGCCCCCCTCTTCCGCGACCAGCCCGGCGACGGCCCGTACTGGCACCTGGGCGGCGACGAGTACCGGGCGCTGATGGCCTCCGACCCCGAGTCCTCCTATCCGGACCTGGCCGCGGCCGCCCGCCGCGAGCACGGCCCCCGGGCCGACATCCAGGACCTGGCCACGGCCTGGCTCAACGACCGCGCCGCCACCGTGCGGAAGGAGGGCTTCGTCCCGCAGGTGTGGAACGACGGGCAGCACCGCGGCGGCGTCGTCCGTCCCAGCAGACCCCGCCAGGTGGCCTACTGGACGGGGAAGGAGATCGGCGCCCGGCAGCCCGAGGAGTACCTGCGGGAGGGCTGGGAGGTGATCAACCTCAACGACGAGTACCTGTACTACGTGCTCGGCGAGCCCAACCGGTTCTTCTACCCGACCGGCGAGCGCATCTACGAGGAGTGGACCCCGGCCGTGCTGCGCGGCACCGAACCCGTGCCGGCCGGCCTCGCCGGACCGGACCGGATTCCGGGCGGGCGGCTGGCCGTCTGGTGCGACCTGGCCGGGGCCCAGACCGCCGAGCAGGTCGCCCGCGGCGTCCGCATGCCGCTGCGGGCCGTGGCCCAGAAGCTGTGGGACCCCGCGCCGCCCGCCCTGGACTGGCCCGACTTCCGGAACCTGGCCGGCCGGGTGTCCTGACGGGTGTCCCGAGCGGCCCGACGGCCCCTCGGGACACCCCGTCCGGAACGCCCCGGAGGGCTCAGGACACCACGTCCTTGGCGCGGAAGTGGCGGAAGGCCAGGGCGAACAGCACCAGCGCGTAGGCCACCGAGACCGCCGACCCCCGGAGCATCCCGCCCCACTCCACCTCGTCCTGGAACACGTCCGCCCAGGCGAACTGCCAGTGGGCGGGGAGCAGCTCGCGCCAGTCGCCCAGCGCGGTCACCGCGTCCAGGATGTTGCCGACGATCGTCAGGCCGATCGCGCCGCCGACCGCGCCCAGCGGCGCGTCCGTGACCGTCGACAGCCAGAACGCCAGCGCGGCCGTGACCAGCTGCCCGACGAAGACGTACGCCACCGCCACCGCGAGCCGTCCCACCGCCTCGTCCACGGGCAGCGTCCCGCCCGTCGGCAGCTCCAGCGGCCCCCAGCCGTACGCCACCGAGCCCGCCGCCAGCGCCACCAGCGGCAGCAGCGCCATCGCGGCGGCGCTGAACACCAGCGCCACGGCGAGCTTGCTCAGCAGCAGCCGCGTCCGCGGCACCGGCGCGGCCAGCAGGTAGCGCAGCGAGGACCAGCCCGCCTCGGAGGCCACCGTGTCGCCGCAGAACAGCGCCACCGGCACCACCAGCAGGAAGCCCGCCGAGACGAACAGCGCCATGGCGGCGAAGTTCGGACCCGAGGCGGTGGCGGTGTCCATCAGGTTGATCCGCCGCCCGCCGGGCTCGGGCTCGCCGCCGATCGCGAAGGCCGCGATCAGCACGAAGGGCAGCCCGGCCAGGATCAGCCCGGTCACCAGGGTGCGGCGGCGCCGCAGCTGCCGCACCGCCTCCACCCGCAGCGGCAGGGTCCGCCGCGGGTGGTACCCGGGCGCCGCCTGCCCGGAGACCTGCCCGGAAGCGGTGGACTGGGAAGTGCCGGCGGTCATCGCGCTCCTCCGATCAGGGTGAGGAAGGCGTCCTCCAGACGGCGGTGCGGGCCGGCGCTGACCACCGGCACCTCCAACCGCAGGAGTTCGGTCAGCAGCCGCGCCGTGGTGGCGCCGTCGAGCCGCACCAGCAGCCCCTCCTCGGTGGCGACGGCCGACCCGACGCCGGGCAGGGCCGCCACCTTCTCCGGCAGCTCCTCCGGTATCGGACCCCGCACCCCGACGAGCACGGTGTCCCCGGAGCCGGTGATCTCCTCCACCGGGCCCGCCTGCACCAGCCGCCCGCGGTCCATGACCACCAGATGCGTGCACGTCTGCTCGACCTCGGCCAGCAGATGGCTGGAGACGATCACCGTGCGGCCACCGGCCGCGTAGCGGATCATCACCTCCCGCATCTCGCGGATCTGCGGCGGGTCCAGACCGTTGGTCGGCTCGTCCAGGATCAGCAGGTCCGGCAGCCCCAGCATGGCCTGGGCGATGGCCAGCCGCTGCCGCATGCCCTGCGAGTAGGTGCGCACCGCGCGCTCCAGGGCGTCGCCGAGCCCGGCGATCTCCAGCGCCTCCTCCAGGTGGGCGTCCTCGGCGGGGCGTCCGGTGGCCCGCCAGTACAGCTCCAGGTTGGCCCGGCCGGACAGGTGCGGCAGGAAGCCCGCGCCCTCGACGAACGCGCCGACCCTGGACAGGACGGGCGCGCCCGGACGGACCCGCCGGCCGAAGATCCGGATCTCGCCGCTGTCGGGGGTGATCAGGCCCATCAGCATGCGCAGCGTGGTGGTCTTGCCCGCGCCGTTGGGACCCAGCAGGCCGAGCACCTGGCCGCGCTCGACGCGGAAGGACAGGTCGCGCACCGCGTAGCGGTCGACCGAGCCGGCGTACCGCTTGGACAGGCCGGTGATCTCCAGCGGCACGTCCGCCCGCTCGGGGTCCGTCTCCGGAGCGGCGTCCCGCGCGGTCCCGCGGCGTCCGGTCAGCAGGAGCGCCGCGCCCACGACGGCACCGGCCGCCGGCAGGCCCCACACCCACCACGGCAGCGGCTCCGCGGCGACCTCCAGCCCCGGCGCGGTCGGCACGCTCACCCCGCCACCGGCCAGGGAGACGGTGTGGGCGGCCGGTTCGACCGGCGAGGCGTAGGCCATGTCGGTCGCGGACAGCACCAGCCGCATGCGGTGCCCGGACTCGAAGCGGTGGTCGATCGACGGCAGCCGCACCTCGACGGTCCGGCCCTTCTCCGCGCCGGTGACCCGCACCGGCGCCACCAGTTGGTGGGGCAGGGACTGCCGGCGCCCGTCGGGGCCGACGTCGTAGAGCTTGGCGAACAGCACCGCGTCGCCGTCCTCGGAGTCCGTCTCCACCCTCACCCGCACCGTGGGCGTGCCGGTGACCTGTACGGCCTCCGCCAGCGGCGCCGACTCGAAGCGGGCGTGCTGGCCGGGGTAGTCCAGGGAGAGCTGCACGCCCAGGTCCGACAGTCCGCCGACGGCCCCGAGACCGGGCACGGAGGAGACGGCGGGCGGGCCGCCGCCCGCCGGGTTGGCGAAGGTCTGCTCGCGTCCGTGCAGGGCGATGGTCCGGGTGCCGGCGCGCAGGCCGGGGTAGCTCTCGGCGGTGGCGGCGCGCAGCCGGACGTCCCCGTCGGTGGAGTCCATCCCGCCGGTGCGGGTGACGCGGAAGGCCGGCCCGGTGTCCGCGCCGGTGTCGCCCTTGAGGTGGCGGTCGAACCAGGCGCGCGTCCGGTCGTCCAGCCGCGCGGTCTCGTCGGGCCCGCCGTCGTGGCCGCCCGCGATCCACTCCACCGCCACGGGGGCGCCGTTGGCGCGGATCGCCTCGGCCATGGCGTCGGCGTGGTCGAGCGGGAAGAGCGAGTCGGACTGCCCCTGGAGGATCAGGGTGGGCACGTCGATCCGGTCGGCGACGGCCACCGGGCTGCGCTCCCGCAGCAGTGCGCGCGCCTTCTCGTCCGGCTCTCCGGAGACGGCGACCCGCTCGTACATCGCGCACAGCTCCGTGGCGAACCGGCCGCAGCCGACCCGCTTCGGCGCCGGCCCGGCGGTGGGGGTGCCGGTGCCGGAGACGGTGGAGCCCGTGGTGAAGAAGATGCCGGTCCACAGCTCCTTGAAGACGCCGTCGGGGAAGAGGGCCTCGGACAGGTCCCAGTAGGTGATGCGGGGGGCGATGGCGTCGACCCGCTCGTCGTGTCCGGCGGCCAGCAGCGAGACCGCGCCGCCGTAGGAGGCGCCCGCCACCCCCACCCGGGGGTCGCCCTTCCCGTCGAGCCGGACCTCGGGCCGCTCCGCCAGCCAGTCGATCAGGCGGCCGACGTCGGCGACCTCGCGCTCGGGGTCGTTCAGCCCGATCCGGCCGGTGGAGGCGCCGAATCCGCGGGCGGACCAGGTCAGTACGGCGTAGCCGGAACGGGCCAGGTCCTCGGCCTGTCCGCGCAGGTCCGCCTTGCTGCCGCCGAAGCCGTGGCCCAGCAGCACCGCGGGGCGGCGCACGGACGGGTCGCCGGCGGTGAAGTAGGAGGTGTCGATGCGGACGGTGCCGCCGTCCCCGTCCCCGCCGTCGGCGGACTCGGGCATGGTGAACGTCCGTTCCGTGTGGCGCACGGCCGGCCCGTCGTCCGGGAGGGCCGCCCACGCACCGCCTCCGGCGAGGACGGCGACGGCGGCGGCCGCCGCGAGCAGCCGTCCGCGGGGCCTGGGCAGTCGGAGATCCATGGCCCGACCCTACGGGGTGCCCTGTCGGGGGATCGGCGCACCCCGGGAGGATCCGCCGCGCCTGCCGGGGAGGAGGAGGGCGCCGGCCGCCGTCCGGACCGGTTCCCGGTGCTCGAACGGGTGTTGTCAGTGGCGTGGCCTACGTTTCCGATCACGGCCGGTGACCGACCGGTCGACCCCCTGTGTGGAGAGGAAGAGGCTTGCGTACTCGACAGGCTCGACAGGCTCGACAGGCTCGGCGGGCTCGACAGGTCCGTCGCGCGGCCGGACGCGCCGTGCTGTCCGCCGCCCTCGGCTCGATGGTGCTCCTCGGTGTCGGGGCGGCCCCGGCCGCCGCCGACGGCAGCGTCCAACTCCCGATCACGTCCCACGGCGACATCGTGGTCGACGGCGTCCACGAGCGCGTCTTCATCAGCGATCCCCAGGGCGGCAGCGTCGTGGTGACCGACTACGACGGCGCGCTCGTCGCGCGGATCGTCTCCCTGCCCGGCGCCACCGGGCTCGCGCTCTCCGAGGACTCCGGCAGCCTGTACGTGGCGCTGCGGGACGGCGACGCGATAGCCGAGATCGACACCGGGAGCCTGGCGGAGACCGCCCGCCACGACACGGGCGCGGGCACCGCGCCGAGACAGGTGGCCCTGGCCGGAGAGAGGCTCTGGTTCGGCTACGGCACGTCGGGCGAGGGCAATCTGGGCTCGCTCGACCTCTCGTCCGACGACCCGGTGGTCACCCTCGACCAGGAGGGCCCGTACGACTGGTACTCCGCCCCGCTGCTGGCCTCGGCCCCGGGCGATCCGGGGACGCTGGTGGCCGGCGCCCCGGGCCAGAGCCCGACGGAGGTGGCGGTGTACGACGTGGGTTCGGGCACGGCGCAGGGGCGGGCGTACCGCCGGGACCCGGGCGCGGACGGCAGCGGCAACCTCCGGGACATGGCCGTCACCCCGGACGGCGGGCAGGTGATCCTGGCCAGCGGCTACCCGTACCACCACCACGCCTACCGGACCTCGGACCTGGCCGCCGCCGGCCGCTACACCACCGACTCGTACCCGAACTCCGTGGCCATCGCCCCCGACGGGGCGATCGCGGCCGGGATCGACGGCGCCTACTCGCCCGACGTTTACCTGTTCGAGCCGGGCCTCTCCACGGCGTTCCGGGAGTACGACTTCCCGCAGACCTCGGGCCACACCCCGACCCTGCGGCCCGCCGGCCTCGCCTGGACCCCGGACGCCGGCCGGATCTTCGCGCTCACCGAGCAGTACGGGACCGAGAACCTGACGCTCCAGGTCCTCCACGAGCCGGCGAAGACGGAGACGACCATGACGGTCCAGGCGCCCGAGTCCGCCGGCCGGAACAAGGACCTCGTCCTGACCGGGCGGCTGGTCTCGACGGCGCCGTTCGCCGCCGGGAGCACCGTCGAGGTGAGCCGCCTCGACGACCCCGCGGACGGCGAGGGCACGGTCGTCGGCAGCGCGGAGGTCGCGGCCGACGGCACGTTCACCTTCACGGACCGGCCCGGGGCCAAGGGGGAGATCCAGTACACCGTCCGCTACGCGGGGGACGCGCGGCACACCGAGGCCGTCGCCACGGCCACGGTCCGGGTCCGCTGAGACGGGCCCGTGACGGCATGACCACCGCGTGATCACCGCGTGATCACCGTGGGTGGGGCGGACGGCGGACACGACCGCCGCTCCGTCCCACCTCACGGGGGAGTCCGGCCCCGGGGTCAGGGGCGGTTTCCGCCGCCCCGCGCGCCGAGCCCGGGCCCGTTTCCGGGGCCGCCGTTGCCCTGGTGGCCGTGGGCGTGGCCGTTGGCCTGGCCGCCGCCCCGGTTTCCGTTCCCCTGGTGGCCGTTGCCGCCGTTGCCGTCGTCGCCGCGGCCCGCGGTGCCGTTGCCGCCGCCGTTCCCCCGACCACCGGTGCCGGTGCCGGTGCCGTTGCCGTTGTCCTGGCCCGCGGTGCCGTTCCCGTTCCCGCCGTCGTTGCCCCGGCCCGCGGTCCCGTTGCCCTGGCCGCCGTTCCCCCGACCGCTGTCGCCCTGGTTCCCCTCGGCGGGGTTGCCGTTGCTCCCACCGGGGTTTCCGCCGCCGTTCCCGTTGCCCTGGCCGCCGTTGCCGCCGGAGGTGCCGGAGGTGCCGGAGGTGCCGTTGTTTCCGCCGGGGTTGCCGTTGCCGCCGCCATTGCCCCGGTCGCCGTCGCTCCCCTGCCCCCGGCCGTTCTCCCGGTCGTCTCCGCCGCCCGGTCGCGCCGTGGCGTCGTCCAGGACCCGCGCGCAGTAGGCGTCGACCCGGTCGCCGCCGCCCGCCGCGGCGGCCAGCGCCTTCCGCGGAGCGGTGTCCGGGTCCTTCTGGCGGGACCGGCACAGCGCGATGAGCCGCGACGAGGCGCCGGAGGGCCGGAGCCCGCCGGGTTCCGAGGCGCCGGGACGCGGACCCGCCGCCGTGGGGTCCGGGGACGCGGGCGAGGACGGGGTCGAGCCGGTGCCCGGCGCCGGCGAGGTGCCGGACGCTCCCTCCGGGCCGTTCCCGGGCAGGAACGGGACCCCGCCGGCGGCCACCGCCACCCCGCTGCCGAGGACGGCGACCACCACCACCCCGAGCGCGCTCGTACGCATGCGCCTCAGCCGCCGGGCCAGCCGGGCGAGACGGCCCCGCAGGCCGGTCGCCGGCGCGTCGGCCCGCTCGGCACGGGCCGCCCGGAAGGCCGCCAGCGCCTCCTCCTCGCCCTTGAGTTCGCCGGGCTCCGGCGGGGCCGCCACGGCGTCGAGGGCGGCGGCGAGGGCGCGCAGACTGCTCTCCGACGGCTGGTCGTCCGTGCCTCGGCGCCCGGCTCCCGCCCTGGAGCCCTCGGCGATCAGACGGCGCAGTACGGCCTCGTCCACACGGGCGTCTTCCTTCCCGTCCCGCATCGGGTCGTTCACCTCCGTACCGCCGTTGCCTCGGGCCGTTCCACCAGCCGGGCCAGTTTCTTCAGACCACGTGACAGGGCCATGGCCACCGCCCCCGGTCGCTTGCCGAGGATCTCGGCGCTGCTCCTGGTGTCCAGGTCCAGGACCACGCGCAGCAGGACCGCCTCCGCCTGTGGGCCGGGGAGAGTGGCGATGAGGGAGACGATCTCACGTGTCGACAGCTTCGCTCCGGCCACCTCCGCCGCGTCCGGGGCGCTTCCTCCGCCGGGGGCACCGGTGACGTGCGGTTCGGGCAGTTCGTCGGTCGGTACGGTGATCTCCTGTACGCGCCTCTTCCTGCGACGCAGGACGTCTCGGGCCCGGTTGCGCGTCACGGCCAGGGCGAAACGGCGGAACGCGGCGCCGTCCCCCTGGAAACGCAACACGTCCCGGGCGATCTGTAACCAGGTCTCGGCCACCACGTCCTCGGCGTCCTGGCCGACGATGACGGTCGCGTAGCGGAGGAGTTCGGGGTTGAGACGTCGGTAGAGGGCACGGAAGGCCGCCTCGTCGCCCCGCTGCGCACCCAGAACCGCAGCGCTCAGGTCCCCGCTGTGCTCGAGGGAGACACGGTTGCCGTCACCCGCCGCATCCATCACGGGCGAGATCCTTCCACGGCCGTGCGGGCAACGTCGACACGGTCCGTCCTCGGCAGCGCAATTGACGCCATGTCAACGAGAACACCGCCACACCCGGCAGGCGTGATCCGGCCCGTCCCCCAGCGGCGCCCGGCGGAGGGAAGGGCGGACGTACCCGTCCGCGGGCGGGGAAACGGCGAGGGGGCCGGACGGGAGTGTCCCGTCCGGCCCCCGCCGTGCACGGGCGCCGTGCACGCCGTCCGCTCACGCGGAGGGCGCGTCACCCGGTCACGGCGCCAACTGGCCGCCCAGCCGGACGTCCGCGGGGAGGCCCAGCTTCGAGAGGGTGTAGTAGACGCCGCCGGAGGGCGAGACGCCCGTGCTGCCCGCGTCGAGCTGGAGGATCGTGCCGTCGTTGGTGTCCTCGCCGTCGGCGCCGATGGCCAGGTCCGCGCGGCCCCAGCCGGAGAGGTCGGCGAGCAGGGACTCCGAACCGAGGTGGTCACCGGTCTCGCTCGCCCCGGGCATGCCCGTGACGTCCTGGTGGAGGGTCTGGGCACCGGAGGTGCCCAGGCCGGACGAGGTGCCGTGGAACAGCAGCGCCATGCCCGCGTCCTTGCGGTTGACGCCGTCGCGGGTGAGGTCCTCGCGGGCCAGACCGGTGAGGACGTCGTCGCGGCCGTCGCCGTTGACGTCGCCGGTCGCGACCGACCAGCCCATCGCGTCGCCGGCCTCGGCGGCGCCCGGGACGCCGGAGGTGTTCTGGTGGAAGACCTTCCGGCCGGTGGTGGTCGGGCCGCTCGCCGAACCGGGCAGCACGGTGATCTGACCGCCGCTGTAGGCGCCGGACTCGGAAGCGTAGGGCTGGCCGACCACCAGGTCCGCGTGGCCGTCGCCGTTGATGTCGCCCGCGGCGACCGAGCGGCCGCCCTTGACGGAGGCCAGACCGACGTACTTCAGGCCCTCGGCCGAGCCGTTGAGGAGGGTCAGCCGGCCGATGCCGCCGGAGTCCCGGTGGTTGAGGACCACGTCGGCGTAGCCGTCGCGGTTGAAGTCGCCGGTGGCGGACGCCAGGTGGGAGATGGTGCCGGACGCCGCCTGCAGGGTGCCCTTGCGCACGCCGCGGTCGGCGCCGTCGAACGCCCACCAGCCCGCCGGTCCCTTGCGGGACGCGGTGAAGACGTCGGCGTGGCCGTCGCTGTCGAAGTCGCCGACGGCGATCGTCGAACCGAACCGGGCCCCGCTCACGCGGTCCGCGGTGGCGGCCTCCAGCCAGTTGCTCCTGTCGAAGGCGGGACCGTAGAGGATCGTCGCCCCGCCGGCGTCGGTGTGGCCCACCGAGTCGTCCTCGCCGGGGATGCCGACCACCAGGTCCGCGTGGCCGTCGCCGTTGACGTCGCCGTACGCGGTGGCCTCGCCGAAGTTGTCGCCCGACTCGGCGGCGCCCACGACGCCCGGGCTGGACTGGGAGAGGGTGATCCTGGACGCGGCGACCGGGCCGTCCACGCCGCCGGGCACCACGGTGACGGTGCCCGCGCCCGACTTGCCGCCGACTGCGGCCCGATGGGCGCCGGCCGCCATGTCGGCCATGCCGTCGCGGTTGACGTCGGCGGTCGGGGCGGCGGAGCTCGCGGCCGGGCTCGCGGCGAAGCGCCGGATCTCCGACAGCTTGGTGTACAGGGCGTCGCCGGGGCACTCGGTGGCGAAGCCGTCGCGGTGGCCGGAGATGGTGTCGAGCGTCGCCTGCTCGCCCGTCTTCCACACGCCGGTGTCGCCCGCGGCGGTGAGCGTCACCTTGCCGGCGGGGTTCACGCCGTACTGGCCGAGCTTCCAGGCGGCCACGCGCGAGACGGCGTTCAGGACGGTCCGGGTGGGCACGCCGTCGGTGGCGTAGTTGCCGATCACCGCGATGCCGGTGGAGTCGCCGTTGAAGCCGTAGGTGTGGGCGCCGCGCACCGGCAGGTCGACGCCGCCGCGGCGGCCCTCGAAGACCGTGCCGCACTTGTCGACGAGGAAGTTGTAGCCGAGGTCGTTCCAGCCGTTGCTCTCGATGTGGTACGCCATGATCGCCCGGACGATCGCGGGCGACTGCGAGCAGCTGTAGGCGTTGGCGTCCGTGGTGTGGTGGACGAAGACCGCCTTGACGCCCTCCAGGTACTCCGGGGGGTCCTCGGCCAGGGACTCGTCGGCGCCCCAGGCGGCGCGGGAGACGATCGGCGGCCGGGTGACGGTCGACTCGGGCGCGGTCGGCACGGTCGGGGTCGGAGACGGGTCCGTCGTCGCGCCGTCGGTGGGCGAGGGGGAGCCGCCGGGGTCGGTGGTCGGGTCCGCCGGGGCGGAGTCCGACGGGGCGGGGCCCGTGGTGGGGGTGTCGGAGGGCTCGGTCGACGGCGCCGGGGTCGTGGTCTCCACCGAGGGCTCCAAGGGGGTGCCCGTGGGGTCGTTCGCCACGTAGGCGGCGGGCTCCATGTCCGTGCCGGAGGCCGCGGCGTCGGCGTTCTTCGCCTCGCGCTTGGTCACGCCCGGGTCGACCAGGTCCAGCCGCATCCCGTCGGGGAGTCCGGCGGTCGTCCGCCCGTCGTCCGACACGACGCGGGCCTCCACGCCGTCCGAGGGGCCGACCCAGCGCGGTTCGGTCGCGCCGCGGGCCTGGGCCTCACGGCCCTCCTCGCCCTCGGGGACGTGCAGGTCCAGGCCCAGTTCCCGCCACGGGGACCACTCGCCGGTCTCGATGCTGCGGGTGCGGATCTCGGCCCGGCCGTCGATCTCGGCGGTGGCCCGTGGCCAGGAGATGCCCAGCAGGCTGAACGGCCTGGTGTCGCGGCGGGCGACCTCCTCCTTGCCGTTGCCCTTGGCCTGGAGCTTCACGGAGTGGACCCTGACCGGTGACGCGGCCACGGACGGCTCGCGGTTCTCCGGCGGGTTCGCCACGGCCACGGTCACCACTCCGGCGCCGCCGACCACCACGGCGCCCAGGGTCAGCCAGGCGCGCCTCCTCACGCTCATCGTTCTGCGCGCACGTGCTCTTCGCGGACTCAAATGTCCCGCCCCTTGTCGTGTCGTCTGGATCGATGTCCAAAACTCGCTCGTCCCGTCCGCGACGGGACTCTCCACTCAGCGCGCGGGGAAGCCGAAACGTCACGGCTATGTGGGCGAAAGCCCCGAAACACGGGCGAGAGGGGACGAAGGAAGGGCGGGAGACGCGAAGACGGCCGGGGTCGCCACCCCCCACAGGAGAGACCCCGGCCGTCGTCGAGTACGGGCCGTCGCGCCGAGCGAGGCCCGCTGTCCACATCAGCGTCGGGGAGCGGAAATGTGTTACTCGCCTTCCACACGACCCTCCGCAGGACCTCCGCGAGCCCTTCCCGGGGTCTCCCCGGAGCGTCCTCGGCGCCTTTCTTCTCCGTAACTAAGAACCCGTCCGCATGGACGGGAGAGCACACTAGGTCGTAGCGTGCTGCTTCGCATCGACGCAGATCGAAGCATCATGGCGAGACCGTGCTCGGCCAGGGGCGCGGCCGGGCGCTACATCGCGAAGTGGGGCAGGACAAGGCGTGCAGGGGGAAGACGCGGAACTCACCGCAGCGGTGCGAGCGGCGCGAGAGGGGGACGAATGCGCCTTCCGCACCGTCTACCGCGCTGTCCATCCCCGCCTGCTGGGATACGTGCGGACGCTGGTTCCGGAGGCCGACGCCGAGGACGTGGCCTCCGAGGCGTGGCTGCAGATCGCCCGGGACCTGGACCGCTTCGACGGCGACGCCGACCGCTTCCGCGGCTGGACGGCGCGGATCGCCCGCAACCGCGCGCTGGACCACATCCGGGCGCGCGGCCGGCGGCCCGCCACCGGTTCCGTCGACGACGAGGCCGAGCTGGCCGTGCTGCCCGCCGGCTCCGACACCGTCGACGAGGCGCTGGAGTCGATCGGCACCGGGCACACCATGGCCCTGATCTCCCGGCTGCCGCGCGACCAGGCCGAGGCGGTCGTGCTGCGCGTGGTGGTCGGGCTCGACGCCAAGGGGGCCGCGAAGGTGCTGGGCAAACGGCCGGGCGCGGTGCGGACGGCCGCCCACCGCGGTCTGCGCAAGCTCGCGGAGATGCTCGACGGAGAGGAAGCGACGGGCGACGGGGTGCCCACCCCGCGCGCGAGCACGGCGCGGGGTGTGACGGAAAAGGCCAGAAGAGCGCTGAGGGAAACGTGAGGGCCGACGACCGGTACAGCTGGCTGGACGAGGAAGCCGCGGAGCGTCTGCTGCGCGGCCGTTCGGCCCACGGCCCCTCCCCGTCCGCGCCGCACGACGCGCGCGCGGCCGCCCTGGCGAAGGCCCTCGACGAACTCGCCGCCGTCCCCACCACCACCGCTGCCGCCGCCGCGGCCGGTCGGGCGTCCGCGCCCGGCGCACGCGACGACGGAGCCGAACTGCCCGGGGAGGCCGCCGCGCTGGCGGCCTTCCGAGCGGCCCGCGCCGAGGCCGCGGACGGTGCCGGGAGGCGGCGCGTCCGCCGACTGCCGTGGGCGGGCTCGTACGGGCGTCCCCTGCGGGCCGGCCTCGCGGTGGGGCTCGCCGGCTGCGTGGTGGGCGGCGTCGCCGTCGCGGCGGGCACCGGTGTGCTGCCGGCGCCGTTCGACCGCGGGACCGGCTCGCCCTCCCCGGTGTCGAGCGTGTCGGGCCTGCCCGGGGACGAGGACTCCGCCCGGCGCGCCTCCGGCGGCAACGGCGTCCCGGCCGGCGAGGACGGGCGGAACGGCGGCCCCGGCGACGGCGGAACGCACGGCGGCCGAGGGGGCACGGGCGACGGCGACCCCGCCGGCGCGGCCCCCGGCGACCGCGCCGTGGGCGACGGACGCTCCGCGGACGGTGCCGAGGACGGCGACGGGGCCGACGCGCCCGCCGACCGGACGTCCGAACCGGAGGCGTGGGTCGTGGCGCTGTGCGACAAGCGCAAGAACGGCGTGCTGAACCGGGCCGACCGCGTGGACCTGGAGCGCGCCGCGGGCGGCCTCAACAAGATCGACGACTTCTGCCGCCGGAACGACGGCACGGACGGCGACGGCGACGGCGCTCCCGGAGGCGGCTCGTCCAACGGCGGCGGCTCGTCCAACGGCGGCGCGGCTCCGACCGCTCCCCCGAGGGACGGCGAGGAAGGCGAGGGCGGCGACGCCCTCCCCGACGAGGGCGAGGGCGGCGACACGCTGCCCGACGAGGGCGAGGGCGGCGACACGCTGCCCGAGGCTCCCGAGGCTCCCGAGGAGCCCTTCCTCACCGACACCGGTCCGGCCGGCCCGGGCGGAGGCACGGGCACCGACCCCGATCCCGCCGGCCCGTCCTCCGCGCCGGCCGGTTTCTGACCCTCCGTCCTGCTCCGATCCCTGACCGGAGGGATCTCCTCCGGCGGGTGTGACACTTTTCGAGCCACCGACGCAGTACAGAACGAGCCGACTGGTCATCGGCGAGCGCGCCACCCAAGGTTCCCCCCGTACCTGCGGGATGCGCGTAGGCGCGGGCGGGGCACGTTCCCCCGGCCCCGCCCGCGCCGCTTCTCACCGTCCTTCCGCGTCCCCGCCGCCGCACGCGGCGCTCCCGGTCCCGCGGACCATCAGTGGACGATCACCTTGTCGCCCGGCCTCACCTGGTCGAAGAGCGCGGCGATCCTCGCCTCGTCCCGCACGTTGACGCAGCCGTGCGAGGCGCCGTCGTAGCCGTTGGCGGCGAAGTCCGCCGAGTAGTGCACCGCCTGGCCCCCGCTGAAGAACATCGCGTACGGCATCGGGGTGTCGTAGAGCGTCGAGTGGTGGTGCCGGCTCTTGAAGGTGACCCTGAACGCGCCCTCCCGGGTCGGGGTGAGCTCCGAGCCGAAGCGCACGTCCATCGCCGACAGGACCCTGCCGTCGATCATCCAGGTCAGCGTCCGGCTCTCCTTGCTGATGCACAACACCCGTCCCGTCAGGCACCGCGGGTCGGGGTCGGCGGGCGGCCGGGTGGTCGACGGGTACAGCTCCTGCCGCGTGGGCGTCCTCGTCCGCGCCGTCAGGGCGTTCCAGGTGGCGTCCGTGACCTGGCCGCCGGCCGGCAGGCCCACCCGCTGCCGGAACGCGGACACCGACGCGGCGGTGATCGTCCCGTAGTAGCCGGTCGGAACGAGGTCGAAGTGCCCCGCCTGGCGCAGCCGGGCCTGGAGCTCCCGCACCTTCTCCCCCCGCGCGCCCTCCGCCAGGATCGGCGGGGGCGCCGCGGGGGGCGTGGGCGTCGCCGACGGCTCCGGCCCCTTCCGCTCCTCCGGCTCCGCCGGGCTCGCGGACGCCGACGGCGGGGGCGTCGGCGAGGCGGCCGGTGTGGTGTCGGTCACGGACGGTGCCGCGGACGGCGGCACGGACGGCGGCGCGGACGGTACGGGCCGCGACTCCGCCCCGGCCGGCTGCACCGTACAGCCCGCCCCCAGCAGTACGACGGCCGCCGCGGCGCACACCGCGCGGACGCCGGTTCCGGTGGAACCGTGTGCCATGAAAACCCCCCGGGACATCGGAGAACCCGGCTCCCGCCCGGCCTCCACTGGTTGTGGATTCCCGGTCGCAACCATGCCCGAACCGTGGACGATGGGGGAGGGGGTCCGCACGAATCGTCGCGCGGGGTGCGCGCCGGGCTCTTCCGAGAGCCCCCCTGCTCTCCTGTGAGCAAGGTCCCAGGTTGTGGCTCTCCCATCGTCCGCGCGCCGATCGCTACAGTCCGTGTCGGACAGGGCGACGAACCGGGAGGCATCGAACATGGCACGCGAGACTGGCAACGCCGGCAACGCACGGCTCACGGAGAGCGGACTGCCGATCGAGCCGGTCTACGGACCCGACGCGCTCCGGGGCTGGGACCCGGCCGAGAAGCTGGGCGAGCCGGGCGTCTACCCGTACACCCGGGGCGTCTACCCGACGATGTACACCGGACGGCCGTGGACGATGCGGCAGTACGCCGGCTTCGGCACGGCGGTGGAGTCCAACGCCCGCTACAAGCAGCTCATCGCCAACGGCACCATGGGCCTGTCGGTCGCCTTCGACCTGCCCACCCAGATGGGCCACGACTCCGACGCGCCCATCGCCCACGGCGAGGTCGGCAAGGTCGGCGTGGCGATCGACTCGATCGAGGACATGCGGGTGCTGTTCGACGGCATCCCGCTGGGCGAGGTCTCCACCTCGATGACGATCAACGCGCCCGCCGCGGTCCTGCTGCTGCTGTACCAGCTGGTCGCCGAGGAGCAGGGGGTGCCGGCGGCGAAGCTGACCGGCACGATCCAGAACGACGTGCTCAAGGAGTACATCGCCCGCGGCACCTACATCTTCCCGCCCAAGCCGTCGCTGCGGCTGATCGCGGACATCTTCCGGTACTGCAAGGCGGAGATGCCGCGCTGGAACACCATCTCCATCTCCGGCTACCACATGGCCGAGGCCGGGGCGACGCCCGCGCAGGAGATCGCCTTCACCCTCGCCGACGGCATCGAGTACGTGCGCACCGCGGTCGCGGCCGGGATGGACGTGGACGACTTCGCGCCCCGGCTGTCGTTCTTCTTCGTCGCGCGGACCACGATCCTGGAGGAGGTGGCCAAGTTCCGCGCCGCCCGCCGGATCTGGGCGCGGGTGATGAAGGAGGAGTTCGGCGCCGAGAACCCCAAGTCGATGATGCTGCGCTTCCACACCCAGACCGCCGGGGTGCAGCTCACCGCCCAGCAGCCGGAGGTCAACCTGGTGCGGGTGGCCATACAGGGTCTGGGCGCGGTGCTGGGCGGCACCCAGTCGCTGCACACCAACTCCTACGACGAGGCCATCGCGCTGCCCACCGACAAGTCGGCCCGGCTGGCGCTGCGCACCCAGCAGGTCCTCGCCTACGAGACGGACGTGACCGCCACCGTCGACCCCTTCGCCGGGTCCTACGTGGTGGAGTCGCTGACCGACGAGGTGGAGGCGGCGGCCTTGGAGCTGATGGCCAAGGTCGAGGAGCTGGGCGGCGCGGTCGCCGCCATCGAGCGCGGCTACCAGAAGAGCGAGATCGAGCGCTCGGCGTACCGCATCGCCCAGGAGACCGACTCCGGCGAGCGGGTGGTCGTCGGCGTCAACCGGTTCCAGCTCGACGAGGAGGAGCCGTACGAGCCGCTCAAGGTCGACCCGGCCATCGAGGTCCAGCAGGCCGAGCGTCTGGCGAGGCTGCGCGCCGAACGCGACCAGGCGGCCGTCGACGGGGCCCTGGCCGAGCTGCGCAAGGCCGCCGAGGGCAGCGACAACGTGCTCTACCCGATGAAGGAGGCCCTGCGCGCCAAGGCCACCGTCGGCGAGGTGTGCGACACCCTCCGCGGGGTGTGGGGCGTCCACACCCCCGCCGACGCCTTCTGAGCTCTCCGAGCTCCGCGGAAGCCCCGCGTCCGGCCCGTCCGGCGCGCGGGCACGAGGACGCGGACGTCCCCCCGGCGACGGCCGGGGGGACGTTTCGGTGTGCGCGGTCGGCGCGGAGGAGGGGCGCTTCGGCTCAGAGCAGCCCGAGGCCGGTGGCGATCACGGCGACCAGCACGGTGAGCGTCCAGCCGAGCGCCTGCTCGACCAGCTTCTCCCGCTCCTCGTCCGACGGCCCGCCGGTGCGGACCCAGGGTGCTGCGATCCTCGCCGCCATCGTGTGGCCCATGGTGGTGTTCCTCGTCTCGCCTCATGGCACGCCCGTGCACCGGCGTGCCGATGGTCTGCGGTCGTCGCGGACGGATGCCGCGGCCAGTCCAGGATGCGGGGAGGACGCGCCGTCCACACAGAGACGCAGCTCACTCCCCGCCCGGACGGCCTTCCGCCGGACGACCCCAACATGCCGTCCAACCAGGGCGGATGGGACATCGCGGCGATCACGGGACCGTCCGTGCTGTGACCAACGGCACGCGCCCCGCGGCCGTGCGGGCGCCCCCCGGCCCGCTCAGCCGCGCACTCTCCGCCCGAGCGCGCGGGCACGGCGGGCCGCGCGCCGCACGGTCGCGCTGCGGGCGACGGGCGCGAGAGCGGGCGGGAGGGCGCCGGGCAGGGCCAGGAGCGCCAGCCGGCGGCGCGGGAAGTGGCGCCGGACGCGGTCCTCGGGGTGGGCGGCCAGGAAGCGCTCGGCCTCGCCCCGCAGCTCGGGGTGGACCTGCGGCCACATGCAGAAGGCCATCGCGCGCACCAGCCCCCCGAGGTCCGTCCGGGTCTCCTCGCCCGTCGCGCCGCCGTGCCCGCCGGGGTCCGGCAGGCTCCGGCCGCCGACCGCCGCCGGATCCTCCAGGTCCGGCAGGAGCGCGTCGGCGATCACCGTCGGGACGCGGTCGGCGTTCTCGTAGGGGGCCATGCGGCCGAGCGGGACGTCCGTGCCGCAGCGGGCGACCGGCAGCCCGAGGACGGCGCCCGCGGTCAGCAGCGTCCCCGGCGGGAAGCCGGTCACCAGCGCCGGACGCAGCAGCTCGCACAGCACCTCCGGCGGCGGCGCGCCCTCGGGCACGGTCAGCTCCACGCCCAGCTCGCCGGCCCGCTCCCGAAGCGCCCGGACCCGCTGTTCCGGGGTGGCCGGATGGGGGGCGAGGACCACCGCGCGCCGGCCCAGCTCCCGCAGACCGCGCAGCATCCGCGTCTGGAGCCGCTCCTCGTCGTCGGCCGCGAGCGCCCCCGGCGCGTCCGGGTCCTGCCCGACCAGCAGCGCGCACCCCTCGGGCACGTCCGGCCGCGGCAGTTCGCGCGCCGCCTCGGCCAGGACGGCCCGCAGCGCCCCGGCCGGCACGGCCCGCGCCTCCACCCCGAACTCCGTCAGCAGCAGCGGACGCAGCCCGGGCAGCAGTCCGGGGTGGAGCAGTCGCCGCACACGGGTGCCCAGCAGGGGGTCGAGCTTGCCGGGGGTGGGGCCGTACGCCGCCGCCCCGGTGACGTACACGTCCAGCGGGGCGTCGGGGAAGATCCGGGCGAGGGCCTGCGCCGGGGCGGCGTCGACGCCCTCCACGGCGAGTTCCACCTCCGCGTCCGCCAGGCCCCACAGCGCCCGTAGTTGCCGCTCCCACAGGGGCGCGTCGTCGGCGCGCGGCACCCAGGCGCCGGGGTGGAGGGGACGGATCACGGCGTTCCAGGACAGCACCCGGTCGAAGCGGCGCCGCAGCGGCGCGAAGCCGGGCAGGGCGTCCGGGGCGGGGGTGGTCTCGGGGACGGCGGCGGTGTTGGCGACCAGCAGCAGCCGCTCCTCGGCCGCCCCCGGCAGGCCGGCGTCCAGCGCGGCGGCCAGCAGCGCGGCGCCCTGCGCGGTGGATGCGACCAGGACCTGGACGCGACGGGCGGGGCTCATCGGGCGGCCTCCGTGGTGGTGCCGGCGGCCCGCCGCGCGCGGCGGGCGGGGGAGAGAGCGGGGGAGAGGGCGGGGCGGCGGAGCAGCCGGCGCAGCCGTGCGGCGCGTTCGAGGTCCATGGAGTCCAGCGCCTGTCCCACCAGGTCGTCGGGGAGTCGCCGCAGGGCGGCGGCGCAGCGCGCGCGGACCGTGCGGGCCACGTGCGGCTCGAAGCGGTCGCTGGTCAGGTGGTGGTGGACCACCGCGCAGTAGGTGCGGACGGCCTTGGGCAGCAGCGCCGCCGCGTCCCGGTCGCGGGCGGTCTCCGCCACCAGCCGGTCGTAGGCGGGGATGAAGTCGAGCTGCCGCTCGTCGCCGATCCGGGTGAGGGAGGTGGGGACTCCGCGCCGGTAGAAGAGGCCCGTCAGCCCGACCACGGCGAAGGACGCCGCCTCGCGGTGCAGCCGCCAGATCCACGGCCGGTCCTCGGCGGTGCGCAGCTCCTCGTCGAAGCGGAGGACGCCGCTCTCCAGCAGCCGCCGGTGGTAGACGCCGGCCCAGGCGTAGGCGTAGTCGACGGAGGTGGTGCGGTGCGCGGGGAGGATCGCCTCGCGCGGATCCAGCACGGTGCCGCGGCGGCCGTGGGGGGCGCGCACCACGGTGCGCCGGCGGCCGGTGCACCGCACGTGGTCGGTGCGGAGGAAGTCGCAGTCCAACGCCTCGGCGGCGGCCAGCAGTTCGCGGAAGTGGCCGGGGGCCGTCCAGTCGTCGCCGTCGAGGAAGGCGAGGTACGTCCCGCGCGCGGCGTCCAGCCCGGTGTTGCGCGCGGCGGCCACGCCCCGGCGCCGCTCGTGCCGCACCAGCACCGCGCCGGGAATCTCCTTTTCGGCGCGGACCAGCAGGTCCGAGGTGCCGTCCGTCGAACAGTCGTCGACCAGAATGAATTCGACGTCCTTTTCCCCGGAGTACGTCGTGTTTCCGGAATCCAACGCGTTCGCGCGCAGGCTGCGGAGGGCGTCGGGAGCGTACGGCCGAACGTTGTGGAACGGCACGATGACGGAGAGCTTGACCACTCCGGTGAGGTTAGGGACCCGAGCGGCATCTGCGCCGACCAGCGGCGTAAGTACAGGTGAACGCACCGTGTCGGAACGGTGAACCCCGTTTCCCGGACGCCCGGTTGGCCTTCCGTCGGTGTGCTGTTAACCGTCTGTTGTATTTGCGTTGGGCCGAGAATCGGAATGTCTTTCTAGCGTCGACGACGTGCCATCACCCACCACTTCGGATTCACCGGAAGCGCCGACGCGCATTGCCGTGCTCGCCGATTCCGACACGCGCTGGAAATGGGGCGCGCTCACCGCGCACCGCCTCGTCCCCGGCGCGCCGATCGACGGGCTGCTGCTGCGCGGCCGGGCCACCCCGACCGCCCGCCAGCTCGACGAGGTCGGCGTGCGCGCCGCCTCGCTGCGCGAGGTGACGGCCGCGGAGTTCCTCGCCGCCGTCGACCGCGACGCGTACGACGTGGTGGTCCTCGCCTGTGTCGGCGGCACGGTCCAGGCGATGCTGCACGGGCTCGCACACAACCTCAACGGGCGGGAGCGCCGTCCGGTCACCGTCACCGGCTACGTCGGCGTCGTCTACGAGAAGCTCGCCGACGGGCTGCTGCTGCGGCACGGCGCGGACGTCGTGCTGGCCAACTCCGCCCACGACGCGGAACGTTTCCGCGCGGTCTACGAGGGCGTGGGCGCCGACCCCGACAGCGTCGTGGAGTGCGCGCTGCCCTTCCTCGGCGGGGCGCCGTACGAGGCGTCGACGGAGAGGCCCCACACCGTCGTCTTCGCCGTCCAGCCGTCCGTCCCCGCGAACCGCGCCGACCGCGAGTACCTGCTGCGCCGCGCCGCCGGGCACGCCCGCCGGCACCCCGACCGCGAGGTGCTGATCAAGCTGCGCAGCAAGCCGGGCGAGCACACCACGCACATCGAGGAGCAGCCGTACCAGAAGCTCGCGGCGAAGCTCCCCGGCGGGCTGCCGCCCAACTGCCGCCTGGTCTACGGCCACATGGGCGAGGTGCTGGACCGCACCGACCTGCTGGTCACCGTCAGCTCCACCGCCGCCCTGGAGGCCCTCCACCGCGGCATCCCCACCGCGATCCTCACCGACCTCGGCGTCCGCGAGGCGCTGGGCAACCACCACTTCCTGGGCTCGGGCTGCCTCGCCTCCTGGGACCAGCTCGACGAGGGGCTGCTGCCCGAGCCCGACGCGGCCTGGACGGCCCGGCAGGGCGTCGTGGCCGACGGCCCCTACGAGGCGGCCTTCGACGCCGCCCGCGAGCGCGTCGCGGCCCTCGTCGCCCGCGAGACCCTGCCGCCGATCACCCCCTACTACACGCTCACCACCGCCCCCGGCTACCTCCCCGGCGTCCTCGCCCGTCACGGGCTCGACCCCTCCGGCGCGCTCCGGCCCGGGGCCGTGGCCGACCGGCCCGCCTCCGGGCTGCGCCGGGCCGTCCGCGCGGCCGTACGGGACGCGGCGCGCGGCGCGTACCGCCACGGTGTCCAGCGCGTGGCGCCGGTCATCCGCCGGATGGGGGAGCTGTGAGCGCCGTGTCCACCCCCAACGCCGCAGCCCGCACCGCAGTCCAGCAAGGAGCCGCAGTGTCCCCCACCGTCCTCGCCGTGATCCCCGCCCGTGGCGGCTCCAAGGGCGTGCCCGCGAAGAACCTGGCCACCGTCGGCGGCGTGCCGCTGGTCGTCCGCGCGGTGCGGGAGTGCCTGGCGGCGCGCGGCGTGACGCACGTGGCGGTCTCCACCGACGACGCGGCCATCGCCGAGGCCGCCCGCGGCGCGGGCGCCGAGGTGGTCGAGCGGCCCGGCGACATCGCCGGCGACACCGCCACCAGCGAGGCCGCCGTCCTCCACGCCATGGACGTCCACGCCCGGCGGCACGGCCGGGAGGCCGACGTGGTGCTGCTGGTGCAGTGCACCAGCCCCTTCCTCACCCGCGAGGACGTCGAGGGCGTCGCCGCCGCGGTGACCTCCGGCGGCGCCGACAGCGCGCTGACCGTCGCCCCCTTCCACGGCTTCGTCTGGCGCGACGGCGACTTCGAGGGGGCCGAGGGCGGCGGGTACGGCGTCAACCACGACAAGGCGTACCGCCCGCGCCGCCAGGACCGGCCGCAGGACCTGCTGGAGACCGGCGCCGCGTACGCGATGCGCGCCGACGGCTTCCGGAAGGCCGGGCACCGCTTCTTCGGCCGCACCGAACTGGTGCGCACCGACCCGGCGCGCGTGCTGGAGGTCGACGATCCGCACGACCTCGCCCGCGCCCGCGCGCTCGCGCCGCTGCTCGACGGCGCGCGGCCCGGCGCGCTGCCGACCCGCGACGACGTCGACGCGGTCGTACTCGACTTCGACGGCACCCAGACCGACGACCGGGTGTACGTCGACTCCGACGGACGGGAGACGGTCGCGGTCCACCGCGGCGACGGGCTCGGCATCGCCGCCCTGCGCCGCGCGGGACTGCCGCTGCTGATCCTGTCCACGGAGGAGAACCCGGTGGTCGCCGCACGCGCCCGCAAACTGCGGGTCCCCGTGCTGCACGGCGTCGACCGGAAGGACCTCGCCCTCAAGCAGTGGTGCGAGGAGCAGGGCATCGCGCCGGAGCGCGTGCTCTACGTCGGAAACGACGTCAACGACCTGCCGTGCTTCGGCCTGGTCGGCTGGCCCGTCGCGGTGGCCGGCGCCCACGACGTCGTACGCGGCGCAGCCCGCGCGGTCACCTCCGTCCCCGGAGGGGCCGGTGCGATCCGCGAGATCGCCTCGTGGATCCTCGGAAAGGAACTGTCTTGAGCATGACCAGCCCCCGCCTCCGTACCCTCGGCGACAAGATCGTGGGACCGGGCCGCCCGGTCTACGTCACCGGCGAGATCGGCATCAACCACAACGGTGACCTGGAGAACGCGTTCGCGCTGATCGACGCCGCCGCCGAAGCCGGCTGCGACGCCGTGAAGTTCCAGAAGCGCACTCCCGAGATCTGCACCCCGCGCGACCAGTGGGACGTCGAGCGCGACACCCCCTGGGGCCGGATGACGTACATCGAGTACCGCCACCGCGTCGAGTTCGACGAGGAGGGCTACCGGGCGATCGACGCCTACTGCAAGAAGAAGGGCATCGACTGGTTCGCCTCCCCGTGGGACGTGGAGTCCGTCGAGTTCCTGGAGAAGTTCGACGTGCCCGCCCACAAGGTGGCCTCCGCCTCCCTGACCGACGACGAGCTGCTGCGCGCCCTGCGCGCCACCGGCCGGACGATCATCCTCTCCACGGGCATGTCCACCCCGAAGCAGATCCGGCACGCGGTGGAGGTGCTGGGCAGCGAGAACATCCTCCTCTGCCACGCCACCAGCACCTACCCGGCCAAGGCCGAGGAGCTCAACCTGCGGATGATCCACACCCTCCAGGCCGAGTACCCGAACGTGCCGATCGGCTACTCCGGCCACGAGACCGGTCTGCAGACCACCCTCGCGGCCGTCGCCCTGGGCGCCTGCTTCGTCGAGCGCCACATCACGCTGGACCGCGCCATGTGGGGCTCGGACCAGGCCGCCTCCGTCGAGCCGCAGGGCCTGCAGCGCCTGGTGCGCGACATCCGCATCATCGAGGAGTCGCTCGGCGACGGCGTGAAGCGGGTCTACGAGAGCGAGCTGGCCCCCATGAAGAAGCTGCGCCGGGTCAAGGGCGTCGTGGCCGAGGCCGAGGAGGCCGCCGACCGCGAGCCCGCGACGGTCTGACGGGCCGGCCACGGTGAGCGCAGGGGGCGTTCCCGCCCAGCCGAACCGGGCATCGGGTGCGGACACGGCGCGGCGGGGGGCGCGTCGGGTCCGCGCCCCCCGGGGCACGGGCACTCTCGCCTTCGTCGAGAGCCCGGTGCAGCTCCTCAACGTCCTGGAGTGGGCCCACGTCGGCCGCGAGGGCGGCGCGGGGGAACGGTCCGGCGACCTCACCGTGGCCGTCCTGCCGCCGCGGGACCCCATGACGCGCGGCCAGTTGCGGCGGATGGCCCGGCTCGCGCGCGAGGAGGGGATCACGGTCCGCTGGGAGGAGGCCCGCGGCGGGGCCGGCGCTCCGCTGAGGACGGTGGCCTCGCTCCTGGGACCGCTGCGCCGGGCGTCGCGGATCGTGGTGGGGGACCCCTTCTCGCGGTACGTGCAGCTGCTGCTCTCCCTCGCCCGGACCGAGCGGGGCGGCGCCGGCGAGGGGGACGGCAGGGGGATCGTGGTCGTCGACGACGGCACGGCCACCATGGAGTTCGTCTCCCAGCTCGCCCGGGGCGAGCGCCTGGTGCGGTGGCACCGCAAGGGCGCCGGGGGAGCGCGCGCCGCACTCTTCGCGCCCGTCTCCGCATCGGCGCGCCGACGGATGACCCCGTCCGCCGACCAGCGGGTCGAGGTGTTCAGCTCGATGCCGGTCGAACCGCCCGAGCACGTGACCGTCACCCGCAACGACTTCGCCTGGACCCGGGCCCGGTTCGGCCCGCCCACGCTCACAGCCGGCACCGATCTGGTCGGCACCTCGCTGGTCGAGACCGGCGTGGTGGACCCGGACCGCTACCTGGAGGCCGTCGCCTCCCTGGCCCGCGCCCACGGCGCCGTCCGCTACTTCGCCCACCGCCGGGAGAGCGCCGAGAAGCTGCACCGGGTCGCGGAGCGGACGGGGCTGGAGATCGTGCGGCCCGACCTCCCCCTGGAACTGGTGGCCCGCCGCGGCCCCATCGGGCGTACGATCCTGAGCTTCCCCTCCACCGTCGTGCACACCCTGCCCCTGGCCCTCGCGGACGCCGGGGTGACGGTGGCGGTCTGCGACGTGGACCCGGCCTGGCTGACCGAGAACGCCTCGCCGCGCGCCCAGGGCTTCCTCTCCGGGGTCACCGGCACCGCGCGGGACGTCCGACGGCTGGGGGCGTCCCCGCCGGTGTCCCCGCCGATGTCGCCCGGACCGTCCACGTCGTGACCCGTCCGTGACCACATCGTGAAACGAGCAAAAACGGGGGTCATACCCATCCACACCAGGCCGTATGCAGCCGCCGACCGGTTTTTCCGTCCCCTCGGAGGCTGAACTTTGGCCGTTCCCTCTGCGGAGGGCCGTCACCTGGGCTTACCCTCGACAGGGTGAGCCAGTTGTTGTCGCCAGAGTCCAGCATCCGGACCACCGGTGAGACGCCTCTTCCCGGCGCCCTGCCGGAGGTCCTCCGTACCGAGCTCATCGCCTTCCGCCGGGACCTCCACATGCACCCCGAGCTGGGGCACCAGGAGTTCCGGACCACCGCCGCCCTCAAGGCGCGGCTGGAGAAGGCCGGGCTGCGCCCGCGCGTACTCCCGGGCGGTACGGGGCTGATCTGCGACATCCACCCCGGCGGCGCGGAGTCGGGAGACGGCGTCCGCCCGATGCTGGCCCTGCGCGCCGACATCGACGCGCTCCCCATCCCGGACACCAAGACGGTGCCCTACCGCTCCACCGTCCCGGACCGGGCCCACGCCTGCGGCCACGACGTGCACACCACCACCGTGCTCGGCGCCGGCCTCGTCCTGGCCGACCTGGCCCGCCGGAACCTGCTGCCCCACTCGGTGCGGCTGCTGTTCCAGCCGGCCGAGGAGGTGCTGCCGGGCGGCGCCACCGACGCCATCGAGGCCGGGGTGCTGGACGGGGTGGGACGGATCATCGCCGTGCACTGCGACCCCAAGGTCGAGGCCGGCCGGATCGGCCTGCGCGCCGGACCCATCACCTCCGCCTGCGACCGCCTGGAGGTCTCCCTCGACGGCCCCGGCGGCCACACCGCGCGCCCCCACCTCACCACCGATCTGGTCACCGCGGCGGCCAAGCTCGTCACCGAGGTCCCCGCGCTCCTCTCCCGCCGCGTCGACACCCGCGCCGGACTCGCCCTGACCTGGGGACGGCTGGAGGTGGGGCACGCCCCCAACGTCATCCCGCAGCACGCCGAGCTGTCCGGCACCGTCCGCTGCCTGGGCCTCCAGGCGTGGCGGGTCGCGCCCGACCTGGTGCACGCCGCGATCGACGAGATCGCCTCGTTGCACCGCGCCAAGTTCGAGATCAACTACATCCGCGGCGTCCCCCCGGTCGTCAACGAGCAGACCACCGCCGAGCTGCTGCGCGACGCCATGGTCGCGCGGCGCGGCGCGGGGTCGGTGGAGGACACCGAACAGAGCCTGGGCGGCGAGGACTTCTCCTGGTACCTGGAGCACGTCCCCGGCGCGATGGCCCGCCTCGGGGTGCGCCCGCCGGGCGACCGCACCCCGCGCGACCTGCACCAGGGCGACTTCGACGTCGACGAGAGCGCGATCACCGCGGGCGTCGAGCTGTTCACCGCCGCCGCCCTGCTGGACGCGGAACGCGAGTAGCACCGCCCACGCTCACGGGCCGGTCCGTACGGACCGGCCCGTGAGCGTGGGCGGTGTCGAAGGGGCGCACGGCGCCGTGCCGGCGAGGTGCCGCCCGCCCGTCACCGGGAGGTGTACGGCAGCAGCGCCATCTCCCGGGCGTTCTTCACGGCCCGGGCGATCTGCCGCTGCTGCTGGGCCGTGACGCGGGTGACGCGGCGGCTGCGGATCTTGCCCCGGTCGGAGACGAACTTCCGCAGCAGGTCGGTGTCCTTGTAGTCGATGTAGGTGATCCCGGCGGCGTCCAGGGGGTTGGGGCGGGGCCTGGCGCTCTTGCGGGGGTCGGGACGACGGGGCATGGCGGTCGCTCCTCGGGGTGTCGGTCGTGGGGGCGCGGAGCGGGTCGAGGGAGTCCCGGAACGCGACGACGGCCGGTCCGGCCGTGCCGTCCCCGGCCGCCGCGGCGAGGCCGTGGCGGAGCGCGACGCCGCCCGGCACGGCGCGCGGCGGGCGGGTCCGGTCTCCCTTCGGCCGTCTCCGTCAGCGCTTTCCGCGCGAGCCGTAGCGCCGCTCGAACCGCTCGACGCGGCCGGCGGTGTCCACCACACGGGACTTCCCCGTGTAGAAGGGGTGGCTCTGCGAGGAGATCTCGACGTCGACGACGGGGTAGGTGTTGCCGTCCTCCCACTCGATGGTCTTGTCGCTGGTCATCGTGGACCGGGTGAGGAAGGCGAAGCCGGCCCCCCGGTCACGGAAGACGACGGGGCCGTACGCCGGGTGGATTCCGTCTTTCACGAGCGCTCCTTCCGTATTGTCCCTGTACTTCCGATACTTCCTCTTCGTCCCTCCTTTCGGGAGGGGGGTCAGCGCTCCTCGCGGAAGTCGACGTGCCGCCGGACGACCGGGTCGTACTTGCGCAGGACCATGCGGTCGGGGTCGTTGCGGCGGTTCTTGCGGGTGACGTAGGTGTGGCCGGTCCCCGCGGTGGAGCGGAGTTTGATCACCGGGCGCAGTTCGTTGCGTGCCATGCGGCCAGTGTATGACGATGATTACCGTTTTCAAAAAGGTGTGCGGAGGTCCGCCCGAGGAGGGGCGGAGTCCCCTTGTCCGTTCGCTTGTCCGTTCGCCCCCGCCGGACGCGCAGGGGATCGGGGCCGCCGCGGCCCGCGTCGGCGCACGGGGAGAAAGGGTCCGACGACGCCTTCGTTTCGCGGTGTACAAGGACGCGGACACACCGTGTTGACACCGAACTGATAACGGCTTTTCGCGATGTCTTTTCCTGACATCTACGCGCGTTACGATGCGGCGGAAGCCAGCGCCAACGGAGGCGCTTCGAGCGAAGGGAAGTCCTCTTGCGCCGGGTAAGCAAGCTCGTCGCCGCGGTCGGGACCGCCGCGGCCCTCGCCCTCAGCGCCACCGCGTGTGGCAGCACGTCCACGGAATCCTCCTCTTCCTCCTCGGAGTCCTCGGGGAAGGGCAAGGGCATAGCCCTCGCCTACGACGTCGGCGGTCGTGGTGACCAGTCGTTCAACGACGCCGCCTACGCCGGTTTCGAGAAGGCCAGGAAGGACTTCGGCATCGGCGGCGAGGACGTCGAGCCGTCCGACGGCGAGTCGGACGCCGACAAGGTCCAGCGCCTCACCGACCTGGCCAGGCAGGGCTACAACCCGGTGATCGGGGTGGGCTTCGCCTACGCGCCGGCAATCAAGGAGGCCGCGGAGAAGTTCCCCAAGACCACCTTCGGCCTGATCGACGACGAGACGGTCAAGGGCGACAACATCGCCAACCTCGTCTTCAGCGAGGAGCAGGGCTCCTACCTGGCGGGCGTGGCGGCGGCCAAGGCCACCAAGAGCAAGGTCGTCGGCTTCGTCGGCGGCGTCGAGGTGCCGCTGATCAAGAAGTTCGAGGCGGGCTTCGTCCAGGGCGTCAAGGACACCGACCCCTCCGTCGAGGTCAAGACCCAGTACCTGACCCAGCCGCCGGACATGGGCGGCTTCTCCAAGCCCGACCTGGGCAAGGAGGCCGCGCGCGGCCAGCTCGACGCCGACGCCGACGTGCTCTACCACGCCGCCGGCCTCGCCGGTCAGGGCGTCATCGAGGCGGTCGCCGCCAAGGACAAGTGGGTCATCGGCGTCGACTCCGACCAGTACAAGCAGAAGACGCTGGACAAGTACAAGGACAGCATCCTGACCTCCATGACCAAGGACGTCTCCGGCGCGGTCTACAACCTGGTCAAGTCGGTCCACGAGGGCGAGCCGAAGACGGGCGTGGTCCGCTTCGACCTGAAGTCCGACGGAGTGGGCCTGTCCGACTCCAACCCGGCCTTCGCCAAGATGACCGAGATCCAGGACGCCGTGAAGAAGGCCCGGGAGGGCATCGTGAACGGCGACATCAAGGTCGACACCACCCCCTGACCCCGGCCCTCGGATCCCATCCGGATCCGATCCGGCGCGGCGCGGCCGGAGCGGCGCCGGTCCCGGTCGGGCGTCCCCTTCCCCGGACGCCCGACCGGGACCGGCCGCCCGGCCCGGTCCCAGGGCCCGGCGGCGAGGACCTCACGAGGGTTCCGCCGCCCGGGCCCGACTTGCAGAGCGGGCTCTACGCGCGTAGTCGTCCGTTGACCCTCCGCGCAACGCGATAGCGTCGCCTTCGCCCACCACGGCCCGGCGGCACGACCGGCCCACCCCGGCCGGACCTCCCGCCCCGCCGGAGCCCTCCTACGAGCCACTCCTTAGCCCCGAGGAGAGTGCACCATCAACGCGTCCAGCCCTCCCGCCGTCGAACTGGCCGGGATCACCAAACGCTTCCCCGGCGTCGTGGCCAACCACGACATCCACCTGTCCGTCCGCAAGGGCACCGTCCACGCCATCGTCGGCGAGAACGGTGCGGGCAAGTCGACCCTGATGAAGATCCTCTACGGCATGCAGAAGCCGGACGAGGGCACCATCGCCGTCGACGGGCGGGAAGTGAGCTTCTCCGACCCCGGCGACGCCATCGACCGGGGCATCGGCATGGTCCACCAGCACTTCATGCTGGCGGACAACCTCACCGTCCTGGAGAACACCGTCCTCGGCAGCGAGAAGCTGTACGGGATCGGCGCGCGGGCCCGCGCCAGGATCAAGGAGATATCCGACACCTACGGCCTCGGCATCCGCCCCGACGCCTACGTGGAGGACCTCGGCGTCGCCGACCGCCAGCGCGTGGAGATCCTCAAGGTCCTCTACCGCGGCGCCCGCACCCTCATCCTCGACGAGCCGACCGCCGTGCTCGTGCCGCAGGAGGTGGACGCGCTCTTCGACAACCTCCGCGAGCTGAAGGCCGAGGGCCTGACCGTCATCTTCATCTCCCACAAGCTGGGAGAGGTCCTCTCGGTCGCCGACGACATCACCGTCATACGCCGCGGCACCACCGTCGCCTCCGTGAAGCCGTCCGAGGTCACCGCCAAGCAGCTCGCCGAGCTGATGGTCGGCGCGGAGCTGCCCTCCCCGGAGACCCGCGAGTCCACCGTCACCGACACCCCGGTGCTGGAGGTGAAGGGGCTCACCCTCACCGAGAACGACGTGGTGGACGGCGCCCGCACCGTCCTGGACGACATCACCTTCACCATCCACGAGGGCGAGGTGCTGGGCCTGGCCGGCGTCGAGGGCAACGGGCAGACCGAGCTGATCGACGCCCTGATCGGCACCCGCCGCCCCGACGGCGGCACCATCGCCCTGGGCGGCGAGGACATCACCTCCTGGCCCACCCGCAAGCGCCGCGAGGGCGGCGTCGGCTACATCCCCGAGGACCGCCACCGGCACGGGCTGCTGCTGGAGGCCCCCCTGTGGGAGAACCGCATCCTCGGCCACGTCACCGAGGCCCCCAACAGCAAGGGGGTCTGGCTCGACATCAAGGCCGCGCGGAGCGACACCGAGCGGATCGTCGACGCGTACGACGTCCGCACCCCCGGCATCGACGTCACCGTCGGCTCCCTGTCCGGCGGCAACCAGCAGAAGCTGATCGTCGGCCGCGAGATGAGCCACAACCCCAGGTTCCTGATCGCCGCCCACCCCACGCGCGGCGTGGACGTCGGCGCGCAGGCCCAGATCTGGGACCAGATCCGCGCCGCGCGCCGGGAGGGCCTGGCCGTCCTGCTGATCTCCGCCGACCTGGACGAGCTGATCGGCCTGTCCGACACCCTGCGCGTGATGTACCGCGGCCGGCTCGTCGCCGACGCGGACCCCGCCACTATCACCCCGGAAGCCCTGGGCTCCGCCATGACCGGCGCGGCCTCCGGCCACCTCGAGGACGAGGGACAGGACGGGGGAGAGGATCGATGAAGAAGTTCGACAAGGACCGGCTGATCCTGGCGCTCGGCGGGCCGGTGCTCGCCATCGTCGTCGCCGTGGCGCTGACCTCGGTGGTGCTGGTCGCCTCCGGCCGCAGCCCCGTCCAGCCCTACGCCCTGATGTTCGAGTACGCGATGCACTCGGACATCCAGGTGCTCATCGTCAACCAGGCGGCCACGTACTACCTGGCCGCGCTGGCGGTGGCCATCGGCTTCCGGATGAACCTGTTCAACATCGGGGTCGACGGCCAGTACCGGCTCGCCGCGATGGTCGCCGCGCTGGTCGGCGCCTCGGTCGCCCTCCCCGGGCCGCTGCACGTCCTGCTCATCCTCGTCGTCGCGATGCTGGTGGGCGCCTTCTGGGCGGGCATCGCAGGCATCCTGAAGACCACCCGCGGGGTGAGCGAGGTCGTCTCGACGATCATGCTGAACTCCATCGCCACCAGCGTGGTCGCCTACCTGATCCTGCCCGCCCAGTTCGGCGAGCAGCGCGGCAACAACCTCACCACCGGCGAGATCCCGGAGTCGGGCTGGTTCCCCGGCATCGACCTCGGCCCCGCCGGCGAGGTCTACGGCTTCGTCGTGGTCGCCGCGCTCTGCGGCGTCCTGTACTGGCTGGTCCTGAACCGGACCCGGTTCGGCTTCGACCTGCGCGCCACCGGCGCGAGCGAGAGCGCCGCGATCGCCAGCGGCGTCGACGCCAAGCGGATGATCCTCACCAGCATGCTGATCTCCGGCGCCGTCGCGGGCCTGACCGGCATGCCGATCCTGCTCGGCGACTCCCACACCTACAGCCTCGACTTCCCCGCCGGACTCGGCTTCACGGGCATCACCATCGCCCTGCTCGGCCGCAACCACCCGGTCGGCATCGCCCTCGGAGCCCTGCTCATCGCCTTCCTGGACAAGGCGTCGGCGACGCTCGACTACAACGGCTACGAGAAGGAGATCGCCACGATCATGCAGGGCCTGATCGTGATGGCGGTCGTCATCAGCTACGAGGCCGTACGCCGCTACGGCCTGCGCCGCCAGCAGCAGAAGGTCGGCGAGGAACTCGCCGCCGAGGCCGCGGCGGCGGACGGCACCGACCAGAAGACCCGCAAGGAGGTGTCGGCGTGAGCACCGTCCTCACCAAGCCGGCCGCGCAGCAACCCAAGCCGACCGCACGCCGTCGCCTCACCCTCGCCGAGTGGATGCTGGTCGTCGCGGGCATCCTGCTGCTGGTCTCCGCCGTGCGCCTGATCACCGGCGCCCACGGCATCACCTCCGTCGGGCAGACCTCCACCGCCCTGCGGCTGGCCGTCCCGATCGGACTCGCGGCCCTGGGCGGCCTGTGGGCCGAGCGGGCCGGCGTGATCAACATCGGCCTGGAGGGCATGTTGATCCTGGGCACCTGGTTCGGCGCCTGGGCCGGTGTCCAGTGGGGCCCGTGGACGGGCGTGGTCGTGGGCATCCTCGGCGGTGCGCTGGGCGGTCTGCTGCACGCCATCGCCACCGTCACCTTCGGCGTCAACCACATCGTCTCCGGCGTGGCCATCAACATCCTCGCCGTCGGCGCCACCCGCTACCTGTCCAGCTTCACCTTCGAGGAGATGGAGGGCGGCACCAGCAAGCAGTCCCCGCCGATCGAGTCGATCACCCAGATCACCGTCCCCGGACTCTCCGACGCGATGAGGGACCTCAACGACAAGCACTGGTTCCTCGTCTCGGACGTCGCCGGGCTCGTCGGCGGCCTGGTCACCAACCTCTCCCTGCTGACGATCCTGGCCGTCGTCATGGTCCCGCTCAGCCGGTGGGTGCTGTGGAACACCGGCTTCGGCCTGCGGCTGCGCTCCTGCGGCGAGAACCCGCTGGCCGCGGAGACCCTGGGCGTCAACGTCTACAAGTACAAGTACATCGCGGTGATGATCTCGGGCGGCTTCGCCGGCCTGGGCGGCGTCTTCCTCGCCGAGGTCGCCTCGAACATCTACCAGGAGGGCCAGACCGGCGGTCGCGGCTACATCGGCCTCGCCGCGATGATCTTCGGCAACTGGATGCCCGGCGGCCTGGCCCTGGGCGCCGGACTCTTCGGCTACACCGACAGCCTCAACCTGCGCGGCGGCGGCCAGAACGTCCACGCCCTGCTCCTGCTGCTGGCGATCCTCCTCGTCCTGGCCACCGCCTGGGCGACCTACCGGAGGAAGTTCCTCACCGCGGCGGTCGCGGCGGTCAGCGGCCTGGTGCTGTTCGTGTGGTACCTGTCGGTGGACGAGGTGCCCAGCCAGTTCGTCACCGCGGCCCCCTACGTCGCCACGCTGCTGGTGCTGGCGATGTCCGCGCAGCGACTGCGGGCGCCGAAGGCCGTCGGCAAGTCCTATCGGAAGGGCGAGGGCGCGTGAGCGAGCCCCGTACGGCGGACGCCGTCGACTGGACGGCGCTGCGGGCGAGGGCCCGGGAGATGATGTCCCGGGCCTACGCCCCCTACTCCGGCTACCCCGTCGGCGCCGCCGCGCTGGTGGACGATGGTCGTGTGGTCGCCGGATGCAACGTGGAGAACGCCGCCTACGGCGTCGTGCTGTGCGCCGAGTGCGGCCTGGTCTCGGACCTGATCGCCACCGGCGGCGGCCGGCTGCGGGCCTTCACCTGCTGCGACGGCAAGGGCCGGGTGCTGATGCCGTGCGGCCGCTGCCGCCAGTTGCTGTGGGAGCACGGCGGCCCGGACATGGCCGTCGACACGGCCTCCGGCATCCGCCCCCTGTCCGACATCCTCCCGGACGCCTTCGGCCCCGACGACCTCGCGGACCGCTGACCCGTCCCCCCCACTCCAAGGAGCCGCACCCGATGGACGCCATCTCCGTCATCCGCACCAAACGTGACCGGGGCCGTCTGAGCGACGCCCAGATCGACTGGATCGTCGACGCCTACACCCGCGGCGAGGTCGCCGACGAGCAGATGTCGGCCCTGGCCATGGCGATCCTGCTCAACGGCATGGAGCGCGAGGAGATCGCCCGCTGGACCGCGGCGATGATCGCCAGCGGGGAGCGGATGGACTTCTCCTCCCTGACCCGCCCGACCGCCGACAAGCACTCCACGGGCGGCGTCGGCGACAAGATCACCCTGCCCCTGGCCCCGCTGGTCGCCGCCTGCGGCGCGGCCGTCCCCCAGCTCTCGGGCCGGGGCCTGGGCCACACCGGCGGCACGCTCGACAAGCTGGAGTCCATCCCCGGCTGGCGGGCCCACCTGTCGAACGAGGAGATGCTCGACGTGCTCGGCGAGGCCGGCTGCGTGATCTGCGCGGCGGGCGAGGGCCTGGCGCCGGCCGACAGGAAGCTCTACGCCCTGCGCGACGTCACCGGCACCGTCGAGGCCATCCCGCTGATCGCCTCCTCGATCATGTCGAAGAAGATCGCCGAGGGGACGGACTCGCTCGTCCTGGACGTCAAGGTCGGCTCCGGCGCGTTCATGAAGAACCTCGACGACGCCCGCGAACTGGCCCGCACCATGGTCGGACTCGGCACCGACCACGGGGTGCGGACCGTCGCCCTCCTCACCGACATGTCCACCCCGCTGGGGCTGACCGCGGGCAACGCCCTGGAGGTCCGCGAGTCGCTGGAGGTCCTGGCCGGCGGCGGCCCGGCCGACGTCGTGGAACTCACCCTGGCGCTGGCCCGCGAGATGCTCGACGCGGCCGGACTGCCGGACGCCGACCCGGCCAAGGCCCTCGCCGACGGCTCGGCGATGGACCACTGGCGCCGCATGATCGCCGCCCAGGGCGGCGACCCGGACGCGCCGCTGCCCGTCGCCCGCGAGCGGCACACCGTGTACGCCGAGACCTCCGGCGTCCTCACCAGGCTGGACGCGTACGCGGTGGGCCTGGCCGCCTGGCGGCTGGGCGCGGGCCGCGCCCGCAAGGAGGACCCGGTGCAGGCCGGCGCCGGGGTGGAGCTGCACGCCAAGCCCGGCGACCGCGTCACCGCCGGCGCCCCGCTGCTGACCCTCCACACCGACACCCCCGAGCGCTTCGACTACGCCCTCGAAGCGCTCACCGGCGACGCGATCGAGATCACCGAGGACGCCTCGTACGAGCCGACCCCCCTGATCCTGGACCGCATCGCCTGACGTCCCGCCGCACCCCGGCGCGCGCCCCACCCCGGGGCGCGCGCCGACGGCGTCCCCACCCGGACGGCCTCCGCGCACGGGCCACCGCTCCCGGTCCGTCGGAGGCCGAGGTCACCGGCCTTCCCGGAACCGCTCGACATCTCCTCTGGGCCGCCGTCCGGTTCGGCGCGGTCCCGCACGGGCCGCCGACACCGGCCGGGGATCGGCGCGGTCACGGGCGCGGCCCGGGGCCGTCCCGGTCGGCGGGGGAGAGCCCCACGCGGCGGCGGACGCGGTCGACCTCCTCGATCCGCACGGTGAGCCGGTCGCCCTCGCGCACCGCACCGGGCCCGTCGGGCAGGTCGGACGCGTGCACCAGGCCCTCGATGCCGTCGGCGACGCGGACGAAGACCCCGAACGGGACGAGCTTGGTGACGGGGCCGGTGACGGTCTCGCCCACCCGCTCGGCGAACCGGACCATCGGGTCCTCCTCCAGGGCCTTCAACGACAGTGCCACCTGTCCCCGGCGGGTGTCCGAGGCGAGCACCTCGGCGGTGACGCGCTGCCCCGCCCCGACGACCTCCGACGGGTGGGCGACGTGCCTCCAGGTCGGTTCGGGGACGTTGACGAACCCGGTGCACCGGCCGGGCGGTTCGCCGTCCAGGTGCACGAAGACGCCGAAGTTCCGGACGGCCGCCACCGTTCCGGTCCGGACCTCGCCCGGCCGGACGCCGAGCAGGAAGGCGCGCAGCGGCCGGTCCTCGCACGCCCTGGCCGACAGCGGGACGCGGTCGCGGCCCTCGAAGACGCCGATCACCTCGACCTCGATCCCCTGGCCCACCCGGACGACCTCCGAGGGGTGGTCGAACGGCCTCCGGGACAGTTCGTGCCGCGCGATGGACCCCGACGTGAGCCCCGGACCCACCGGCGCGTCGAGCTCCACGATGACCTCCGTCTCCCCGACGTCGGTCACCGTGGCGGTGCGGGTCTCGCCGCCCCGCGCCAACGCGGCGCGGTGTGCGTCGAATCGAGGGGCGAGTCGGGGGTCGGGGGCGGGGTCGGTCACGCCCGTGACCCTATGCCGGGCGCCCCGGTCGCGGCACCGCCCGGCACGAGGTCCGTGGCGCGGAGGCGGACGTCGACGCGGCCCGTTCGGCGGCCGCCGGCGGAAAGCCGTCGCCGCGCGGTGTCGCGCGAGGCATTGACGGCTCCTCCCCGCCTGCCTATCTTCCCGTTCGAACTTCTGGTCAGCGTACGAGATTTCGAACACTTCGAGTCCGGGAGCCTCATGCCGCGCACACGACCCAGATCAGCCCCCGCCATCGGCCTCCTCACCGGCGCCCTCCTCGCGGGCGCGCTCGCCGCCGTCCCCGCCTCCGGGGCCTCGGCGGCGGAGCCGGCCGACTACACCCTCACCGTCGACCCCACCCGCACCGGCCCGACGATCGACGACCGGATGTACGGCGTCTTCTACGAGGACATCAACCGCGCCGCCGACGGCGGGCTGTACGCCGAGCTGGTCCAGAACCGCTCCTTCGAGTACGCCCCCGTCGACCACCCCTCCTACACCGGCCTGACGGCCTGGTCCGAGACCGCCACCGGCGGCGCGACCGGCACCGCGCGGGTCGTGGACGACGACGGGCGCCTCAACGAGCGCAACCGCAACCACCTGCGCCTGGACCTCGACGGAACCGGCGGCGACGGCGCCCGCTACGGCGTCGTCAACGCCGGCTACAACTCCGGGATCGCCGTCGAGAAGGGCGAGAAGTACGACTTCTCGGTGTGGGCCCGCACCGACCGGGAGCGGGGCACCCCGCTGACCGTCACCCTCCACGACGCCTCCGGCGAGGCGCTCGCCGCCCCGCTGCGGCCGACCGTGCGCGGCGACCGCTGGACGAAGTACACCGGCACCCTCACCGCCCGCGCCGACAGCACGGAAGGACGCCTGACCGTGGCCGCGGGCGGCGCCGGCACGCTCCGCCTCGACATGGTCTCCCTCTTCCCCCGCGACACCTTCAAGGGCCGCCCCAACGGGATGCGCAAGGACCTCGCGGAGAAGATCGCCGCCCTGAACCCCGGCTTCCTGCGCTTCCCCGGCGGCTGCCTGGTCAACACCGGCAGCCACGAGGCGTACGAGGCGCCGAACTGGGAACGGCGCCGCTCCTACCAGTGGAAGGACACCATCGGACCCGTCGAGGAGCGGGCGACCAACGCCAACTTCTGGGGCTACAACCAGTCCTACGGCCTCGGCTACCACGAGTACTTCCAGTTCGCCGAGGACATCGGCGCGATGCCGCTGCCCGTCGTCCCCGCCCTCGTCACCGGCTGCGGCCAGAACAAGGCCACCGACGACCCCGAGCTGTTGGAGCGCCACGTCCGGGACACCCTGGACCTGATCGAGTACGCCAACGGCCCCGTCACCTCCACCTGGGGGGCCAAGCGCGCCGAGATGGGCCACCCGAAGCCGTTCGGCCTCACCCACATCGCGGTCGGCAACGAGGAGAACCTGCCCGACGCGTTCTACGAGCGCTTCGCCGCCTTCCGCGAGGCCGTCGAGGCCGAACACCCCGAGATCACGGTGATCGCCAACTCCGGCCCCGACGACTCCGGCGCCGGCTTCGACCGCGCCTGGGAACTGGCCCGCGCCTCCGGCGTGGAGATGGTCGACGAGCACTACTACAACAGCCCGAGCTGGTTCCTGGAGAACAACGAGCGCTACGACTCCTACGACCGCTCCGGCCCCGAGGTGTTCCTGGGCGAGTACGCCTCCCAGGACAACCGCTTCCGCAACTCCCTCGCCGAGGCCGCGTTCATGACCGGCCTGGAACGCAACGCCGACGTCGTGAAGATGGCGTCCTACGCCCCGCTGCTGGCCAACACCGGATACGTCCAGTGGAGCCCGGACATGATCTGGTTCGACAACGCCCGCTCCTGGGGGTCGACCAGCTACGAGACGCAGAAGCTGTTCATGAACAACGTCGGCGACGAGGTCGTCCCGAGCGAGTCCTCCGCCACCCCCGTCGCCGCCGGCCCGATCACCGGCGCCGTCGGCCTGTCCACCTGGGCCACCAGCGCCGCCTACGACGACGTGCGGGTCGTCTCCTCGGACGGCGAGGAGCTGTTCGCCGACGACTTCTCCGCGGGCGCCGGGAAGTGGACCGAGGCCGCCGGACGCGGCACCTGGACGGTCGAGGACGGCGCGTACGTCCAGACCGACACCGCCGCCGAGAACACCCTGGTCACCGCCGGCGACCCCGCCTGGCGCGACTACGACCTCCACGTGAAGGCCACCAAGCGGGCGGGCCGCGAGGGCTTCCTCGTCGCCTTCGGCGTGAAGGACACCGGCAACCACTACTGGTGGAACCTGGGCGGCTGGGGCAACACCCGCTCGGCCGTGGAGAAGGCCACGGACGGCGGCAAGCAGACGATGATCGAGGACGGCACGGTGATCGAGACCGGCCGCGAGTACGACATCCGCATCGAGGTCCGCGGCCGGCAGGTGACCCTCCACCTCGACGGCGAGAAGTGGGGGAGCTTCACCGACGACAAGGTCGCCGAGCCCTTCCGTCAGGTCGTCACCCGCGACAAGGCCAGGGGCGAGTTGATCGTCAAGGTCGTCAACGCCCAACAGGCCCCCGCCCGTACGCGCCTCGACCTCGGCGACGGCGTGGAGGTGGGATCGACCGCGCGCCTGACCGTCCTCCAGGGCGATCCGAACGCGGTCAACACCGCCGACGACCGGCCCATCAGGCCGGAGCGCTCGACCCTCCGGGGCGTGGACACCGTCTTCACGCACACCTTCCCGGCCCACTCGATCACGTTCCTGCGCGTCAAGGAGCGCACGCCGTGACGCGGTAGGGCGCACACCGCGGTGCCCGTACCCCGCCGGGGGTACGGGCACCGCCGACCGCGCGGCGCGGCCGGGACGTCAGACGCCGAGGTCGTAGAGGACGAACTCCTCCCAGGAGCCGCCGACGTCGGCGGAGCGGGCCCGCAGCGCACCGGTGTGGGGGGAGGGGTGGTTCTTCTCGGTGGCGACGAAGTTGCCGTTGCGGACGGACTGCACCGCCAGGACGGGCGTCTCGTCCGCGGCGTCCCCCGTGGTGGTGTCCGCGGTGGCCAGGGACCGCTTGCCGTCCGCCGCGTCGGTCATCGCCGCCGGCTCGGCGCCGTCGATCCTCTCCCAGCCGGCCGGCACGGCGGCCGGACGGTCGGCCCGCGGGGCGGCACCGGCCGCCGGAGCCGCCAGCGTGGAGGCCGTCACCAGGGCACCCAGGGTCAGAAACAGGGAAGTCATGCGTCGCACGGGTCGTCCTCGCCTTCCGTCGAATGGAATCCGGGGGCGGCGGGAGGGAAATCGAAGCCGCCTGCTCGGGACGTTCGCGGTGCGGACCGTGGCGCTTGTGCCCGTACGCCGACCGTCGGTGAATCGCGCATGTCGGCGCCGTCCCCCCTGCCTTTCCCCCGTGCCCCCTGAAAACCGCGGGCGGTGCCTCGTCGGCGCGCCCACGGCTGTGCGCTGCCTCGGCGAGGCGGCCTCCCTCCGCAGGCGGGAAGGGCGGAATCGCTCCATCGGGGCGGCCACAGCGTAACGGCGGAACGTTCTTCTCGGCAGGTTTTTCCGGCAGTGAGAAATTCCCGTCGGGGAATTCTCGTGGTACGGGATATTCCGTTGTCCTTCGTTAAGGGAAGGGAAACGAGTCGTTCCCGCCGTGGTCATCTCGGGAAATCGTCGATTTTCCCGTCCCGACGAGCCGGAGGGGGCGGCGGGTCGGTTTCGGCCGCGACCGTACGCCCCGGGAGGCCGGGCGGTCGGGGGCGCGGTCGCCGCCCGCCCCCGGACCGGCCGGAGCGCCGGACCCGCACGGCGCCCGTACCTCCATCCGGGGTACAGGTGCCCGGATACGTCCGATTCGTCCAAGACCGCCGTCGGGAAGCCGCCTACGGTCGGGGGCATGGTGTGGGTCGACGACAGCGTGATCGAGAAGGCCGGGCGCTTCCTGTGGACGTCCGGACGCGTACTGGAGCAGCGCCGCTTCGAGTTCCTCTTCGGCGACGCGACCGCGCCGGCGGGCGTCCTCACCGCCCTGGACGCCTACCGCGCCCCCGACGGGGGGTACGCCTACGGTCTCGAACCCGACGTGCGCGGCCCCGCGAGCCAGCCGATCTCGCTGATCGCCGCCCTGGAGGTCCTGGAGGAGACGGGCGCGCTGCCCGGCCGGGCCGACGTGATCTGCGACTGGCTGGTCGGGCACACCGCCGCGGACGGCGGCGTGCCCGCCGTCCTGCCCACCCTGCGCCCCTACCCGCGTCCGCCCTGGGTGCCGATCCCGGACGAGCCGGCGGGAGCGCTGCTCCCCACCGCCCCGATCGCCGCCTCCCTGCTCCGGGCCGGGGTGGAACACCCCTGGCTGGACAGGGCGGTGGACTTCTGCCGCCACGCCGTCGAGGGCCTGCGGCAGACCCACCCCTACGAGGTCGAGGCCGTCGTCGCCTTCCTCGACACGGCCCCGGACCGGACCTGGGCGACGCGGCAGGCCGTGCGGCTGGGCGAGCTGGTCCGGGAGCAGCGCCTCGTGCTCCTCGACCCCGAGCACCCCGAGGCCGCGGTCCTCGCCCCCGGCTACGCGCCGGGCGAGTACCACCTGCCGCACGACTACGCCCCGCGCCCGGACAGCCTCGCCCGCGCCTGGTTCACCGACACCGAGATGGAACGCGGCCTGCGGCACCTGGCCGCCGAACAGCGGGAGGACGGCGGCTGGCCGATCCGCTGGGCGAAGTGGTCGCCCACCACCGAGGCGGAGGCCCGCCCCGCGGTGACCCTCGCCGCGCTCCTCGCCCTCCGCGCCTACCACCACCTGTCGGACCGGGCGACGGGCTGACGGACGGTCCGACGGGCCGACCGTCCGGGGCGGGCGGGCGTGGACGACCGGGCGGGGAGCCGGCGTGGACCACGCGGGCGGACGGCCGAGGACGAACGGCCGAGGGCGGATCGGGCGCGGGCGGGGCCGGGACCGCCCCTGCTCACGGGTCCCGGAACTCCCGGGCGATGCGGTGCATCAGGTCGCGGGAGGCGGTCGGGTCGAGGGCGCGTTCCGCCATGCGCTCCACGACGGCCCGGTACACGGCCAGGTGTGCGTGCGCGTCGACGAACTCCGAGCCGTGGTCCGTGTCGAGCTGGACGGTGTCGAGTTGGGGCACGGGCCCGTGGAGGTAGACGACGGACTGCCCCGAGCTGGGGAAGGTGCCCGAGCCGAAGGGGATCACCAGGACGGTGACGTTCTCGCGTTCGCTCATCTCGACGAGGTGCGCGAGCTGGGCGCGGGCCACGGTCGGCCCCCCGAAGCCCATGCGGAGAGCCGCTTCGTGGACGGCGGCCGTCAGCGGGGTCGGGTCGTCGCCGTAGAGGACCGCCTGCCGCCTGATCCGGAACGAGACCCGGTGCTCCACCTCGTGCGGAGGGAGGGGCGGGACGGCGGCGCCGATGAGCGCGCGTGCGTGGTCCGGCGTCTGGAGCAGGCCGGGCAGGTGGACCACCGTGGCGATGTGCATCGACGTCGCGTGGTGCTCCGCTTCGGCGAGGTCGAGCGCCGCGGTCGGGAGGACGCCCCGGTACTCCTCCCACCAGCCGCGCGTCCGGCCGCCGGTCATGCCGGCCAGGGCCTCGACGAGCGCCCGGTCCGTGCAGGAGTAGGCGCGGGCCAAGGCGCGGACGCGGTCCGCGCCGACCGCGTACCGGCCCGCCTCGATCATGCTCATGCGGGCCTGCTGGATGCCGAGTCGGGCGGCCGCCTCGGTGGACGACAGTCCCGCGCTCAGGCGGAGTTTCCGCAGCTCGGCACCCAGGCGCTGCTGTCTCAGCGTGGGGACGGTGCTCGGAGGCATGGCTCTCCCGACTCTCTCGCGCACGGTACGGCGGCTTCACCCACACAGGTGAACTTGATAAGGCTATCCCTCAATTGGCGATAGACCTACCAAATTCCTTCTAAGGTGTTGCCCGACCACTTCGACCGGCGCGCCGGCCGTCGGAAGCGCGCTGCCCTGCGCTCTCCGGCCCGACTCCGCATCTTCCCCGGGAGGTTCCGTGGACACCGTATCCACACCGAACAGCGGCCCCGAGCCGCACGACGGCCCCGGCACCCCAACGGGGGACTTCGAGGAGGCGTTGCGCGCGATGGTCCTCGACCTCGCGCCCCGCCAGTTCGCGGTGGTCCAGACGTGGGAGGCGGGGGACGGGCAGCGGGACGGGTGCGTCGTGGCGTGGGGCGTGGTGTACGAGGACGGTCACGCCCAGGTGACGAGCCCCGACGGCAGCCTGCGGTTCGCCCTCGGCTCGCCCGAGGGGGCCGTGCGGTGGTTCGGGGTGCAGGAGGGCGTCACGGCCCGGATCGTCTGGCTCTCCGGGCCGGACCGGGTGGTCGCCGCGTGACGGGGCGGCTCCCCGTGCGCGTGAACGAGGTCGGTGGACCCGTGTCGGTGCCGTTCGACGCCGCGACCGGTGACGCGCCGGCAGGAGAGGACCGCCGTGGGCGCGCACCGAGCGCGCCCACCGTCGATCCGGGGCCGGGGCGCCCCCGGGGCCGCGGTGCGGAGCCCGTCGTGGAGATCGCCTCGCCGTCGACACCGGCGTCCTTCCCGTCGACTGAGCCGCCGGGGAAGGCGCAGGGGAAGACGCGGGGAAAGCCGCCGGGGAGGACGCGCTCGCCGTCTCAGCTCCGCGCCGCCTCCAGCCGCCGCCGGACCAGCGCGCGGCGCGTGGCGTAGAGCGTGACGCCGGCCGCCAGGACCAGCGCGCCCAGCGCGAAGGCGACCGTCGCGCTCCAGCCCGCCGCGTGGTAGGCGATCGCGCCCAGCGAGGCGCCCACGGAGCTGCCCAGGTAGTACGCCATCTGGTACAGCGCGGAGGCCTGGGCCTTGCCCTCCTGCGCGGTGCGGCTCACCGAGCTGGACGCCACCGCGTGTCCGGCGAAGAAGCCCGCGGTGATCAGCACCAGGCCGGTCAGGACGGCCGGCAGGCTCTCGCCCAGGCTGGTCAGCAGGCCCGTGGAGGTGGTGCCGATCGCCAGGTAGAGCGCGCCGCGCCGGCCCAGCCGCTCCACCAGGCGTCCGGCGGCGGCCGAGGAGACCGTGCCGACCAGGTAGATCACGAAGATGGAGCCGACCAGGCCCTGGGAGAGCCCGAAGGGCTCCGCCACCAGCCGGTAGCCGATCACCGTGTAGACCGCGCCGAAGACGACCATGAAGAGCAGGCCGAGCGAGTACAGCCGCAGCAGCAGTCCGTCGGAGAGGTGGCCGCGGACGACCCGCAGCACCGTGGCGGGACGGATCGAGGCCGGGGTGAAGTTGCGGGCCTTCGGGATCAGCAGCCGGTAGACGACCGCGCAGAGCAGCGACACTGCGGCCACCGACGCCAGGCCGGCGCGCCAGCCCCAGCCCTCGGCCGCCCAACCGGTCAGGACGCGGCCGGACATGCCGCCGACGCTGTTGCCCGCCACGAACAGGCCGACGGCCCCCACCAGCGCCCGGGGCGGCAGCTCGTCCGCCAGGTACGCCATCGCCGACGCCGGGATGCCGGCGATCGCCGCGCCCTGGAGGGCGCGCAGCGCGATCAGGACCTCGACGTTCGGGGCGAAGGGCAGCACCAGCGCGACGGCGACCGCGACCGTCAGCGAGCACGTCATCATCGTGCGCCGGCCGAAGCGCTCGGAGAGCGCGGAGAGCGGCAGCACGGCCACCGCGAGTCCGATGGTGGCGGCGGAGACGGTCCAGCTCGCCTGCCCCGGCGTCACGCCGAGGTCGGCGGTGAGGGCGGGCAGCAGGGGCTGGGTGGCGTAGAGCAGGCTGAAGGTCGCCAGGCCCACGGCGAAGAGGGCCAGGCTGATGCGGCGGTTCGGTGGGACGGAACGGTCGGAGAAGGCACCTGTGCGGGCAGGTGCCCCGGTATCGACGGAAGGCATGTCTCGAAGGTACGATCGGCGATTCTGATGCGTCCAATGCACAAGAGTGCGGAAGATGATGCGTGGACGCATAAGCCGAGGTGGGAGGGTGTTATGTCACCGGTCGGCAACAGAAAAGACATCTCGGTTACATCGGACACGGTCCGCCGCGCCGGCCGGGGCGCCGAGGCCGGGCCCGACATCGCCCCGGAGTCCTGGGCGGTCACGCTCACCCCGCGGCTGGCCCAGTTCGTGGCCGTCGCCCGCCACGAGCACGTCACGCGCGCCGCGCGGGAGTTGGGCGTGCCGCAGTCCACGCTCAGTCGCGCGATCGCCCGGCTGGAGGACGACCTCGGGGTGGCCCTGTTCACGCGGCGGGGGCGGACGGTCTCCCTCACCCCGGCGGGCCTGACGTTCCTCACCTCCGTCGAGCGCGCCCTGACCTCCGTGGAGCAGGCGGCCGAGGCCGTGCGCGCGGACGCCGACCCGGCCGCGGGGAAGGTCGCCTTCGGCTTCCTCCACACCCTCGGCTCCGAGACCGTCCCCGGCCTCATCCGCTCCTTCCGCGCCGACCATCCGCGCGTGCGCTTCTCCCTGGTCCAGACGTACGGCGAGGCGATGATCGAGCGGCTGCGCGCCGGCGACCTCGACCTGTGCCTGACGTCCCCGGTCCCCGACGCCCCGGACCTGGCCGCGCGCCGCCTGGACGAGCAGCGGCTGCGGCTGGTGGTCCCCGAGGACCACCCGCTCGCGCGGCGCCGGCGCGTGCGGCTGGTGGAGGCGGCCGAGGAGCCGTTCATCACCCTGGAGCCGGGGTACGGGATGCGCCGCATCTTCGACGCGCTCTGCGCCGAGGCGGGCTTCCGGCCGAGGATCGCCTTCGAGGGCGAGGAGGCCGAGACGCTGCGCGGCCTGGTGGCGGCGGGGCTGGGCGTGGCCCTGCTGCCGCCCCCGGCCGTGCCCCGGCCGGGGGTGCGGGAGCTGACGGTGACGGAGCCGCGCGCGGTGCGGGAGATCGGGGTGGCCTGGGTGGAGGGCCGCCCGGAGACCCCGCCGGTGACGGCCTTCAGGAAGTTCCTGCTCGGCCGCCGCGGCCGGCTCCTGGCGTAGGCCCCGCCCGGCGGCGCCCTCAGTGCCGCAGGGAGCGGCCGAAGCCCGCGGCCAGGGGCATCCGCAGGCCCAGCGGCGGCGGCGCCGCCAGCGCGTCGGCCACCGGACGGGCGAAGTCGTGGTCGCACAGCGTGCCGAGGACGAAGTCCTGGGCCAGGGCGAGGACTTCGTCGCGGTGCTGCCGCAGCGCGTGGCCGTCGGTGTGGACCTCGAACCGGCAGACGTCCGGGTTGATCTTCTTGGCCCGGACGGCCAGCCGGTACGACAGCTCGGGGTCGGTGTGCTCGTCGTCCGTGCCGTGCGCCATCAGCACCTTCCGTCCGATCAACTGCCGCACCGGCTCCGTCTCGCCGTCCTCGCGGGGGTCCGGCAGCCAGGGGGCCAGCGCCAGGACGGAGACCACGGCCGGGTGGCCCGCGGCCCGCAGGGCGACCCGGGCGCCCATGTCCCAGCCGGCCAGGCACACCGGTACGTCGCCGTAGAGGTCCACGACCCGCCGCAGCGCCCACTCCGCGTCCGCCACGGGGTGGGCGTCCTCGCCGTTCCAGCCGCGGTAGCGGTAGTGGACGACGTGCGCGGCCAGCTCCGAACCGGCCCCCGCCCGCGCCAGCCGCCGGGCCAGCGGCAGCACGGCCGCCACGGCCCGGGAGGAGCGGCGGCGCGTGCTCGCCGCCGCTCCTCCCGGAAGCAGCAGTACGACCCCCTGGACCGACCGGTCCGCACCGAACGTCCGCCCCAACCGCGCATCCCGCCGCGGCAACGCCTGTCGAGTCACGGCAAAACCATGGCAGAAGCCCGGGTGTACCGAGGGTGTCGTGCGGTCACCATTGGATATCGAAGCCGGTGATCGCGGGGGGCGTCCGGCGCTTCCGGGTGCGCGTCGGGCTCCGGGGTGATATCTACGCGCGTAGGCGCTAGAGTGCGGCAATGACGAGCGAGACTGTCACCACCGTCCCCACCGCGGACCAGATCCGCCGCGCCCCCAAGGCGCTGCTGCACGACCACCTCGACGGCGGTCTCCGCCCGGCCACCGTCGTCGAGCTCGCCCGTGAGATCGGCTACGACGGTCTGCCCGAGACGGACCCCGAGGCGCTGGGCGTCTGGTTCCGCGAGGCCGCCGACTCCGGCTCCCTGGAGCGCTACCTGGAGACGTTCTCCCACACCTGCGCCGTCATGCAGACCCGCGACGCCCTGGTGCGGGTCGCCGCCGAGTGCGCCGAGGACCTGGCGGCCGACGGCGTGGTCTACGCGGAGGTGCGGTACGCCCCCGAGCAGCACCTGGAGCGGGGGCTGAGTCTCGAAGAGGTCGTCGAGGCCGTCAACGAGGGCTTCCGCCTGGGCGAGCGCCGGGCCCGCGAGGCCGGGCACCGCATCCGCGTCGGCGCGCTGCTCACCGCCATGCGGCACGCCGCCCGCTCCCTGGAGATCGCCGAACTCGCCAACCGCTACCGCGACGCGGGCGTCGTCGGCTTCGACATCGCGGGCGCCGAGGCGGGGCATCCGCCCACCCGCCACCTGGACGCCTTCGAGTACCTCAAGCGCGAGAACAACCACTTCACCATCCACGCCGGCGAGGCGTTCGGGCTGCCGTCCATCTGGCAGGCCCTCCAGTGGTGCGGCGCCGACCGGCTCGGCCACGGGGTGCGCATCATCGACGACATCCGCGTCGCCGAGGACGGCACCGTCGAACTCGGCCGGCTCGCGGCGTACGTGCGGGACAAGCGCATCCCCCTGGAGATGTGCCCCACCTCCAACCTCCAGACCGGCGCGGCCCCCTCGTACGCCGAGCACCCCATCGGACTGCTGCGGAAGCTGCGCTTCCGCACCACGGTCAACACCGACAACCGGCTGATGAGCGGCACCAGCATGAGCCGCGAGTTCGAGCACCTGGTGGAGACGTTCGGCTACACCCTCGACGACATGCAGTGGTTCACCGTCAACGCGATGAAGTCCGCCTTCATCCCTTTCGATGAACGTCTGGCCATGATCAATGACGTGATCAAGCCCGGATACGCCGAGTTGAAGTCCGAGTGGCTGTTCCAGGAGGCATCCGGAAAGGGGCTGTGACCGGCGTCTTCGTCACCCGGCGGGGTCGGGGCGGGGGGAGGAGTGGGCGGTCCGGTCCGCGACACTCGACCGTTTCGCGGTGTTTGCGAACGGCGTGACGCCCTGGCTACGTTCGCGAAGCCGCTCAAGCCATCCACACGAGGACGTAGCAGCTGATGATCCAGCGAATGACGAGGACACTCGGTGCCGCCGTGCTCGGCGTCGCCATTGCCGCCGCGGGCGCCGGTACCGCCGCGGCGGCCCCTCTGGGCGTCGACAAGACCGCAGGCGGCCTGCTGAAGCCCCTGCCCGTGGAGGAGGTCGCCCGGACGCTGCCCGCGCCCGACGAAGAGGAGAAGCCCCGGACGCTGCCCGCTCCCGCCGGGGAGGAGAAGCCCCGGACGCTGCCCGCCCCCGCCGACTCCGGCACCGGGAAAGCCGAGCGCAAGGGCCCGCTGCGGAGCCTGCTCGGCGGCCTGCCGCTCGACCCGAAGAAGGCGATCAACCTGCCGACCGGCAGGCTCTCGGGCTCCCTGCAGACCGGCGACCTCCTGGACTGAGCCCCCTCCCCCCTTCCTTCCTCTCGTCTCCCCTCCCCTCCGTCGGGAGACGCGGCGGGCCGCCCACCAGAACACATCCGGTGGGCGGCCCGCCGTACGTCTGTCGGAGGTCGGTGTCGGAGGTCGGGTCGGGCGCGGGTGTCAGAGCCCGGCGTGCCGGGTCCGCTTCCGCTCGTCCGGCAGCAGGATCCACAGCGCCAGGTAGAGCAGGAACTGCGGCCCCGGCAGCAGGCAGGAGACCAGGAAGATCGCCCGCATCGTGTTCGCGGAGACCCCGAAACGACGGGCCAGCCCGGCGCAGACGCCGGCGATCACCCGGTCGTCGCCGGGGCGGACTGGTGCGGCCATGGAAGACTCCTTCGTGCTGCCCGGAACACCACCGTTCGATGGTGACGAATCCACCGTAGGTGAGCCATCCGGGCGAAAGCGTCGGTCTACGGGGCGATTCCGACCCTGGGAGTCCTCGGGGTCGCACCCCGATCCTCGTCGTCCGGGCGGCGGACCGGGGCGCCGGAGCCGCCGTCGTCCTCCGCGGCGCGCAGCCGGGCGCGCAGCGCCGGGTAGCACAGCAGGTGCACCAGGGCCACTCCGAGGGTGTTGAGCAGCAGCGTGTCCACGTTCGCGACCTGCCCCGGGACGGCGGGCTGCACCAGTTCGATGCCGAGCGAGACCATCGCCGCGGCGAAGACCGTACGGGCCCACGACCCCAGGCACGACGCCGGACGGCCCGCCGCCATCGGCAGCAGCACCCCCAGCGGGGCGAGCAGCGCCAGATCGCCCCCTATGCCCTCCAGGGCGGCGCGGGGGCCGCTCACCAGATCGGCGTGGATCGAGGCGAAGGGGCGCAGGTTCGCGGGAGCGACCCACGGCACGGACAGCGGTCGCAGCGTCAGCCAGCCGACGAACAGCAGATGGCAGCACAGGAGTACGAGGCCCGCTGTACGGATGCGGTGGACGGCCGAGCCGCCGCGGTGTCGACGCTGCACGCGGACGGAGACGCACGGGGCGCGGACCGCGGTTCCGTGCCTCCGCGCTGCTCCCGGACGGGCCGGGTCACTCCGGGAGCGGGGTGCCCGCCGTCTTCGCCGCCTCGGGGCTGCCGCGCAGCGCGCGGGTGCACGAGTAGGCCATCAGCCCCTCGCCGTGCCCGTCCTCCGTCGGACCGCCGAGCACCACCGAGTCGTCCCGGGCGCCGGCGGCCGTGCCCGCGAACGTGCACACGATCTGGGCCAGCGCGAAGGGCGGCAGCCCGCCCGGCTCCCGGCTCAGCCGCAGCGCCTCCTCGGGGTCGCCCTCGGCGGGCCCCTCGACCTCCAGGTCGTCGGGGACGGAACTGTCGAAGCCGGCCTCGTCCTCGGCCCGGGACGGTTCCCTCCGCAACTCCTCCAGCAGCGCGCGGGCCGTTTCCAGCCGCGCGTCCCGCCCCGACGCGCCCTCCTCCGGGGGCACGGCGCGCTCCACCGCGACCACCTCGCCGCTGCACACGAGGAAGACGGCCGTCGGGGCGGTCCCGTCCGCGGAGCCCTCCTCGCCCGGGCCGGGCGGTGTGCACGACACCCGGGACGGCGCCGGACCGGCGTCCACCGGCACGGGCGTCGACCGGATGCCGCACCCGCCGAGCGCGAGCGCGGCGAGGGCGGCGAGGGCGGTGGCGACCGTACGGGCGGTACGGCGCGCGGTGATCATCGTTCGTTCTCCTCGTCGGTCCCGGTGTCCGCGTCGACGCCGGCCCCGCCGCCGTCCCCGTCCCGGTCCGGCGCGACCCGGCTGGCGTCCCGCGGCAGCCGCAGGGTGAAGACCGCGCCGCCCTCGGGCGCGTTCTCGGCGGTGATCCCGCCCCCGTGGATGTGCGCGTTCTCCAGGGCGATCGACAGTCCGAGCCCGCTGCCCTCCGAGCGGGGCCGGGACGCGCTCGCCTTGTAGAAGCGGTCGAAGACGTGCGGCAGCACCTCCTCGGGGATGCCCGGGCCGTGGTCGGCGACCCGGATCACCAGCTCGTCCTCGCCCGCGGCGCCCGTCGTCGACTTCCGGGTGCGCACCGACACCCGCACCGGGGAGCCGCCGTGCTTGAGCGCGTTGCCGATCAGGTTGGCCAGGATCACGTCCAGGCGCCGCGGGTCGAGCCGGGCCATGATGCCGCGGTCCGCGTCGAGTTCGACCGCGTCCAGCCACGCGCGGGCGTCGATGCAGGCCGTCACCTGGTCGGCGACGTCGACGTCGTCGAGCACCAGCTTGGCCGTGCCCGCGTCGAAGCGGGTCACCTCCATCAGGTTCTCCACCAGGTCGTTCAGTCGCCGGGTCTCGCTGACCACCAGCCTGACCGCGGGCGCGATCATGGGATCGAGCGAGTCGACCTCGTCCTCCAGCACCTCCGTCACCGCGGTGATCGCGGTCAGCGGCGTCCGCAGCTCGTGCGACATGTCCGCCACGAAACGGCGGCTGGACTCCTCGCGGGCGCTCAGCTCCGCCACCCGCTTCTCCAGCGCCTCGGCGGCGCCGTTGAACGTCCGGGAGAGTTCGGCCAGTTCGTCGGTCCCCGACACCTGCAACCGGGTGTCCAGCCTCCCCTCGCCCAGCCGCCGCGCCGCGTCCCCCAGCCGCTGGACGGGCCGCAGCACCGTCGTGGCGGCGGCCTGCGCCAGCAGGGCGGAGCCGACCAGGGCCAGCGCGGTGGCGATCCCCAGCGACCAGGCCAGGGAGTTGAGGTCGTCGCGCTCGGGCGCCAGCGACTTGAACATGTAGCCCGTCGGCCCGTCGCCGATCACGGTCGCGCCGCCCACCAGGTACGGCTCGCCGAACAGCGTGATCCGCTGCCAGTACAGGTGGTACGGGGCCGGGTTGGAGGCGTCGACCGGACGCTTCTCGTGCACCGCCGTGCGCAGCTCCGCGGGCACGTCCGCCAGGGTGAAGTCCGGGTCGGACGCCGCCTCGCACGCCCTGCCGTCGCCCTGCCGGTCGGTCAGGACCACCTCGTAGCGCTGGGTGCTGTTGGCCATGGTGCCGGCCGCGTCCCGCAGCGCGTCGCACGTCGGCCGGTGGGGCAGGGAGCCGGCGTGGTCGCCCAGCGACTCGCGGAAGTCGTTGAGCGCGGCGTTCTGCGCCCGGGTGAGGACGGCGTCGCGGTTGATCCAGTAGGCGATGCCCGATGCGGCCGCCGCGGCGATCAGCGCGACCAGCGCGAAGACCACCACGAGCCGCATCCGCAGGCTCGTCAGCCGCAGGGCCTCCACGACCCGTCCGGGGAACGCGCTCACGGTGCCTCTCCTGGTGAGCCTCGCCGTTTGCCCGGCGTGGGCGCGGATATCGCCGATGTCACGGATGTCGCCGGCGCCGCGGACGCCCGTGCCGGGTGCGCGGCGGCCTCGCGGGTGTCCCTCACGCCGGTGGGTCCAGCCGGTAGCCGACCCCCCGCACCGTGCGGATCAGCGTCGGGGAGGAGGGGACGTCCTCGACCTTCGCGCGCAGCCGCTGGACGCACGCGTCGACCAGGCGGGAGTCGCCGAGGTAGTCGTGCTCCCACACCAGCCGCAGCAACTGCTGCCGCGACAGGGCCTGTCCGGGGCGGCGGCTGAGCTCCAGCAGCAGCCGCAGCTCGGTGGGGGTGAGCTGGAGGTCCTTGCCGTTCTTGGTCACGGTCATCGCCGAGCGGTCGATGACCAGCGACCCGAAGGTCGCCGAGTCGTTCGCCTCGCGCTCGCCGCGCCGCATCACCGCGCGGATGCGGGCGTCCAGCACCCGCACCTGCACGGGCTTGACGACGTAGTCGTCCGCGCCCGACTCCAGGCCGACCACGACGTCGATGTCGTCGCTGCGCGCGGTCAGCAGGATGATCGGGAGCTGGTCCGTGCGCCGGATGCGACGGCACACCTCGAAGCCGTCGATGCCGGGCAGCATGACGTCCAGCACGATCAGGTCCGGCCGTTGTTCGCGCAGCAGCTTGAGGCCGTCCTCACCCGAGGCCGCGGTCACCACGCGGTGACCCTGCCGGGTCAGACCCATCTCCAGGGCCGTACGGACGGCTTCGTCGTCCTCGATCAGCAACAGGAAAGGCACGTGCGCCATTCTGGCGTATCACCTGACCGGACTTCGACGGGCATGTACACGAAAGTCGTTTACGGGTCGGGTCACGGTCACCCGGACCCCTGTGACACCCCTGTGACAGACGGCGGACCCCGTCATGAAACTGCCGCGGCAATGTATTCGGCACGAGCAAACGCACGGGTTGGCTCCACGAGGGGGGCGCGAGATGAACACACTGCACCGCAACATCACCAGCGCAGTTATCCACACGCGCCTGCACACCCCCGTGGTTCCCGACCGGGGTGTGGAGAAGTCCGGTGCCGCGGGGGTGCCGGGGACACCCCTGGTGGCCCCTTCCGGACGGGGTTCGGGAGAGAAGCGAGGGGGATGCCACCGGGGCACCGGACGTCAGCGGCCGGCGCACATCGCCGCCGTGGAGGAGCCGGCCGAGGGGGGAGACCGGCGGGGGGAGAACGGGTACGGGGAGGCGCCGGGGGAGCGGCGCCGGGGGGTGTCGGAGGCGGAGTTCACCGCCTACGTGCGTGAGCGCCGCGCCTCCCTGTACGCCACCGCCTACCACCTGACGGGCGACCGTCACGAGGCCGAGGACCTGCTCCAGAGCGCGCTGTTCTCCACCTACCGCGCCTGGGACAGGATCAGCGACAAGGCGGCCGTCGGCGGATACCTCCGCCGCACCATGACCAACCTGCACATCAGCGCCTGGCGCCGCCGCAAGCTCAACGAGTACCCGACCGAGGAGCTGCCCGAGTCGGCGGGCGAGAGCGACGCGATGCGCGGCACCGAACTGCGTGCGGTCCTGTGGCAGGCGCTGGCCCGGCTGCCCGAACTCCAGCGCACCATGCTGGTCTTGCGCTACTACGAGGGCCGTACCGACCCGGAGATCGCCGACATCCTCGACATCAGCGTCGGCACGGTCAAGAGCAGCATCTGGCGCTCCCTGCGCCGGCTGCGCGAGGACGAGGCGCTCAGCCTCGGCCGCGACCTGGAGGAGAGCTTCGGGGAACTGGTCGCCTGACGGGCGACCGGGCCCGAGGGCGGGGGAGAGAACGGGGGAACGGGGGGAGACACGGGGGAGAGAACGGGGGGACACGGGGGAGACGGGAGCGGGTCCGGTCGGCCGGGGGGTCCGGCCGGGCCCGCTCCTTCACGCGCGCGCGGCCGACTTCCCGCGCGCCGCCGAGTTCTCGCGCGGGGCCGAGCCCCCACGCGCCGCCGAGCCCCCGCGCGGGGCCGGCACGCGTGCCGACGGGGCCGCGCCGAGCGCCGCGATCCGGGCCAGGGCCTCGTCACGGCCGCAGGCGTGGGCGCCCAGGGAGACGTGGTGCGCGACGATCGCGCCCTCCCGGCGCATCAGGGTCCAGCCGCGGCGCACCAGGACGGGCAGCGACTTGCGTCCCTCGCGCACGTCGCGGAGCAGCCGCCGCCGGAAGGTGGTGGTGGGGCGCCCGCGCAGGCACAGCGCGTCGGCCAGCAGTCCCAACTCGCGGCAGCGCCGGGCGATTTCGGCGGCGAAGACCCCCTCGGCGATGAACAGGCGCGCGCCGCGCAGGTCGAGCGCCTCCTCGCCGACGCGCGCGCTGGTGGAGATGTCGTACACCGGCACGGTCGTACGGCCGTGCTCGCACAGGGCGACGATCGCCGCCACCGCGGCCTCGGCGTTCCAGGAGGCCGGGTCGTCCCAGTCCACCAGGTCGCCGCCGGGGAAGAGGGGCAGCGACGGGTCGCCGGCCTCCTTGTAGAAGTCGTCCAGGCGCAGGACGGGCAGCCCCGTGCGGGCTGCGAGCGAGGACTTGCCGGAACCGGAGGGACCGGTCAGCAGGATCACGCGGGCGGTGTCGGCGGAGGTCACGGGACACCATTGTCGGCGATCCCCGGAGGGAGTCGTGCGCATGTGCATGTGACGGCGGCTTCATATACGCTGCGTCACCGTACGATCACGCACATCGACTCTTCTGGTAGGTGTCCCATGACCGCTCAGCACCGCCGTCACGCACGGACGAGGCAGGCGCGTACGGCCGGGAACGGCATCCCCCGCGCCCTGTTGCGGGCCGGGCTGGCCGTCTCCGCGGCGGGGGCCGCGATGATCTCCGGGGCGGCGGGGGCGGTCGCGGCCCCGGCACCGTCCGCCCCGTCGTCCGCTCCCACCTCCGACCTCTCGGTGACGGGCGGGGCGTTGGAGCCCGGCAAGGCGCTGGAGGGAGCGGCGCACGCGACGGGCGCGGCGGGGATCGCGACGGCCGGCGCGCTGCGTCCGGCCAAGGACCAGCGCATCCACCCGCTGGCCGGCACCCCGGTGGACCCGCTGAGCAACACGGTGGTCGCCCAGGTCGCCGACTTCAAGGGCGTGTCCACCGAGCCGATCACGGAGCCGTTCGCCGACGGCGGCACGCTGCGCACCCTGCCCGCGGTGGGCACGGTGGCGGCCCTGCTGCCCGGCTGACGGACGGGTCGCGCCGCGGCGCCCCTCGGCCGTCGGGCCGGCGGGGCGCCGCGGCGCGGCGCGACGGTCTCCTCGGGGCTCCTCGTGGACCGTCAGACGCCGATGGGGTGCCAGACGGTCTTGGTCTCCAGGAACGCCAGCATCCGCTTCGTGCCGGGGTCGGCGGACCAGTCGGCGCCGTCGGCCGCCGGACGCAGCACCCGCTTGAGGTTCTCCGCGGCGGCGATCTCCAGCTCCTTGGCGGTCTCCGCGTCCGCGCCCGTCAGGTCGATCGCGTTGACGTCCTGGTGGGCGGCGAGCGGCGCGGCGATCTCGGCCGTCCGCCCGGAGAGGATGTTGACCACACCGCCCGGCAGGTCGGAGGTGGCCAGCACCTCGGCCAGGGAGAGCGCGGGGAGGGGCGCCCGCTCGCTCGCCACCACCACGGCGGTGTTGCCGGTGACGATCACCGGGGCGAGCACCGAGACCAGGCCCAGGAGGGACGACTCCCGCGGGGCCAGGACGGCGACCACACCGGTGGGTTCGGGGGTGGAGAGGTTGAAGTACGGGCCCGCGACCGGATTGGCGCCGCCCACCACCTGCGCCACCTTGTCCGACCAGCCCGCGTACCACACCCAGCGGTCCACGGCGGCGTCCACCTGGGCGGCGGCCTTCGCCTTCGACAGCCCCTCGGCGGCGGCGACCTCGGCGGTGAACTGGTCGCGTCGGCCCTCCAGCATCTCGGCGATCCGGTAGAGGATCTGGCCGCGGTTGTAGGCCGTCGCCCCGGACCAGCCGCCGAACGCCTTGCGGGCCGCGACCACCGCGTCCCGGGCGTCCTTGCGGGAGGCCAGCGGGGCGTTCGCCAACCGGTTGCCGCGCGTGTCGGTCACCTCGTACACCCGTCCGCTCTCGGACCGGGGGAACTTCCCCCCGACGAACAGCTTGTAGGTCTTGAGAACGCTCAGCCGCGTTCCGGCGGTGCTGTCAGACATCGAGGTACGCCTCCAGACCGTGACGGCCGCCCTCGCGACCGAAGCCCGACTCCTTGTAGCCGCCGAAGGGCGAGGTCGGGTCGAACTTGTTGAACGTGTTGGCCCACACGACGCCGGCCCGGAGCCTGTCGGCCATCGCCAGGATGCGCGAGCCCTTCTCCGTCCACACGCCCGCGGACAGGCCGTACTGCGAGTTGTTGGCCTTGGCCACGGCCTCGTCCGGGGTGCGGAAGGTCAGCACCGACAGCACGGGGCCGAAGATCTCCTCGCGGGCGATCCGGTGGGCCTGGGTGACGTTCGTGAAGACCGTCGGCGCGAACCACCAGCCGCGCTCGGGCAGTTCGCACGCCGGCGACCAGCGGACGGCGCCCTCGGACTCGCCGCTGTCGGCGAGTTCGGTGATGCGGGCGAGCTGCTCGGCGGAGTTGATCGCGCCGATGTCGGTGTTCTTGTCCAGCGGGTCGCCGACCCGCAGGGTCGCCAGCCGGCGCTTGAGCGCCTCCAGCAGCTCGTCGTGGATCGACTCCTGGACCAGCAGCCGGGAGCCCGCGCAGCAGACCTGCCCCTGGTTGAAGTAGATGCCGTTGACGATGCCCTCGACGGCCTGGTCGATCGGCGCGTCGTCGAAGACGATGTTGGCGCCCTTGCCGCCCAGCTCCAGGGTGAGCTTCTTGCGGGTGCCCGCGACCGTGCGGGCGATCTGCCGGCCGACGGCGGTGGAGCCGGTGAAGGCGACCTTGTCGACGCCCTCGTGCGCCACCAGCGCGGCGCCGGTGGAGCCGTCGCCGGTGAGGATGTTGACCACGCCCTTGGGCAGCCCGGCCTGGCGGCAGACGTCCGCGAAGAACAGGGCGGACAGCGGGGTGGTCTCGGCGGGCTTGAGGACGACGGTGTTGCCGCAGGCCAGCGCCGGGGCGACCTTCCAGGCCAGCATCAGCAGCGGGAAGTTCCACGGGATGACCTGGCCCGCCACGCCCAGCGGACGCGGGTCGGGGCCGAAGCCGGCGTGGGAGAGCTTGTCGGCCCAGCCCGCGTAGTAGAAGAAGTGCGCGGCGACCAGCGGCAGGTCGACGTCCCGGGTCTCGCGGATCGGCTTGCCGTTGTCCAGGGTCTCCAGCACGGCCAGCTCGCGCGAGCGCTCCTGGATGATCCGGGCGATCCGGAACAGGTACTTGGCGCGCTCGGCGCCGGGCAGCGCCGACCAGGGACCGAAGGCGCGACGGGCGGCGGCCACGGCCGCGTCCACGTCCTCGGCGCCCGCGTGGGCGACCTCCGACAGGACCTCCTCGGTGGACGGCGAGACCGTCTTGAAGACCCGGCCGTCGGCGGCCTCGCGGAACTCGCCGTCGACGAACAGGCCGTAGGAGGGCGCGATGTCCACCACGGCGCGGGACTCGGGCGCGGGTGCGTACTCGAAGATGGGGCTCATCGGATTCAGTCCACCGTCACGTAGTCGGGGCCGGAGTAGCGCCCGGTGGTCAGCTTCTGGCGCTGCATCAGCAGGTCGTTGAGGAGGCTGGAGGCACCGAAGCGGAACAGGTCGGGGTGCAGCCAGTCGTCGCCGAGGGTCTCGTTCACCATCACCAGGTACTTGATCGCGTCCTTGGTGGTGCGGATGCCGCCCGCGGGCTTGACGCCGACCCGGGGGCCGCCGGCGGCGCGGAAGTCGCGCACGGCCTCCAGCATCACCAGCGTGTTCGCCGGCGTGGCGTTGACCGCCACCTTGCCGGTGGAGGTCTTGATGAAGTCCGCCCCGGCGAGCATCGCCAGCCAGGAGGCGCGGCGGACGTTGTCGTACGTGGCCAGCTCGCCGTTCTCGAAGATCACCTTCAGGTGCGCGGCGTCGCCGCCCGGGCGGGCGCACGCCTCCTTCACGGCCCTGATCTCCTCGAAGACCTGCATGTAGCGGCCGGAGAGGAAGGCGCCGCGGTCGATCACCATGTCGATCTCGTCGGCTCCGGCGGCCACCGCCTCGCGGGTGTCGGCGAGCTTGACCGACAGGGCGGCGCGGCCGGCGGGGAAGGCGGTGGCGACGGAGGCGACGTGGACGTCCCGGCCGCCGAGGGCGGACAGCGTCTCCTTGGCGGTGGCCACCATGTCCGGGTAGACGCAGATCGCCGCGACCCTCGGGGCGGTGCGGTCGGTGGGGTCGGGGACGACGCCCTTGGCGCACAGGGCCCGCACCTTGCCCGGGGTGTCGGCGCCCTCCAGGGTCGTCAGGTCGACCATGGAGATGGCGAGGTCGATGGCGAACGCCTTCGCCGTGGTCTTGATCGAACGGGTGCCGAGCGCGGCGGCGCGGGCTTCGAGGCCGACCGCGTCGACCCCGGGCAGGCCGTGGAGGAAGCGGCGCAGCGCGGTGTCGGACGCGGTGGCGTCCGCGAGCGCGGAGAGCGACGCGGGGGGCGATGCGTCGGTCGTGGTGGGAGACGTGGCAGGCATGGTCACCAGAGGAGCATATCTACGCGCGTAGCGACATGTCACCCCCCTCCTCGCCCCGGCCGGGGCCCCGGCCCCCTGCGGGCCGCGGCCGGTCGAACGCGTTTCTGAGGGCATCGGGCAGAATCGGGGGCATGACGCGCGAGCAGCCCAGGTACGCCGACCACACCTACCGCTCCGGCTCGGGGATGCTGGGAGGCTCCCTGCTGCTGTTGCTGATCCTGGGGCTGACCGGCGAGGGAATCCTCAACGGCGAGGGCCGCATCCGGTGGCTCTCGCTGGCCTGGCTGGTGTTCCTCGTGCCGCTGGTCTTCGCCTTCTCCCTGCGGCCCGCGGTCTTCGCGGGGCGCGAGCGGCTGCGGGTGCGCAACCCGTTCCGCACGATCACGCTGCCGTGGGCGTCGGTGGAGGAGGTGCGGGCCGCGTACTCCAGCGAGGTCTTCGCCGGCGGCAGGAAGTACCAGATGTGGGCGATCCCGGTCTCGCTGCGCCAGCGCAAGAAGGCCCTGCGGAAGGGCGGCGGCCCGGTGGCCTCGCCGAACCTGGCCGCGCCCGGCGCCGCGTTCACCGCGGGCGCCGCGGGCGGGGCCCACCAGGCCCAGGCCGACCAGGCGGTCGAGGAGATCCGCACCCTGGCCGAACGCCACGCCGCCGAGGAGGCGGCGCAGGGCGCCCCGACCGTCCGCTGGGCCTACGAGGTCCTGGCGCCCCTGGCGGTCGGCGGGATCGCCCTGCTCTACCTGCTGTTCCTGGCCTGAGGTCCGGGCCCGGCCGCGGCGGTCAGATGCCCGCCGCGGCGGCGAGGTCCGCCCTGAGCGCGCCCAGGAGCCAGTCCGCCGTGGTGCGGGCCGTGGAGAGGTCCGAGGCGTCCGCGACGGGGACGACCACCTCCAGGTAGCACTTCAGCTTCGGCTCCGTGCCGCTGGGGCGGACGACGACCCGGGCCCCGGAGATCCCCCGCCGGGGGTCGCCGGCCAGGTGGTAGCGGAGCGCGTCGGTCGGCGGGAGGGCGCCGCTGCCCCGGCTCAGGTCCTCGGCGGAGGTCACGGTCAGACCGGCCAGCACGACCGGCGGCGTCGCGCGCAGCCGGCGCATCGCCGCCTCGATCAGCGACAGGTCCGCCACCCGCACCGAGAGCTGGTCGGTGGCGTGCAGCCCGTAGCGGGCCGCGATGTCGTCCAGCAGCTCGGTCAGGGTGCGGCCGGACTCCTTCAGCTCCGCGGCCAGCTCGGCGACGAGCAGCGCGGCCGTGATGCCGTCCTTGTCCCGGACGCCCTCGGGGTCGACGCAGTAGCCCAGCGCCTCCTCGTAGGCGTAGCGCAGGCCGTCCACGCCGGCCAGCCACTTGAAGCCGGTCAGCGTCTCGGCGTACGGCAGGCCCGCCTCGGCCGCGATCTTCGACAGCAGCGAGGAGGAGACGATCGTGGTGGCGAAGGCGCCCCGCGCCCGCTTGTGCACCAGATGGGTGGCGAGCAGCGCCCCCACCTCGTCGCCGCGCAGCATCCGCCAGCCCGTGTCGGTGCCGGGGTCGGGCACCGCCACCGCGCAGCGGTCGGCGTCGGGGTCGTTGGCGATGATCAGGTCGACGCCCTCCGCCTGGTGGGCGCGGGCGGTGGCGAAGGCCAGGTCCATCGCCCCGGGCTCCTCGGGGTTGGGGAAGGCCACGGTCGGGAAGTCGGGGTCGGGCTCGGCCTGCTCGGCCACGGGCACGGGGGCGGGGAAGCCCGCGCGTTCGAAGGCGGCGGCCAGCGTGGCGCCGCCGACCCCGTGCAGGGCGGTGTGGACGATCCGCACGTTCCGGGGGGAGCGCGGGGTGAGCACCGTGACCGCCCGGTCCAGGTAGTCCTCGACGATCTCCTCGCCCAGGACGTCCCAGCCCGACTCGGCGCGCGGGACGTCGGCGAGCGAGCCGACGGAGGCGATCTCGTCGGCGATCTCGGCGTCGGCGGGCGGCACGATCTGGGAGCCCCCGCCCAGGTAGACCTTGTAGCCGTTGTCGCGGGGCGGGTTGTGGCTCGCGGTGACGGTGACGCCCGCGACGGCGCCCAGCCGACGGATGGCGAAGGCCAGCACGGGGGTGGGCAGGGGCCGGGGCAGCAGGGCCGCCCGGAGCCCGGCGCCGACCATCACCGCGGCGGTGTCGCGCGCGAAGTCGGCGCTCTTGTGGCGGGCGTCGTACCCGATGACGACCAGGCCGCCGCCGTGTCCGTGCTTGCGGAGGTGGGCCGCGAGCCCGGCGGCGGCCCGGATGACGACGACGCGGTTCATCCGCATCGGCCCCGCGCCCAGTTCCCCGCGGAGCCCGGCGGTGCCGAACCGGAGGGTGCCGGCGAAGCGGGCGGCCAGTTCGTCCAGGTCGCCGGAGTCGACCAGCCCGGCCAGTTCCTCCCGGGTCTCCGGGTCCGGGTCCTCGGCCAGCCAGGACCGCGCCCGGGCGGTCAGTTCCTCGTGCACGGTTGCCACGGTTCTCTCCGCTCCTACGTGTCGCCTCACGGGCGGCGGCGGACGCCTGCCCGTGCTTCGCTGCCGCTCCCCGCGCCGGGCGGGCGCGGGGATCTGTCACCCACGAGTACCCGGGGACGCCTCCGAATGCCGCCCGGCGGTCCGTCGTCCGTGGCGGGGCCGGGCCTCCGGGGCGCGCGCCGGGTCAGATGCGCCCGAGGACCTTCGCCAGGAGCGCGCCCATCCGGACGGCCGAGTCGCGGCCCGCCCGGAGGACCTCCTCGTGGTTCAGCGGTTCGCCCGTCATGCCCGCGGCCAGGTTGGTGACCAGGGAGATGCCCAGCACCTCCGCGCCCGCCTCGCGGGCGGCGATGGCCTCCAGGACCGTGGACATGCCGACCAGGTCCCCGCCGATCGCCCGGACCATGCCGATCTCGGCGGGCGTCTCGTAGTGGGGGCCGGGGAACTGGACGTAGACGCCCTCCTCCAGGGTGGCGTCCACCTCCTGGCACAGCGCGCGCAGCCGCGGCGAGTACAGGTCGGTCAGGTCGACGAAGTTGGCGCCGACGATCGGCGAGACGCCGGTCAGGTTGATGTGGTCGCGGATGAGCACCGGCTGGCCGGGGCGCATCCCCGGGCGCAGGCCGCCGCAGCCGTTGGTGAGCACGATGGTCTTGCAGCCCGCGGCGACGGCGGAGCGGACCCCGTGGACGACGGGGGCGACACCACGGCCCTCGTACAGGTGCGTACGGCCGAGGAAGACCAGCGCCCGCTTGTCGCCCAGGCGGTGCGAGCGGATCCTCCCCGCGTGCCCCTCGACGGCCGGGGGCGGGAAGCCGGGCAGGTCGGTGACCGGGAACTCGTGCTCCGGCTCGCCGAGCGCGTCGGCGGCCGGCACCCAGCCCGACCCCATGACCAGGGCGACGTCGTGGCTCTGCGCGCCGGTCAGTTCGCGCAGGCGGGCCGCTGCGGCGTCGGCGGCGGCGTACGGGTCGCCTGAGTAGTCCGTGGTGGCAGATGCGTTCACGCGGATGAGGGTAACCGGTAATTGCCTACGCGCGTAGACGGGTGGCGTGGGAGCGCTTCTTTCCGGACGGCCGGAACTGTTTTCCGGATGGCGGAACCGGCGGGCGCGGCCGGCCGGCGGTCCGGCCGGTCCCCGGTCAGCAGGGGCGCTTGCGCAGCTCCATCACGTAGTCGTGGGGGGCGCCCGCGGACTCCGCCGCGTCGGCGATCTCCCCCAGGTAGCGGGCCGAGGGCAGCCCGCCCTCGTACCCGTTCAGCACGTAGCACCACGCCGCCTCGTCGCCGTCCAGGGTGTGCACCCGCACCCGGACGCGGCGGTAGACGCCCATGCCGACGCCCTCCCAGCGGTCCAGGGAGTCCTCGTCCATGGGCGCGATGTCGTACAGCGCGACGAAGACCGTCGAGACCGGGTCCTCCACCAGGGTCGCCAGCGCCCCGTCCCAGCCCATCTGCTCGCCGCCGAAGGTGAGCCGCCACCCGCTGAGCCATCCGGTGCCGCGCAGCGGGGAGTGCGGGGCGCGGCGGGACATCAGCCGGGCGTCGAGGTTTCCGGCGTAGGCGGCGTAGAGCGACATGGGACGAAGGGTAGCGCCGGCCGCGGCCGGCTCCCGGGGAAGGCGGCCGAACCGGTCCGGCGGGTGGTGTCCGATGGACGGACGGCCCGTGCGAGACTGGAGGACGTGACTCGGATCGTGATCATCGGTGGTGGACCGGGCGGATACGAGGCGGCGCTGGTGGCCGCTCAGCTCGGTGCGGACGTGACCGTCGTCGACCGGGACGGTCTGGGCGGGGCCTCGGTGCTGACCGACTGCGTGCCCTCCAAGACGCTCATCGCCACGGCCGAGGTGATGACGAACTTCGACTCCTCCTACGAGGAGCTCGGCATCATCGTCGAGGACGGCACCCCCGATCCGGATCGGCCCGCCCGGGTCGTCGGCGTGGACCTGGGCAAGGTCAACCGGCGCGTCAAGCGCCTGGCGCTCGCCCAGTCGCACGACATCACCGCCGCCGTCACCCGCGCCGGCGCCCGCGTGCTGCGCGGTCGCGGCCGGCTGGAGCCGCAGCAGGAGCCGGACGGCTCGCGCCACGTCGTGGTGGAGAAGGCGGACGGCGGCGAGGAAAGGCTGACCGCCGACGCCGTGCTCATCGCCACCGGCGGCCACCCGCGCGAACTCCCCGACGCCAGGCCGGACGGCGAGCGCATCCTGAACTGGACCCAGGTGTACGACCTGGAGGAGCAGCCCGAGGAGCTGATCGTGGTCGGCTCCGGCGTCACCGGCGCCGAGTTCGCGGGCGCCTACCAGGCGCTCGGCTCCCGTGTGACGCTCGTCTCCTCCCGCGACCGCGTGCTGCCGGGCGAGGACCCGGACGCGGCGGCCGTGCTGGAGGACGTCTTCCGCCGCCGCGGCATGAACGTGATGTCCCGCTCCCGGGCCGCCTCGGCCAAGCGCGTGGGGGACCGGGTGGAGGTCACCCTCTCGGACGGCCGGGTCATCACCGGCAGCCACTGCCTGATGGCCGTCGGGGCGGTGCCCAACACCGCGGGCATCGGCCTGGAGGAGGCCGGCGTCAAACTGAAGGAGTCCGGTCACATCTGGACCGACCGGGTCTCCCGTACGACCGCTCCGGGCATCTACGCGGCCGGAGACTGCACGGGAGTCTTCGCGCTCGCCTCGGTCGCGGCCATGCAGGGCCGGATCGCGATGTACCACTTCCTGGGCGAGACGGTGGCGCCGCTGAACCTCAAGACGGTCTCGGCGAACGTCTTCACCGACCCGGAGATCGCCACCGTCGGCTACTCGCAGGCCGACGTGGACGGCGGCCGGATCGACGCCCGGGCCGTCAAGCTGCCGCTGCTGCGCAACGCGCGCGCCAAGATGCAGGGCATCCGGGACGGTTTCGTGAAGCTGTTCTGCCGCCCCGGCACGGGCATCGTGGTCGGCGGCGTGGTCGTGGCGCCGCGCGCCAGCGAGCTGATTCACCCGATCGCGATAGCGGTCGACAACAACCTGACGGTCGAACAGATCGCGAACACCTTCACCGTCTATCCGTCCCTGTCGGGTTCGATCGCCGAGGTGGCGCGGCAGCTCCAGACGCGGAAGAGCGCCGAGGGGAGCTGACCGGCGGTCCGGTTCCGCCGGAGCGGTCGCATATACCACGACGGGGACGTGCGTACGAACAACTTCCGTTATTCAGCGGAAACAGCTGAAAGCAGATGGTCGTCCGCGTTACTGTCGGTTTCGTGTTCGCTGCAGAACGTCGCCAACTGATCCTCGAAATGGTGCGCGCCAACGGAGCCGTCTCGCTCCGGGAACTGGCACGCGTCGTCCAGACCTCCGAAGTGACCGTACGGCGCGATGTCCGGGCGCTGGAGGCCGAAGGACTGCTCGACCGCCGTCACGGAGGTGCGGTGCTGCCCGGTGGCTTCACGCGGGAGTCCGGCTTCCCCCAGAAGGCCCACCTGGCGACCGCGGAGAAGACGGCCATCGCCGACGTGGCCGCCGGTCTCGTCGAGGAGGGCGAGGCCATCGTCGTCGGCGCCGGGACGACCACCCAGGAGCTGGCGCGGCGCCTCGCGCGCGTCCCCGGCCTGACGGTGGTCACCAACTCCCTGCTGGTGGCGCAGGCGCTGGCGCACGCCAACCGCGTCGAGGTGGTGATGACCGGCGGCACGCTGCGCGGCTCCAACTACGCGTTGGTGGGCAGCGGCGCCGAGCAGTCCCTCCAGGGGCTGCGGGTCTCGCGCGCCTTCCTGTCCGGCAGCGGGCTGACGGCCGAGCGGGGGCTGTCCACCTCCAACATGCTCTCGGCGAGCGTGGACCGTGCGCTGGTCCAGGCGGCGGCGGAGGTCGTCGTCCTCGCGGACCACACCAAGCTGGGCGTCGACACGATGTTCCAGACGGTGCCCCCGGACCTCATCACCCGTCTGGTGACCGACGAGCCGCCGGCACAGGAGGAGCGGGCGGCGGCCGAACTCCAGGCCCTGGCGGACCAGGGCGTCCAGGTCACGGTGGCGGGCACGGGGCACGGCACGCCACCCGGTCCGGGCGGCCCGGAGAGCGAGAGCGCCCCGTCGGCGGGTCCGGGCGCTCCGGTGCGGCAGCCCCGTCGGGAGGTGCCGCTGCCGGGACAGCGCGGACGGCACCCGCAGGGCGGCGGGAGCGGCGCGCAGTTGCGCGCGGCCCCCCTGAGCGCGCCGGGCGAGGGCCAGCCGCCGGGCCGGATCGCGGACCTGGCCCCCAGACGCCACTGACCGCGCCGCGCGGGCGCGGACGGCCGCGGAGAGGCGGAGGGGCGGGGAGGCGGCGGACGAGGGAGCGGGGGGAGAAGACGGAGAAGGGGCGGGACGGCACTCGGCCGTCCCGCCCCGAGGCGTTCTCCCGCCGGGGTGTCAGTCCTTGATCTCGCAGATCGGGGCGCCGGAGCTGATGGACGCGCCGATCTCGGCGGTCAGGCCCTTGACGGTGCCGGAGCGGTGGGCGTTGATGGGCTGCTCCATCTTCATCGCCTCCAGGACGACGATCAGATCGCCCTCCTTGACCTCCTGCCCCTCCTCGACGGCCACCTTGACGATGGTGCCCTGCATCGGGGAGGCCAGGGTGTCGCCGGTGACGGCCGGACCGGACTTCTTGGCCGCGCGCCGCTTGGGGCGGGCGCCGCCGGCCGCGGCGGTGCGGGCCAGGGTCATGCCCAGCGAGGCGGGCAGGGAGACCTCCAGCCGCTTGCCGCCGACCTCGACCACCACGGTCTCCCGGCCGGGCTCGTCCTCCTCGGTCTCCGTGCCGGCGGGACCCGCGAACGGCGTGATGTCGTTGACGAACTCGGTCTCGATCCACCGGGTGTGGACGTTGAACGGCTCCTCGGGCCGGCCGTTGACCTCCGGGGCGAAGGCCGGGTCGCGGACCACCTTGCGGTGGAAGGGCAGGGCGGTGGCCATGCCCTCGACGGTGAACTCGTCCAGGGCGCGGGCGGCGCGCTGGAGGGCCTGCTGCCGGGTGGCGCCGGTGACGATCAGCTTGGCCAGCAGCGAGTCCCAGGCGGGGCCGATCACGGAGCCGGACTCCACGCCCGCGTCCAGGCGCACGCCCGGACCCGCCGGCGGGGCGAACGTCGTCACCGTGCCCGGAGCCGGGAGGAAGTTGCGGCCCGGGTCCTCGCCGTTGATGCGGAACTCGAAGGAGTGACCGCGCAGCGGCGGGTCGTCGTAGCCCAGCTCCTCGCCGTCGGCGATGCGGAACATCTCGCGCACCAGGTCGATGCCGGAGACCTCCTCGGTCACCGGGTGCTCCACCTGGAGGCGGGTGTTGACCTCCAGGAAGGAGATCGTGCCGTCCTGGCCGACCAGGAACTCGCAGGTGCCGGCGCCCACGTAGCCGGCCTCCTTCAGGATGGCCTTGGACGCGCGGTACAACTCGGCGTTCTGCTCCTCCGTCAGGAACGGCGCGGGGGCCTCCTCCACCAGCTTCTGGTGACGCCGCTGGAGGGAGCAGTCGCGGGTGGAGACCACCACGACGTTGCCGTGCTTGTCGGCCAGGCACTGGGTCTCCACGTGCCGGGGCCGGTCCAGGTACCGCTCGACGAAGCACTCGCCGCGGCCGAAGGCGGCCACCGCCTCGCGGACGGCCGACTCGTACAGTTCGGGGATCTCCTCCAGGGTGCGGGCGACCTTCAGGCCGCGTCCGCCACCGCCGAAGGCGGCCTTGATGGCGATGGGCAGGCCGTGCTCCTTCGCGAAGGCCACGACCTCGTCGGCCCCGGAGACCGGGTCCGGGGTGCCGGCCACCAGCGGGGCGCCGGCGCGCTGGGCGATGTGCCGGGCGGCCACCTTGTCGCCCAGGTCGCGGATCGCCTGCGGCGGCGGGCCGATCCAGATCAGCCCGGCGTCGATGACGGCCTGGGCGAATTCGGCGTTCTCCGACAGGAAGCCGTAACCCGGGTGGACGGCGTCCGCGCCGGAGTCGGCGGCGGCCTTGAGGACCTTGGCGATGTCCAGGTAGCTGGTGGCGGGAGTGTCACCGCCCAGGGCGAAAGCCTCGTCCGCCACCCTCACGTGCAGCGCGTCTCGGTCCGGATCGGCATAGACGGCGACACTCGCGATCCCGGCGTCCCGACAGGCACGGGCGACGCGGACAGCGATTTCACCGCGATTGGCGATGAGCACCTTGCGCACGATGACTCCCTCCTTGAAACAAGGTGAGTTTAGGTATCGGCGACATCGCACGCCGAGTCGCCCTGGGGGGTGAGCTTGCCCACACGGAACGTGATCCCCGGCGCTCGACCGGGGCTCGGTTCCTTGCGAGTACACGTTACGCCGGGTTTCCCCGTCCGTCGGGGGATCTCCGATGTGGCCAAGGTTACTGTCCGAGGCTTCGGCGAGGGGCGTGATTCCTTTGTGGAGTCCCTACGAACGATGGGGTGATTCTTTGCTCGGGCGCGGGGGTGTCCCCCTGCATTACCCGTTAGTAGCGTGCGCGCTGTCGCAAGCGACGTGCCGTTACGAGCACGCCGTCCACGGATGACGAGGGGGCGGGACGCCATGGTGCGCAGACGACCGGTGGCCCTGACGACGGCCGTGGTGCTCGGTCTGGAGGCCGTCGGCGTCGGAGTGTTGCACTGGGTCCTCGGCGTCATGGTGGACCGTCAGAAGATGTCCCTGGACGGGCTCGACCCGCACCTCATGGCCGTCTCGACGTGGATCGGCGGCGCGGTCTTCGGCGCCTACCTGCTGCTGTGCGGGTTCCTGCTGCTCCGCGCGGCCCTGACCGACCGGCCGCCGCGCCGCCTCGCCCGCATCCTGCTGATCAGCGCGGCCGTCGTGCACGGCGTGCTCGGCGCGGTCGCCGCCGCCCTGGTGAGTTGGGCGGCGTTCGCCACTCTGATGGTCGTGTTGGGGCTCATCGTGCTGGCCCTGGTCTCCTACGCCCCGGACCGTCCGCACGCCCCCGCCGGTGCCGAACCGCCGCTCAAGCCCACAACTCCGTGATTCCCACGCCCAGTTCGGCCAGCAGTCGGCGCAGCAGCGGCAGCGAGAGCCCGATGACGTTGCCGGGGTCGCCGTCGATGCCGTCGACGAAGGGCGCCGACCGGCCGTCGAGGGTGAAGGCGCCCGCGACGTGCAGCGGCTCCCCGCTGGCGACATAGGCGGCGATCTCCTCGTCGCTCGGCTCGCCGAAGCGGACGGTCGTGGCGGCGGTCGCGGAGACGCGGCGGCCCGTGGCCGTGTCGATCACGCAGTGCCCGGTGACCAGGACGCCCGCCCGTCCGCGCATGGCCTTCCAGCGGGCGATGGCCTCCTCGGCGTCCGCGGGCTTGCCCAGCGGCCGGCCGTCCAGCTCCAGCACCGAGTCGCAGCCGACGACGAGCGCGCCCGCGTCGGCCTCCCCGGTCTCTCCGGCTTCTCCCGACTCCCGCCGGGAGGCCCGTACGCGTTCCGCCACGGCCGCGGCCTTCGCCTCGGCCAGCCGCAGGGCCAGCTCCGATGGGGTCGGGGCGCTGATCGCGTCCTCGTCCACCCCGCTGACGATCACCTCGGGGGCGAGTCCGGCCTGGCGCAGCAGCCCGAGCCGGGCGGGGGACTGGGACGCGAGGACCAGCCGGCGCCCGGGGACGGGGCGGTCGGAGGGGATACCGGGAGCGGTGTCGTGGGCCATGCGGCCCATCCTAGGAAGAACGCCGACGGCGTTTCACGGCGGCGGTCACAGCAGCAGGAAGACCGCGATCATCGCGACGGCGAGCAGCCAACCGGCGCGGCGGAGCCCGGCCTGGGCGGAGCGCAGCTCCTCGGGGGGTTCGTCGGCTGGGTCGGACCAGAGCATGGAACCGATCCTGCGGCAGCGGACGGCCCGGGCGCCTGAGTAGCCGTACTCATCCGC
>NZ_BAAASZ010000027.1:272034-371894 GCF_039533145.1 Streptomyces macrosporus
GGGCCGTCCGGTCCGCTCCGGCCGTGTGGGGGACGGGACCGTCCGCCTCAACAGGGCCAGTACGTCGTCCGCCACGCCCGCGGCCCCGGGTGGGGCAGCCGGCGGGCGGGGACGGTACGGGCCGGATCGGACCACTCCGAGGTCCCCGCCGCGGCGGACGAGGCGGCTCCCGAGGCCGCCGCCGTGCGCGTCCGCACCACCGCCAGGGCGGCGGCCAGCTCCTCGGGGGTCGGGTTGCCGCGTACGACCTTGATCACGTGACGGTCTCCTCGCTGTCGAAGCGGTCGGGGCTGCTCGGGCCGGTCAGAGCGGGATGTTGCCGTGCTTCTTCGGCGGCAGCGACTCGCGCTTGGTGCTCAGCGCGCGCAGGCCCCGCACGATGTGGCGCCGGGTGTCGGACGGCAGCACCACGGCGTCCACGTACCCGCGCTCGGCCGCGACATACGGGTTGAGGAGCGTGTCCTCGTACTCGGCGGTGAGCTTCGCCCGCAGCTCCTCCCGCTCCTCGGGCGTCTCGGCCGCCGCCAGGGTCCTGCGGTGGAGGATGTTGACCGCTCCCTGGGCGCCCATCACGGCGATCTGGGCCGTCGGCCAGGCGAGGTTGAGGTCCGCGCCCAGGTGCTTGGAGCCCATGACGTCGTACGCGCCGCCGAACGCCTTGCGCGTGATGACCGTGATCAGCGGGACCGTCGCCTCGGCGTAGGCGTAGATCAGCTTGGCGCCGCGCCGGATGATGCCGCCGTACTCCTGGTCGGTGCCGGGCAGGAAGCCGGGCACGTCCACGAAGGTCAGCACCGGGACGTTGAACGCGTCGCAGGTCCGCACGAACCGCGCGGCCTTCTCGGAGGCGTCGATGTCCAGGCAGCCCGCGAACTGCATCGGCTGGTTGGCGACGACTCCGACGGGCCGGCCCTCCACCCGCCCGAAGCCGGTGAGGATGTTCGGCGCGAACAGCGGCTGGGTCTCCAGGAACTCGCCGTCGTCCAGCACGTGCTCGATCACGGCGTGCATGTCGTACGGCTGGTTGGCCGAGTCCGGGATCAGCGTGTCCAGCTCGCGGTCGTCGTCGGTGACCGACAGGTCCGCCTCCTCGGGGAAGGCGGGCGGTTCGGAGAGGTTGTTGGACGGCAGGTACGACAGCAGCGCCTTGACGTACTCGATGGCGTCCTTCTCGTCGGAGGCCATGTAGTGCGCGACGCCGGAGGTGGCGTTGTGGGTGCGGGCGCCGCCCAGCTCCTCGAAGCCGACGTCCTCGCCGGTCACCGTCTTGATGACGTCCGGGCCGGTGATGAACATGTGCGAGGTCTGGTCGACCATCACCGTGAAGTCGGTGATCGCCGGGGAGTAGACCGCGCCGCCCGCGCACGGGCCCACCACGAGCGAGATCTGCGGGATCACGCCGGAGGCGTGGGTGTTGCGGCGGAAGATCTCGCCGTACGCGCCGAGCGAGGCCACGCCCTCCTGGATGCGGGCGCCGCCGGAGTCGTTGATGCCGATGACCGGGCAGCCCGTCTTCAGCGCGAAGTCCATCACCTTGACGATCTTCTGGCCGTAGACCTCGCCCAGGGCGCCGCCGAAGACCGTGAAGTCCTGGGAGAAGACGGCCACCGGACGCCCGTCCACCGTGCCGTAGCCGGTGACGACGCCGTCGCCGTAGGGCCGGTTCTCCTCCAGGCCGAAGTGGGTGGAGCGGTGGCGGGCGAACTCGTCCAGCTCGACGAACGACCCCTCGTCCAGGAGCAGGTCGATCCGCTCGCGGGCGGTCAGCTTGCCCTTGGCGTGCTGCTTCTCCACGGCGCGCGTCGAACCCGCGTTGGTGGCCTCCTCGATGCGCCGACGCAGGTCCGCGAGCTTGCCCGCGGTGGTGTGACGCTCGTGGTCCTCGGGTGCTGGGCTCTGCTGCTCGGACACGGGCTGCGGCTCCTCGTCGTGAACGTCTGGCTACCGACTCGTAGCGTATCGGCGGCCGAGCGGTACGGAGGTGCGGTGTTTGCCACACCTACGCTGTCTTGCATGACGCCCAAGGACCCCTCGGACAATCCCTGGTCGGACCTGGACCGACCGCCGCTGAACGCCTCCGCGCTCCGCCGCGCGCTGCTGCGGCCCGAAGCGCTGTGGACCTCTCTGGACGTGGTGCCCGAGACCGGTTCCACCAACACCGACCTCGCGGGGCGGGCGGCGAGGGGCGCGGCCCGCGAGGGGGACGTGCTGGTCGCCGAGCGGCAGACCGCCGGACGCGGGCGGCTGGAGCGCGCCTGGACGGCCCCCGCCCGGTCGGGGCTGTTCTTCTCCGTCCTGCTCACCCCGCGGGTGCCCGTGGAGCGGTGGGGCTGGCTCCCGCTGCTCGCCGGGGTCGCCACCGCCGCCGCCCTGGCCCGCACCGCCGGGGTGGACACGGCGCTGAAGTGGCCCAACGACGTCCTGGTGCGGGTCGGCGACGAGGAGCGCAAGCTCGGCGGCATCCTCGCCGAGCGGGTCGGGCACCCCGACGGGACCGCCTCCGTGGTGCTGGGCATCGGACTCAACGTCTCGTTGCGCGAGGACGAGCTGCCGGTGCCCACGGCCGGCTCGCTGACGCTGGCCGGCGCGTCCGGCACCGACCGCGACCCGCTGCTGCGGTCCGTGCTCCGGTCGCTGGAGGAGTGGTACGGCCGCTGGCACGCGGCGGACGGCGACCCGGAGGCGAGCCGGGTGCGGGAGGCGTACACCGCCGGATGCGCCACCCTCGGTCGGCGGGTGCGCGTCCTGCTGCCCGGCGACCGCGAGCTGGTGGGCGAGGCGGTCGCGGTGGACGGCGACGGACGGCTGGTCCTGGCGAGCGGCGAGGGGGTGCAGCGGCCGGTGGAGGCGGGCGACATCGTGCACCTCAGGCCCGCTCCGCAGGAGCCCCCGGAAGCACCGTCGGGAGAGTGAGCCAGGGCACACCTGCCGTATCGTTGACTCGACCCAGCGCGGCGGGCGCGGCGGCAGTGAGTGGATCGGAAGGGCAGTGGACGACTCGGGCACCCCAGCCGAAGAGCCGACGGCGACCGGAGAGCCGACGGGCGGTGCGGCGGCGGCCGGCGACGCGGACCGGACCGAGGAGGACCCCCTCGCGCTGCGCATCGAACAGCTGATCCTGGGCGCCCCCCGGCAGTACACGCCCTTCCAGGCGGCCCGCGCCGCCGACGTCCCGATGGAGCTGGCCGCCCGCTTCTGGCGGGCGATGGGCTTCGCCGACATCGGCCAGGCCCGGGCGCTGACCGAGGCCGACGTGCTCGCGCTGCGCCGGCTGGCCGGTCTGGTGGAGGCCGGGCTGCTCAGCGAGGCGATGGCCGTCCAGGTGGCGCGCTCCACCGGGCAGACGACGGCACGTCTGGCGGAGTGGCAGATCGACTCCTTCCTGGAGGGCCTGACCGAGCCGCCCGAGCCCGGGATGACCCGCACCGAGGTGGCGTACCCGCTGCTGGAGCTGCTCCTGCCCGAACTCCAGGAGTTCCTGGTGTACGTCTGGCGGCGGCAGCTCGCCGCGGCCACCGGCCGGGTGGCGCAGGACGACGAGGAGATGGTGGACCGGCGGCTGGCGATCGCCTTCGCCGACCTGGTGGGCTTCACCCGACTGACCCGCCGGCTGGAGGAGGAGGAACTCGGCGAGCTGGTCGAGGCGTTCGAGACCACCGCGGCCGACCTGGTCGCCGCGCACGGCGGCCGGCTGATCAAGACCCTCGGCGACGAGGTGCTCTACGTCGCCGACGACGCGGGCACGGCGGCCGAGATCGGCCTGCGGCTGATCGAGACCCTGGCCAACGACGAGACGATGCCCGAGCTGCGCGTGGGCATGGCCTTCGGCACGGTCACCACCCGCATGGGGGACGTCTTCGGCAACACGGTCAACCTGGCCAGCCGGCTGACCTCCATAGCCCCCAAGGACGCGGTGCTGGTCGACGAGGAGCTCCGCGCCGAGCTGGTCGCCTCCGGCCAGGCGCCGGCGTCGGAGAAGGAGGCCGACGACACCTCGGCGTACCGCTTCGCGCTCCGCCCCCTCTACCGGCGCCCGGTCCGCGGGCTGGGCGTCATCGAGCCGTGGCTGCTCAGCCGCCGGCCCTCCTGACGCGCTCCTCCCGACGCCCCCTTCGGTTCCCCGCTCCCCCGCCCTCTCCGCGCCCGTCCCGCGCCCGCCCTCGTCCTCCGCTCCCCCTTCCCCTCCCGGCCCCCCTGACCGACCGGGCGGTCGGATGGCATGATGCGCTCGACACCAGTGAGCGATCGTTAACCGGAAGGGCTGCGTGGACGACGTGAGCGACGACGTGAACGGGCACGTGAGCGAGGAGCGGTTCGGCGAGTGGGTCGTGGTGCGGCGCGAGACGGACACCCACGTCGCCGAGCTGGTGCTGGACCGGCCGAAGGCGATGAACGCCGTCTCCACCGAGATGGCCCGCCTCCTGGGGGAGGCGTGCGCGTCGCTCGCCGCCGACCGGCGGGTGCGGGCCGTGGTGCTCTCCTCCACCCACGAGCGGGCGTTCTGCGTGGGCGCCGACCTCAAGGAGCGCAACTCCTTCACCGACGCGGACCTGGCGCGGCAGCGGCCGTACGCCCGCGCCGCCTACACCGGGGTGCTGGAGCTGCCGATGCCCACGATCGCCGCCGTGCACGGGTTCGCGCTCGGCGGCGGCTTCGAGCTGGCCCTCTCCTGCGACCTGATCGTCGCCGACCCCACCGCCGTCGTCGGGCTGCCGGAGGTGTCCGTCGGGGTGATCCCCGGCGGGGGCGGCACCCAGTTGCTGCCGCGCCGGGTGGGCGCGGCCCGCGCCGCGGAGCTGATCTTCACCGCGCGGCGGGTGGAGGCCGCCGAGGCCCGTGAGCTGGGGCTGGTCGACCACCTGGCGGCCGAGGGGGAGGACCGCGCCGAGGCGCTGGCGCTGGCCCGGCGCATCGCGGCCAACTCCCCGGTGGGCCTGCGGGCGGCCAAGCGGGCGCTGCGCACCGGCTGGGGCCTGGACCTGCGCGCGGGCCTGGAGGTCGAGGACGCGGCCTGGCGCTCGGTGGCGTTCTCCGGGGACCGCGCCGAGGGCGTGGCGGCCTTCAACGAGAAGCGGGCCCCGCGCTGGCCCGGGGAGTGAGCCGCGAGCGAGCGGGCACGAGGCCCGAGAGCCGGTGTGAGCAGGTCGGCACGCTGGAGGGAAGGCCCATAACCTGGGTCGTATGAATCGGGTGCGGCATGGGTGACGACGCGCGGCTGAGGACCGTGGTGGCGCTGGCGCAGGCGATGGCCGCCGCCCCCACCCTGCGCGACGTCGCCCGCGCCGCCGCCGAGGGCGCGCGGACCGCGATGGACGGCTCCTTCGCCGCCGTCTCCGTCTGGGAGCGCGAGCGCGGCCGGCTGCGGGTGCTGGCGAACGTGGGGGAGCTGCGCGGGGACGAGGAGGAGTTCCCCGAGGACGAGTCGTACCCCGTCCACGACTTCCCGGAGATCACCGGGTTCCTCCACCGGCGCTGGACGGACGGCGGCGAGCCGCGCGCCTGGCTGGAGACGGCGGACGGCTCGGGGGACGTGCCGGGCACCCGGCGCGCGGCCGTGCTGCGCCGCCGCGGACGGGGCTGCTGCGTGGTCGCCCCGATCGTGCTGCACGGGCGGGCGTGGGGCGAGCTGTACGTGGCGCGGGAGGCGGACCGGCCCGTCTTCGACCGCGCCGACGCCGACTTCGCCACCGTGCTGGCGTCGGTGATCGCGGCCGGGATCGCCCAGACCGAGCGGCTGGAGGAGGTGCGCCGGCTGGCCTTCACCGATCCCCTCACCGGCCTGGCCAACCGGCGGGCGGTGGACGTGCGGCTGGACGAGGCGCTGGAGCGGCACCGGGCGGACGGGACGGTGGTGAGCCTGCTGGTCTGCGACGTCAACGGGCTCAAGACGGTCAACGACGAGCTGGGCCACGAGGCGGGCGACCGCCTGCTGGAACGATTCGCCTCGGTGCTGTCGCTGTGCGGCGCGATGCTTCCGGAGACGCTGGTCGCCCGACTGGGCGGGGACGAGTTCTGCCTGTTGGCGGTGGGGCCGTCGGCGGACGAGGTGGTCCGGGTCGCGGACGAGATCTGCCGTCGGGCCGCCGAGCTGGAGCTGGGCGAGGGGGTCGCCTGCGGGGTGGCCTCCACGGGGGACCCGATAGGCCCGGTCCGCTCGGCCCGCCGGCTGTTCCGTCTCGCGGACGCCGCCCAGTACCGGGCGAAGGCCGCCCGTACGGCCAAACCGGTGGTGGCCGGACGCGAGGGCGCGGACGACGCCGAGGACGCGGTGATCCGCCTGGCGGACGAGGCGGAGGCGGCCCGGCCCGCGGGCGACCGCCGCCGCATCCGCGGTCTGGACGTGTGACCCGGTCCCGGTTCGGGACCGGACGCCTCCGGAACCGTGACAGAACTCGATTCACTCCTTAGTGTTCCTGAATATGGATATGCAGCACCGTGTAGTGGTCGGGCCCTCCGGCACCGGCGCCGAGGACGTCGTCGCCGTCGCCCGCGGCCTGGCGTCCGTCGAACTCTCCGCGGAGGCGCTCGACGCCCTCGCCGCCGCGCGGCGGACCGTCGACGACCTGGCCGCCAAGCCCGACCCCGTCTACGGCGTCTCCACCGGCTTCGGCGCCCTCGCCGTCCGCCACATCCCCACCGACCTGCGCGTGAAGCTCCAGCGCAACATCGTCCGCTCGCACGCGGCCGGGATGGGGCCGCGCGTGGAGCGCGAGGTGGTGCGGGCGCTGATGTTCCTGCGGCTGAAGACCCTCGCCTCCGGGCACACCGGCGTACGGCCCGAGGTCGCCCGCGCCATGGCCGGCCTGCTCAACGCGCGGATCACCCCCGTCGTCCACGAGTACGGCTCCCTCGGCTGCTCCGGCGACCTCGCGCCGCTGTCGCACTGCGCGCTGACCCTCATGGGCGAGGGCGACGCCGAGGGGCCGGACGGGCGGGTGCGCCCCGCGGCCGACCTGCTGGCCGAGCACGGCCTGGCCCCCGTGGAGCTGCGGGAGAAGGAGGGCCTGGCGCTGCTCAACGGCACCGACGGCATGCTCGGCATGCTGGTGCTGGCCTGCGACGACCTCGCCCGGCTGTTCACCTGCGCCGACGTCACCGCGGCCCTCTCCCTGGAGGCGCTGCTGGGCACGGACCGGGTGCTCGCCCCCGAGCTGCACGCCATCCGTCCGCACCCCGGCCAGGCCGCGTCCGCCGCCAACATGCTGAAGGTCCTGGAGGGCTCCGGACTCACCGGGCACCACCAGGACGACGCCCCCCGGGTGCAGGACGCCTACTCCGTGCGCTGCGCCCCCCAGGTCGCCGGCGCCGGCCGCGACACCCTGGCCCACGCCCGCACCGTCGCCGAGCGGGAGCTGGCCGCGGCCGTGGACAACCCGGTCGTCCTGCCCGACGGCCGGGTGGAGTCCAACGGGAACTTCCACGGCGCGCCCGTCGCCTACGCGCTGGACTTCCTCGCCATCGCCGCCGCCGACCTGGCCTCCATCACCGAGCGCCGCACCGACCGGCTGCTGGACAGGAACCGCTCCCACGGACTGCCGCCCTTCCTCGCGGACGACGCGGGCGTGGACTCGGGCCTGATGATCGCCCAGTACACCCAGGCCGCCCTGGTGAGCGAGATGAAGCGACTGGCGGTCCCGGCCTCGGTGGACTCGATCCCGTCCTCGGCGATGCAGGAGGACCACGTCTCGATGGGCTGGTCGGCCGCCCGCAAGCTGCGGACCGCCGTGGAGAACCTGACCCGGGTGCTGGCCGTCGAGCTCTACACCGCCGCCCGCGCGATCGAACTGCGCGCCGCCGAGGGACCGACCCCGTCGCCCGCCACGTCGGCCGTGGTGGCCGCGCTGCGCGAGGCGGGGGCGGCCGGACCGGGAGAAGACCGTTTCCTGGCACCGGAGTTGGCGGCGGCCGAGGAGTTCGTCCGCACCGGAGGGCTCGTGGCGGCGGCCGAGACCGTCACCGGACCGCTGGCGTGAGGCCCTCGCGGCCGGAGCGGATGTGGGCGTGGGCCAGCAGGGCGGCGCCCGCGCCCAGGAAGCCGAGGCCCCCGACGACGTAGGGCGTGGTGTCGAAGCTTCCGGTGTCGGCCAACTCGACGCCGTCCGCGGAGCCGCCTTCGGATGTGACCCGGGTCTCCTCCTGGACCTGGGTCCGCGAGGCGTCGGGCCGGACGGCGTCCTCGCCGGTGGCGTTCGCGGACGGCACGAACCACAGGCCGAACAGGAGGCCGCCCGCGACGGCGGCGGTCGCCAGCGGTCGGCGGTGTGCTCGCACGGAAGAGCCCCCTCGGTGCTGCGAGTCGACGGTGCGCGCCACGATGCTAGCCACCGAAGAGGGGCGCGGGAAAGGCGACCGGTGGGACGATCGTCTTTTCCGTTCGCGCTCCCCGTGTCCGTCGCACTGCGATTCGGGTCACACCGGCACATAGACTGTGCGAGGCGTGGAAAGCGGTCCGGTACCCCGGGTGCTGTCGCGTGGTGAGCGTTCGATAACGATCCGGAGCGGAGGGGGATTCCCGCTCGTCGCTGCAACCTATGGTTCCGGGCGGGTGTCTTACCCCACAGTCTTACCCTGGGTGGAACGGGTCACAGCTCCCATGCGTTCTCGTACGTGCGGCTGTGGGTTGACATCCCGTTCACCCTCACCGGACGGCGTGGGACGCGGGCCGGGAGCCAGAGGTTCGTAAGCGGATGGAGAAGCGAGTGATGACGGACGGCAAGCGCCGCAGGAGTGTTGCGGTGGTGGCCGCGTTGCTCAGTGGGGTGCTCACACTGTCGGCGTGCGGGGGCGGTGACGGCGGTGGGGCCGAGGCCGACGCCGCGAAGAAGCCGGAGAAGGGCCAGGCGCAGGCCGACAAGGCCGCGGCGGAGAAGGCCTCCAGCGCGCGAATAGTCATCAACCCGAAGGACGGAACGGACAACTCCACCATAAACGGCGTCAAGGTCACGGTGAAGGGCGGCAAGCTCACCGAGGTGACCATGAAGGCCACCGCCACGGGCCAGGAGGTGGCGGGCACGCTCTCGGAGGACGGGGCGAGCTGGGCGCCCGACGGCCAGCTCGAGCGCGCCACCGAGTACACGATCTCCGCGCAGGCCGAGGACTCCAAGGGCCGGGAGGCGCACGAGAACTCCACCTTCACCACGGTCTCGCCGTCCAACAGCTTCATCGGCTACTACACGCCCGAGGACGGCTCGACCGTGGGCGTCGGCATGCCGGTCTCGATCAACTTCGACAAGGGCATCACCGACGAGTACAAGAAGGCCGTCGAGTCCGCGATCGAGGTCGACACCACCAGCGGCCAGGAGGTCGTGGGCCACTGGTTCAGCGACACGCGCCTGGACTTCCGGCCCGAGGAGTACTGGAAGGCCGGCTCCAAGGTGACCGTCGACCTCGACCTCGACGGCGTCGAGGGCGGGCCGAACGTCGTCGGCGTCCAGGACAAGACCATCGAGTTCACCGTCGGCCGCTCCCAGATCAGCACGGTGGACGCGAAGGCCAAGCAGATGAAGGTCGTCCGGGACGGCAAGACCATCCGGACCATCCCGATCTCGGCCGGCAGCCCCGAGACCCCGACCTACAACGGTCAGATGGTGATCTCCGAGAAGTTCAAGGAGACCCGGATGAACGGCGCCACGGTCGGCTTCACCGACGACGACGGCAAGGGCGAGTACGACATCAAGGACGTGCCGCACGCCATGCGCCTGTCGACCTCCGGCACCTTCATCCACGGCAACTACTGGGCCGCCGACTCGATCTTCGGCAACGCCAACACCAGCCACGGCTGCATCGGCCTGAACGACGTCCAGGGCGCCAACGACCCCGACCAGGACGGCGCCTGGTTCTACGAGAACTCGCTCCTCGGCGACGTCGTCATCGTGAAGAACTCGCCGGACAAGCAGATCACCCCGGACAACGGCCTCAACGGCTGGAACATGTCCTGGGAGGACTGGAAGGCGGGCTCCGCCCTCTGACGTCCTCGGTCCGGAGGCCCGACAGACCGGTCCGACCGGCCACACCGTGATCCGTCCCGCCGGGCGGCGGGCACGGCGCCCACGCGCCGCGCCCGCCGCCTTCGGCGTTTCCGGGGGTCCGGGGGAGGCTCCGGAGGGCGTCCGGGGGGCGCGGCGGACTTCTCATCGCCCTCTCATGGAGCCCTCAGCGAACCGTGAGCGAGCCTCCCTACGGTGCCGCACATGTTCCTCACCTACCTCCGGCGGGAGTTGCGCCGCCGCAGAAGGACGGCGTTCATCGTCGCCTCCGGGCTCGCGCTCGGCATCGCGCTGGTCATCGTCGTCGGCTCCGTCTCCACCGGGATGAGCCGGGCCCAGGAAGAGGTCCTGGAGTCCCTCTACGGCCTGGGCACCGACATGACCGTCACCAAGGCCGGGCCGGACCCGGAGGACGGCGAGGGGGCCGAGCGCCCCCGGTTCCGATTCGACGCGCGGGAAGGCGAGGAGGAGCAGAGCACCGAACGCCTGATGGTCCAGGGCTTCCGGACCCTCGACGCCGACACGGTCGACACGGTCGCCGAGCAGGACGGCGTGGCGGCCGCCGCGGGAGGCCTGAACCTGACCTCCGTTCGGGTCGACGGCGAGTTCGATCCCGGCGAGCCGCGCGGCCAGGGCCGGCCCGGCGAGCCCGGAGGACGGATCGAGGGCGGCGGAGCCGACTTCCGGGTCGACACCCGCACCATCGGCGGCGTCGACGTCCGCACCCCCGGGCTGGGCCCGCTGACCTCCGCCACCATCACCGACGGCCGCGGCTTCGCACGCGACGAGACCGACGCCGAGGTGGCCGTCGTGGACGGCGCGCACGCCGAGAGCGAGGACCTGTCCGTCGGCGACACCCTGGACATCGCCGGCACCGACTTCGAGATCGTCGGCATCGCCGGCGCCGAGAGCGACCAGCCCGCCGCCCAGATCTACATCCCCCTGGAGAGCGCCCAGAAGCTCGCCGACGCCGAGGACGCGATCACCACCGTCTACGTCCAGGCCACCGACTCGCAGCGGATCGACGAGGTCGAGGCGGCCATCCACCGGGAGATCCCGGACGCCACCGTCACCACCGCCGCCGACCTGGCCAAGACGGTCTCCGGCTCCCTCGGCACGGCCGCCGAACTCGCCGCGGGCGTCGGCAGATGGCTGTCGATCGCCGTGACGGCCGCCGCCTTCCTCGTCGCCGGACTGCTCACCTCCGCGGCCGTCGGCCGCCGGGTGCGCGAGTTCGGCACCCTCAAGGCACTGGGCTGGCGCAGCGGTCGGATCACCCGTCAGGTGGTCGGCGAGGCCGTGGTCAACGGGCTGCTCGGCGGCGCGCTGGGCATCGCCCTGGGCTGCGCGGGCGCGTACGTGGTGACCGCCGTCGGCCCGACCCTCACCGCCACGCCGGCCGCCGACGCGGGGGCCGGCGGTCCCGGCGGCGCGGACGGTCCGGGCGGCGGCGCCCTGCGCGCCCTGGGCCAAACCGGCGAGCGGACCCTGGACGTCGCGCTCACCGCCCCCGTCGACCTCCGCACCGTCGCCCTCGCCGTCGCCCTGGCCGTCACCGGCGGCCTCGTCGCGGGCGCGTTCGGCGCCTGGCGCGCCTCCCGCCTGCGTCCCGCCGACGCGCTGCGCCGCGTCGCCTGACACCCCCTCACCGGCCCGCCACGGGCCGCCCTCCGACCGGTGCCGCGCCCGCTCCCCCCGGGGCGCGGCACCCCTTCCGCCCTCCCAGGAGACCAGCCCATGTACCGACTCACCGGCGTCACCAAGCGCTACGCACGCGGCGAGAAGGCCGTCGACGCCCTCGACGGCGTGGACCTGACCATCGAGGACGGCGAGCGCCTCGTCGTCCAGGGCCCCACCGGAGGCGGCAAGTCCACGCTGTTGCAGATGCTCGGCGGACTCGACCGTCCCACCTCCGGCGGCGTCGAACTCGACGGCACCGACCTCGCCCGGCTGAGCGAGGCCAAGTTGACGAGGCTGCGCGCCGAGAAGATCGGCTTCGTCTTCCAGAGCTTCAACCTCGTCCCCACCCTCACCGCGCAGGAGAACGTCGAGACCGCGCTCGTCCCCCTCGGCGTCGGGACGAGGGAGAGGCGCCGGCGCGCGGCCGAGGCGCTGGAGGCCGTCGGGCTCGGCGAGCGGCTCGGCCACCTGCCCGGCGAGATGTCCGGCGGCCAGCAGCAGCGCGTCGCCATCGCCCGAGCCCTCGTCAAACAGCCGCGGGTGCTGCTCGCCGACGAACCCACCGGAAACCTCGACGAGTCGACGCGGGACGAGATCATGGAGGTCCTCGAAGGGCAGTGGACGGCACACGGACTGACGTTCGTGCTGGTCACCCACGACAGCTCCATCGCCCGCCGCGCCACCCGCGTGGCCACCATCCGCGGGGGACGGCTCACCACCGAGGAGAGAAGCGTGGCGGAAGGCAACCGGGCGGACGGATGAGGCGTCTCTCCCACCGCGAAGGCCGGTCGGCCCGACGGTGACAGCCCCGACGGAAAGGGGCATCGACCCCCAGGGCACCGCGTAGAACTCCAGTCTCATATGTCGTCATATGGCGCTGGTGCGGCGGCCTCCCGCATACTGCTCGCGCGGGGGGCCGCTGGGGTCCCCCACGCATGGTGACGAGCTCACCAGGGGGAACATTGACACAACGGAAGAGAACGGGCGTCGCGGCGATAACCACCGCCGTGGCCGTCGCGCTGACGGCGGGGCTGACCACCCCGTCGCTCGCGGCCCCGCCCACGTCGCCGGCCGAGTCCGGAGCCCGCCAGGGCGCCGACCGGACGGCCCGGGACGGACGGACCGTCACCCTCATCACCGGCGACCGGGTCGTGCTCGACCGGCGCGGCGAGGTCACCGGGATGATCCGCGCCAAGGGGCGCGAGAACGTACCCGTCCAGGTCGTCCGCACCGAGGGGCACACCTACGTGCTCCCGCGGGACGTCACCCGACTCATACGCGAACGCAAGCTCGACAAGCGGCTGTTCGACGTCACCGAACTCGCCCGCGAACGCCACCGCACGACCGCCGGGAACGGCGTCCCGGTCATCGTCACCTACCGGGGCGCGAAGCCCGCGGCCAAGGCCGAACTCCACGCCGAGGCCGACCCGACCGTGCGCGCCACCTTCCGCTCGGTCAACGGCGAGGCGCTGACCGTCGCCGAGGACGCCGCGGCCGACGCCTGGACGGCCCTGACCCGGCCGTCCTCCACCGAGGGCCAGCGCGCGGCGGCCCCCGGAGTCGCCACCGTCTCGCTCGACGGGATACACCGGGCCACGCTCGACAAGAGCGTGGCGCAGATCGGCACCCCCGCGGCCTGGAAGGCCGGATACGACGGCAAGGGCGTCACCATCGCCGTCCTGGACACCGGCATCGACACCACGCACCCGGACTTCGCCGGACAGGTCGTCGGGCAGCGGAACTTCTCCGCCGCCAAGGACGCCAAGGACCGCTACGGACACGGCACCCACGTCGCCTCCATCGCGGCCGGCTCGGGGGCGAAGTCCAAGGGGAAGTACCGGGGCGTCGCGCCCGGCGCCAAACTGCTCAACGCCAAGGTCCTCGACGACGACGGCTACGGCACCACCTCGGAGATCATCGCGGGCATGGAGTGGGCCGTGGCGCAGGGCGCCGAGGTCCTCAACCTCAGCCTCGGCGACTACGACACCCCCGAGGTCGACCCGATGGAGGACGCCGTCAACCGGCTGTCGAAGGACAGCGGCGCCCTCTTCGTGATCGCGGCCGGCAACGAGGGCCCCGGCCCCTCCACCATCGGCACCCCGGGCAGCGCGGACGCCGCGCTGACCGTCGGCGCCGTGGACAAGCAGGACAGGCTCGCCGAGTTCTCCTCCGTCGGCCCGCGGGTCGGCGACGGCGGCCTCAAGCCCGACCTGACCGCCCCCGGCGTGGACATCGGCGCCGCGGCGGCCAAGGGCAGCGTCGTCGAGCAGGAGGGGGAGAAGGTCGCCGACGGCTACGTGGCCATCTCGGGCACCTCCATGGCGACCCCGCACGTCGCCGGCGCGGCGGCGCTGCTGGCACAGCAGCACCCCGACTGGACCGGTGAGCGGATCAAGGCCGCGCTGACGGCCTCCACCGAGCCGGGTCCGGGCCACACCGCCTTCCAGCAGGGCTCCGGACGGGCCGACGTGGCCAAGGCGATCAAGCAGACGGTCGTCGCCGAACCGGTGTCGCTCTCCTTCGGCACGGCCCAGTGGCCGCACGGCGACGACAAGCCGATCACCAAGGGCGTCACGTACCGCAACCTCGGCGCCGAGGACGTCGCCCTGGACCTGGCCGTCGCCGCCACCGACCCCAAGGGCAAGGCCGCCCCGCAGGGCATGTTCACCCTCGCCGCCGACAGGATCACCGTTCCCGCGGGCGGCACGGCCACGGTCGACGTCACCGCCGACACCCGGCTCGGCGGCAACCTGAACGGCGCGTACAGCGCGACGATCACGGCGACCGGCGGCGGCCAGACCGTCCGCACCGCGGCCGCCGTCGACCGCGAGGTGGAGTCCTACGACCTGACCGTCCGGGTCGTCGGGCGCGACGGCAAGGCGGCCGGGCTGTGGGACACCACCCTGACCGACTACGACGACGGCGACTTCCGCTCGCTGTACGGCGAGAACGGCACCGCCGAGATCCGGCTGCCCAAGGGGTCCTACGCCCTGTCCACCCTCGTCGACCTGCCGGGCGGGGCGGAGGGCGAGATCGAGGGCCAGGACTGGCTCGCCGCGCCGGAGGTGAAGCTCACCAAGGACACCGCGCTCACCTTCGACGCCCGCAAGGCCAAGAAGGTCTCGCTGACGGTGGAGGACAAGAAGGCCGAACAGGCCGACCTGAACATGGAGCTCACCGGGGAGACCGAGGACGGCTTCACCACCTTCGCCGTCAGCGCGCCCGCTCTGAAGCAGGGCTTCCGCACCGCCCAGGTCGGTACCGCGACCGGTGTCGAGGTCTCGGCGAGCGTGGACACCTCCTGGACCAACGGGAACACGGAGTACCGCAGCGCCCACCACCGCAAGGGCGGCTTCTACACCGGCCTGACCCTGCACACCAAGCGGTCGGAGATGGCCGGGATCACCGTCGGCCAGGGCGCCACCCTCCCCGGCCGCACCGGCGTCCTGTCCACCGCGCCGTCCACCTCCTTCTGGACCACCGGGACGGAGCGCAAGCTCCCGCGCACCACGACGGTGTACGTCAGGGCCAAGGGCGTCGAGTGGTTCCAGGACTTCGTCCAGCTCGACAAGAACGGCGACTACGAGGCCACCTACTACGTCGACCCCAAGGCGTACACCGCGGGCAAGAAGTACAGCCGCACCTTCAACAACGGCGTCTTCGGCCCCCACCTGGCCAAGGGGGACGGCATCTTCCGCGACGGCGACACGCTCTACGGCATGGTCAACCCGTTCGCGGACGGCGCCGGCCACTACGGCGGCAGCCTGTACGACTCGGCGAAGACGACGCTGTACCGCAACGGCGAGAAGTTCGCGACGCGCGACGACGTCCTGGACTTCGTCGACTTCACCCTGCCGAAGGGCAAGGCGTCGTACAAGCTGGTCACCACCATCGACCGCGCCAAGGTGGCGAAGCTGAGCACCAAGGTCGGCGCCACCTACACCTTCACCTCCGGCCGTACCAAGGAGGAGACCGAGCTGCCGGCGACGGCGGTGCGCTTCGCGCCGAAGCTGGCCCTGGACGGCACCGCCAAGGCCAAGGCCACGGTGTCGGTGCCGGTGAAGATCCAGGGATCGGCCGCGGGCAAGAACCTGAAGTCGATCGGCGTGTACGTCTCCTACGACGGCGGCAAGAGCTGGAAGAAGCTCACCGTCAAGAAGGGCGCGGTGTCGGTCAAGAACCCCGGCAAGGGCAAGACCGTCTCCTTCAAGGCGAACGTCACGGACAAGAAGGGCAACACCCTCTCCCAGACGATCATCAACGCCTACCGCACCGCGTGACACCCCGGAGCGCGGGAAGCGCGTGACCTCGGCAGGCTCACGAGCCACACGAGGTACACGAGGCACCGACGCCCCACGCACCACCGGAGAACGGCCCGCCGGAGCACCCGCTCCGGCGGGCCGTTCGCCCGTGACGTCCCGTGCATCCGGGAGATGCAGGAAAGCCCGCAAAGCCCGGAAAGCCAGGAAATCCGGGAAATCCGGGAAAGTGGCATAAGGGCGCCCGTGGTGGGGAGCCGAACGAGTACGGGGGAGCATCCGTGAGGACCGAACCGCCGAAAGGACGTGGCAGACGTGAAGGTCGCCTTTCTCGTGGCTCCGGAGGGCGTGGAGCAGATCGAGCTGACCGACCCCTGGCAGGCCGTGAAGGACGCCGGGGGAACGCCGGTCCTGCTGTCCACGCAGAGCGGGCGGATCCAGGCGTTCAACCACCTCGACAAGGCCGACACCTTCCCGGTGGACCAGCAGGTCGCCGACGCGCGGGTCGAGGACTTCGACGGCCTGGTGCTGCCCGGCGGCGTCGCCAACCCCGACGAACTGCGGACGGACGAGAAGGCCGTGGCCTTCGTCCGGGACTTCTTCCAGGCCGGCAAGCCGGTCGCCTCGATCTGCCACGGGCCGTGGACGCTGGTCGAGGCGGACGTGATCCGCGACCGCATGCTCACCTCCTGGCCCAGCCTGCGGACGGACATCCGCAACGCGGGCGGCAACTGGGTCGACCGGGAGGTCGCGGTCTGCACGAACGGACCGAACACCCTGATCACCAGCCGCAAGCCGGACGACCTCAAGGCGTTCTCCGAGGCGTTCCTGCGGGAGTTCTCCGCCGTCTCGGCCTGACTCCCGGCCCCGGCTCCCGCCCCCGGCACCGGCCGGGGGCGGCTCGCTCCCGCGCGCTCCGGCATGACCTCGCGGGTGATCGACCCCGCGCCGGGGCGCGGCGGCATCGTCGCGACCGGGCCCACCGGCCCGGTGGGCGGCAGCCAGGAGCAACGGGAACGGGAGGAACCATGACCGCCTGCGCCATCGCCCACCTTCGCGACCACCCCGGCCCGCCCCCGGACGTCGTCGCCTACCTGGAGCGCATCCAGGACACCCTCGACCCCTACTCCGGCCGTTTCCTCGTGCACGGAGGCCCGATGGAGGTCCGCGAGGGCGAGTGGCCGGGGAGCATGGTGATGATGATCGAGTTCCCGGGGATGGACGAGGCGCGCGCCTGGTACGACTCGGGGGCGCACCAGGAGATCCTGCCGCTGCGGACCGACCACATCGACGGCACGGTCGTCCTCGTCGAGGGCGTCGGTCCCGACCACCACCCGAGCCGGAGGATCGACGCGCTGCGCCGCGCGGCGGGCGCCTGACCCGCCCACGGCGAGCGCCGACGACCACACTCCGCCCGGCCGCCGCGCTGCGGGCCTCCGCCCGCCGGAACCGGCCTCACGGGGACGGTCCCGTCGAAGACCGTCCCGGAGCCGGTGAATTGAGCGGCTCCTGAGGCGACTCGCCCTCGCCGCGCCGAAGGTGGTGGACCATCAGGTCCCGGCGCGTCAGGCCCCGGCGCGGAGCCGGACCCGCGGGTCGGGAGGGGCCGGCACGCGGCCGAGAGGCCCGTTCCGCCCACGTGCTGTGCGGGCTACGTGCTGTGCAGGGCCTCGCGGGCGGTGTCGACGAAGCGGTTGAGGGCCGCCCAGAAGGGCCGGTACCGGCCGTCGAACTCCGCCACGGCCTCCTCCACGGCGCTCCCGTCGCCCTCCACCATGGTGGTGAAGGGCCGGTGGAAGGAGCCGACCTCCCTCTTCAGCGCCTCCGCCGCCTCGGCCACCTCCGGCGGACCTTCGAGATCGACCACGCGCACACACCGTCGGATGCCCGCGTACTCGTCGCGCTCGCGCTCGTACAGCGCCGACCACGCGGCGGCACGCTCGGCGGCGTCCTCGACGCGCGAGGCGGCCGACACCTTCCAGTACAACTCCGCCATGCGGTGGGCCTGTTCGACGAGGTCGAGGTACGCCCTGCGCCTGCCGTCCCGCAACTGCTGCCGACGCTGTGTCTCCGCGGCCGCCTGCCCCTGTATCCGGGCGGTCCTGGCATTGCCCAGGGTCGTCACCCAACTGGCGAGCACGGCCGTGCCGCCGGTGAGGGCCGCCACCCACCACGTGTTGTCCGTCACGCGCCACATCGTCCCAGGCCACGGCGGGCGCGGAGACGGATGTACGGGAACGGTGGCCCTTCCCCGGAAGCGCCGAGCCGGCACGTACCGCCGCGTGGCGGGCACGCGGTTGGACGCACGCGCGCCTGCCCCGACGCCGCTTCGGTTCCGGGTCCGGAATCCCGGAAACCCGCCGCCACCGCTCCTCGCTCCCCTCCGGCGCCCGCCGAGCCCGGGCGCGCACTCGTCCGCGAGCCCTCGGCCCGCCGCACGGGCGCCGGCAGGCGGCCGGCACGGTACGCACAGGCGGGGAGGCCGGAGCGGTGCGCAGGCCACCGGGGCCGATCGGCCGGTGGTCGAGACCGACGGCGAGGACGTCCGGCGCATCCCGGAGCGCCGGGACCGGCCGTACCTCGGCCGACCGGCGTACGGGGACGACGACGCCCCCGTACCCGTCCGAACAGCGAACGGGGCCGGGGGCGTCGCGATGGCGCGGCCGGATCAGCTCTCGGCCTTGGCCACGCCGACCGGGCAGGAGACGCCCGTGCCGCCGATGCCGCAGTAGCCGCCGGGGTTCTTGTCCAGGTACTGCTGGTGGTAGGGCTCCGCCGGGTAGAAGGGGCGGGTGTCGGCGGGGAGGATCTCCGTGGTGATCGCCCCGTAGCCCGAGGACGTCAGGACCGACTGGTAGGCGTCGCGCGACGCCTCGGCCGCGGCCTGCTGGGCCGGGGAGTGGGTGTAGACCGCCGAGCGGTACTGGGTGCCCACGTCGTTGCCCTGCCGGAAGCCCTGCGTGGGGTCGTGGGACTCCCAGAAGAGCTTCAGCAGCGCCTCGTACGAGACCTTCGACGGGTCGAAGACCACGCGGACGACCTCCGCGTGGCCGGTCAGGCCCGAGCAGACCTCCTCGTACGTGGGGTTCTCGGTGTGGCCGCCCTGGTAGCCGGCCAGGGTCGTCCACACGCCCGGCGTCTGCCAGAACTTCCGCTCGGCGCCCCAGAAGCAGCCCAGACCGAAGTCCGCGACCTCCAGGCCCTCCGGATAGGGCCCCAGCAGGGGGTTGCCCAGAACCGTGTGGCTCTCCGGAACGGGGAAGGGGCGCTCGGGACGGCCCTTGAGGGCCTCCTCCGGGGTGGGGAGGGACGTCTTGTGGTAGCCGAACAGCATGCTCACCTCTCGTCAGTGTGTCGGCGGTGTGTGCGCGGCGTCGCCGCCCCGGCTCTCGTAGCCCGCGACCGCCAGGGCGCGGTACGCCGCGTACTCCGCCGCGGGATCGCCGCCGTCGACCCACGGCACCGCACCGACATAACCGTCGACGGCCCGCACCTGTTCCATGGCCTCGGCGTACCGCTCGGCGCGCACCAGGAAGCACAGCAGCAGGTGGCGCACGTGCGGCGCGACGGGGTGGTCGGCGGGGGCGTGGTGGAGGGCGTACTGGGCGCCCGCGATGGCCTGTTCGACCACCGCGCTCCGGTACAGGCCGCTGACCATGTTGGCCTCGGGCAGGTGGTCGTGGACGGCGAAGAGGGGAAGCGCCGGGAGCAGGGTGCCCTCGGGGGCGTCGCCGGCCGCGCCCTGCGCGAAGGCGTAGGCGTCCTCACGGGACCCCTGGCCCTTGGCGGACCAGTACGGGAGCGCCACCAGGTGCGCGCCCATGTGGTGCGGCGCCCGCCGGCGGACCTCCTCCCACAGCTCCTCGAAGTCGGCGCGGCGCACCCCCAGGGCGCGGGCGGCGAACAGCTCGACGATGCGCGCGGTGGGGTCGGACGGGGCCAGCCGGGCCGCCTCCCGGGCGATGTCGCGGGCCTCCTCCAGGATGATCCGCCGGTCCGCCGTACCGGTGTCGCCGAGCGCCTGCCAGACCAGGAACTGCGCGTACACCTGGGCGCAGCCCGCGTCCCGCGGGGACGAGGCGCGCCAGTCGCGCAGCCAGCGCGCGCCTCCCGCGACGGCCGCGGCGGGGGGCGCGTCGGCGTCCCGGGGGGCGTCCTTGGTCAGGGAGTGGCCGGAGGGCTCGGTCGGGGCCTGCTCCGCGACGGCCGGGGCCATGCGCGAGCGCGCCAGCTCCACCGCCGCCGCGCCCGCCAGGGACTGGACGCGCTGCCACCGCAGTTCCCAGTCGCCGTCGGTCAGGGCGAGCAGCCGGGCGACGGGCCGCCAGTCCTGGGTCCGCTGGGTCTCCTCCAGCGCCTCGATCAGCTCCGGGTCCGGGCCCGGCAGCCGTACGTCGAGCCGTTCGGGCGGCACGAAGCCGTACCGGTCGGGGTCGGCGAGCCGCACCGGGAACCCCCCGTTGTCCTTCAGTTCCCTGCGGCGGCGCACCGCGGGCACGATGAGGAATCCGACGACGGCGGCGATGGCGATGAGGAACAGCAGCGCTTCCATGCCTCCACCGTACGGCCCGCCCATTAGGCTCGTGGCCATGAGCGACCAGCACGCGAACCGGAACGCGGTACAGCACTTCGAGACCCTCGCCATCCACGCCGGACAGGAACCCGACGCCGCGACCGGGGCGGTGGTGCCGCCGATCCACCAGGTGTCGACGTTCAAGCAGGACGGGGTGGGCGGCCTGCGCGGCGGCTACGAGTACAGCCGCAGCGCCAACCCGACGCGCACCGCGCTGGAGGAGAACCTCGCCGCGCTGGAGGGCGGCCGGCGCGGGCTGGCCTTCGCCTCCGGACTGGCCGCCGAGGACTGCCTGCTGAGAACCCTGCTGACGCCGGGCGACCACGTGGTGATCCCCAACGACGCCTACGGCGGCACCTTCCGGCTCTTCGCCAAGGTGGCCGAGCGGTGGGGCGTCGAGTGGTCGGTGGCCGACTCCTCCGACCCGGCGGCCGTCCGCGCCGCGCTGCGGCCGCGCACGAAGGTCGTCTGGGTGGAGACCCCGAGCAACCCGCTGCTGGGCATCACCGACATCGCGGCCGTCGCCGACGTGGCCCGGACGGCGGGCGCCCGTCTGGTGGTGGACAACACCTTCGCCAGCCCCTACCTCCAGCAGCCGCTCGCGCTCGGCGCGGACGTCGTGGTCCACTCCACGACCAAGTACATGGGCGGCCACTCCGACGTGGTCGGCGGCGCGCTGATCACCGCCGACGCGGGCCTCGGCGACGAACTGGCCTTCCACCAGAACGCCATGGGGGCCATCGCCGGGCCGTTCGACTCCTGGCTGGTGATGCGCGGCATCAAGACCCTGGCGGTGCGGATGGACCGGCACTGCGCCAACGCGGCCCGGATCGCCGAGCTGCTGGCCTCCCACCCGAAGGTCACCCGGGTCCACTACCCCGGACTGGACTCCCACCCCGGACACGAGATCGCCGCCAAGCAGATGCGCGACTTCGGCGGCATGGTCTCCTTCCAGGTCGCCGGGGGCGAGGAGGCGGCCGTCGAGGTCTGCAACCGGGCGAAGCTGTTCACGCTCGGCGAGTCGCTGGGCGGGGTGGAGTCCCTGATCGAGCACCCGGGACAAATGACCCACGCCTCGGCGGCCGGTTCGGCGCTGGAGGTGCCGGCGGACCTGGTGCGGCTGTCGGTCGGCATCGAGGCCGTCGACGACCTGGTGGAGGACCTGACCCAGGCGCTCGGCTGAGCGCGGGGCCCGTGGAGGCGGGCCGGCCGGAACGACGGGCCGCGGCGACTCGCCGCGGCCCGTTTCCGTGTCGTCGGGGGCGTCGTCGCGGGGTGTCGTCGTCGGGGGCGTTGCCGGTTCCGGGACCGTCTGCGGCCCGTCCGCGTCCCGTCTTCGGCGCGTCTTCGACGCTCGCGGCCGGGGGAGAGCGTCAGCGGGGAGCGTCGTGGCAGGGGACGAGCGCGGGGTGGCGGCACACGGCGCCCAGGGCCGCCGCCGCGCCGCGCACGGCGGCCGTGTGGGGCGCGGGCGCCGGTCGGACGGGGACGCGCAGCCGCCGGGCCAGGAGGTACACGATCTCCGGGCGCAGCGCGCCGCCGCCGGACAGCAGCACGCCGCGCCCCAGGGCGTCGAGCGTCCACGGGGTCGGGTCGCCGCGCAGCATGTCGGTCACCGTCTCGACGACCGAGCCGGCGAGGGCGGCGGCGGTGGTGATCGCGCCGAGGTCGGCGGTGCCCAGCGGCGTGCGGTGGGCGGTGGCCACCGCGCCGTCGACCAGCAGCGCGATCTCGGTGAGATGGGCTCCGACGTCCACGACCAGCAGCGGCTCGGTCAGATCGGCGCTCGCGCCCAGGGCGACGGCCCGGACGCTGTCGATGGTCAGGACCGTGCGGGGGCGCAGGCCCTCCAGCGCGGCCAGCGCGGCGGCGCGGTGGTCGTCGTCGCACAGCACGGGGGTGGCGAGGACGACCACGGGCCGGCGGCCCAGGTGGTGCGGGTGGTGGACCGACAGGCGGTCGAGCAGCCGCGCGACGCCCTCGACGTCCACGACGCTGCCGCGCTGGACGGGATGGGTGCCGTACGGGCCGGGGGAGGTGACCGTGGGGGTGTCGACGATCAGGCCCCGGCCGGGCTGCCACACCCGGGTGCGGGCGCTGCCGAGGTCGACCGCCAGCCCCGGGGACGAGCGGCGCACCGGCCACGCCCTGTCGCGCAGGGGAGGGAGCGGTGAGGGAGGGGTCACCGCCGTGCCTCCCCGGCCGGCCGGCAGGGGACGCAGTACCGGGTCTGCGGCACGATCTCCAGCAGGTGGAAGGGGATGGGACGGTCACACCGCAGGCAGCGACCGTACCGGCCCTGGTCCATCCGCTCCAGGGCGTCCTCCACGTCGGCGAGCACCATGCGGGCGGACGCCGAGAGCCTGGTGTCGACCGCGGCCCGGGCGGCCGTGTGCCGCTCGGGCCGGGCGCGGGCGAACTCCCGCAACTGGTCGAGGCGGAATCGGCGCTGCTCCTCCAGGCTCTCCCGCAGCGTGGCCGTTTCCCGGGGGGTGAGCCCGGCACCGACGGCACCGGCGACCTGGTTGTTCAATGCTTCACGTCCTCTGTGGAGCTCTGTGGAGCGCGGGGGAGTGGTGGGGGAGGGCGCCGGGGCGCGGAGAGGCGGGCACCGCCCGTCCACGCCCCCGGGAAGCGCTCCGTCAGGCCGCGCGCTGCTGGCAGCCGACGCAGCAGCGGGCGTACGGAAGGATCTCCAGCCGTTCGACCGGAATGGCGGTTCCGCAGCCCTGGCAGGTTCCGTAGGTGCCGTCGTCCAGCCGGGCGAACGCGAGGTCGATCTCCTGCAGCACGCGGCGTATGGCGGCGGCCTGGACCGTCATCAGGTCCTCGGCCCCGTGGTGCTCGCCTTTCTCGACCTCGGCCAACTGGGAGAGGCGGGAGTCGCGCTCGTGCTCCAGACGCCGGCGGGCGTCGTGCGCGGAGAGGCGTTCGGGAGGGTCTTCGGAGCGGGCCGCGTCGATCGTCATCGCGGTCGTGGTCCTTCCGTGAACAGGATGAGGGGCGGAATACGGGAGGGCGCGCGGCCCCGCCGTGGCGAGGGGCCGCGCGCCCCTGTGCCCTCCACCATGGAGGGCACGCCGGGCGATGGCCATAGGTGATGACACCCATCTGTGCGGGGTGCCGCGCTGTACGTCCCCCCGGGGACGGGCCGACGCGACCCCCACGGATGGCGGGCGGCCCCGATCGACCCGGGCGGCCCCGCCCCGGCACGCTGGCCCGGTCCGGTGGGGCGGAACCGGACGCGGGCGGACACCGACGACGAGGACACCGACGACGACCGGAACGCGAAAGTGACGGATAGTGGTGGGGACAAGGTGATCGAGGAGGTCGTACGCGCCGTGTCCCTGTTCTGGCGGATCTTCGGGCTCAACGCGGTGGTGCTCGGCACGGCCACGGCGCTGCTGCTGTGGGCGCCGGTGACCGTCTCGGTGCCCGTGCTGCTCACCGAGGCCGTCGTCCTGGTGGGCGGGCTGGTCGTGATGCTGGTGGCCAACGCCGCGCTGCTGCGCGTCGGCCTGGCCCCGCTGGACCGGCTGGCCCGTCTGATGACCACGGTCGACCTGCTCCGCCCGGGGCAGCGGCTGCCGGTGACCGGACGGGGCGGGGTCGCCGAGCTGATCCGGGCCTTCAACGACATGCTCGACCGGCTGGAGGCCGAACGCGCCACCAGCAGCGCCCGGGTGCTGTCCGCCCAGGAGGCCGAGCGGCGCCGCATCGCCCAGGAACTCCACGACGAGGTCGGGCAGAGCATGACGGCCGTCCTGCTGGAACTGAAGCGGGCCGCGGACCGCGCCCCGGACCGGGAGCTGCGCGCCGAGTTGCAGCACGCCCAGGAGATCACACGTGAGAGCCTGGACGAGGTCCGGCGCCTCGCCCGCCGGCTGCGCCCCGGTGTGCTGGAGGACCTCGGGCTGGTCAGCGCGCTCACCGCGCTGGCCGGCGACTTCGCCACCCATACCGGGCTGACCGTACGGCGCCGCTTCGACACGGACCTGCCACCGCTGGACCGGGAGAGGGAACTCGTGCTCTACCGCGTCGCACAGGAGAGCCTGACCAACGCCGCCCGCCACGCCGACGCCGCGCACGTCGAGGTGGGGCTGCGGCGCACCGCCGACGGCGTGGTGCTGAGCGTGAGCGACGACGGCCGCGGCATCGGCCTCGCCGCCGAGGGCGCCGGCATCCGCGGCATGCGGGAGCGCGCCCTGCTCGTCGGCGCCACCCTGGACATCGACACCTCGCCCGGCGACGGCACCCGGGTGCGGCTGTCCGTGCCCGCCACCGGGGACGGGCACGGCGGGGACGGGCCCGCCCGGGACGGCGCGGGAACGACGGGGGTGGCGGCGTGACCGGCGGCACCGCACCGGGGGCGCACCCCACCCGCATCCTGCTCGCCGACGACCACGCCCTGGTCCGCCGGGGCGTGCGGCTCATCCTCGACGGCGAACCCGACCTGCGCGTGGTCGCCGAGGCCGGGGACGGCGCCGAGGCGGTCGCCGCGGCCCGCGAGCACCCCGTCGACCTGGCCGTCCTCGACGTCGCCATGCCGCGCATGACCGGCCTGCAGGCGGCCCGCGAGCTGTCCGCCCGCCACCCGGGCCTGCGCATCCTGATGCTCACCATGTACGACAACGAGCAGTACCTCTTCGAGGCCCTCAAGGCCGGGGCCTCCGGGTACGTGCTGAAGTCCGTCGCCGACCGCGATCTGGTGGAGGCGTGCCGGGCGGCGATGCGCGGCGAGCCGTTCCTCTACCCCGGCGCGGTGACCGCGCTGATCCGCAACTACCTCGACCGCGTCAAGCAGGGCGAGGACGTCCCCGACCGGGTGCTCACCGCCCGCGAGGAGGAGGTGCTCAAACTGGTCGCGGAGGGCCACTCCTCGAAGGAGATCGCCGAGACACTGGTCATCAGCGTCAAGACTGTCGAGCGTCACCGTGCGAACATGCTCCACAAGCTCGGACTGCGCGACCGTCTGGAACTGACCCGCTACGCCATCCGGGCGGGACTGATCGAACCCTGACGGCGGGCGCGGACCGCGCGCCCGCACCGACCGCCCACCGGCCCGGCGTGGGCGGGCGGTCCACCCGAGGAACGCCCGAGAGACGCCCGAGGAGGAGGCGGCATGGCCCAGCGGACCGCCGCGTCCCCCTGCCGTCGGCGGGGTGCCCGGCCGGGCCTCCGGGCGGTCTCCCGGCCCGGCCCCCGGTCGGGACGGCGCCGGGCGGGCGCGCACCCGGCCGGCGGGGCGGTCGGCGTGCTCCTGGCGGTGGTGGCCCTCCTGCTGGGAGTCCTGGCCCCCTCCGTCGCGGCCGCCGACGGCACTCCCTGGGTCGGGGGCGCGCGCGGCACCCCGTCCGCCGGTGATCCCGTGCCCCCCGACACCTCCCTCGCCTCCCTGCCGCACGTCGTCACCGCGCCGTGCGCGGCCGGATGCGAACGACCCCCCCTGCTGTACCGGGACGCCACCGGGGAGCGGCACGCCGCCCACCCGGGCGGCGCGACCCTGCCGGGCCGGGCCCACCTGCCCCGGCCCGCCGAGGGCATACGCCCCTCCGCGGCGCCCCCGGACGTCTCCGGAAGCCTTCACACCGCCCGCCATCCGGGCCGGGCGCCGCCACCTCCGTCGGGCAGTTGACGTTCCCCCGTCCCGTCCCCGCCGCGACCGGGCCGGTCGCGGCGCCCTGCTGGAGGCTTCTCCTTGAAACGCGCCAACCTGGTGAGGGCGCTCATCGCCCTCGCCGTCGTCGCCCTGTCCGTCTATCTCACCGTCACCACGTCCCCACGCCTCGGCCTCGACCTGCGCGGCGGCACCCAGATCGTGCTGGAGACCCGCGACTCGCCCACCGCCAAGGCCGACCGGGAGGCCACCGACCGCACCCTGGAGGTGCTGCGCCGCCGGGTCGACGCGCTCGGCGTCGCCGAGCCCGGCATCACCCGGTCCGGGGACAACCGCATCATCGTCGAGCTGCCCGGTCTCCAGGACCCGCGCGAGGCCGCCGACGTCCTCGGCCGCACCGCCCAGCTCTCCTTCCACCCCGTCCTCGGCGTCGCGGAGGAGGGCGAGAAGGCGAAGGGGAAGGAGCGCGTACTGCCCGACGAGTCCGGGCAGCGGCTGCGGCTGGGCCCGGCCGCCCTCACCGGAGGGGAGGTGGAGGACGCCGAGGCCCAGCTCGACCAGCAGACCGGCGGCGGCTGGTTCGTCACCGTCGACCTGCGCGGCAAGGGGAAGGACGCCTGGGCCGACCTGACCGGCGAGGCCGCCTGCTCGCCGGCTGGCGACCCCAAGCGCCGGGTCGCGATCGTCCTGGACGACAGGGTCATCTCCTCCCCGCAGGTCGACCCCTCGGTCGCCTGCAACGTCGGCATCACCGGCGGGTCCACCCAGATCACCGGCAGCTTCAGCCAGGAGGAGGCCAAGGAGCTGGCCCTGCTCATCGACGGCGGCGCCCTGCCGGTGCCGGTGGAGCTCATCGAGCAGCGGACCGTCGGCCCGACCCTGGGCAAGGAGGCCATCGAGGCCAGCGCCTGGGCCGCCGTCATCGGCACGGCGCTGACCGCGCTGTTCATCATCTGCGTCTACCGGCTCCTGGGCCTCCTCGCCGCGGTGGCCCTGGCCTGCTACGGGCTCATCTCCTACGCCGCGCTGGTCGCGCTCGGAGCCACCCTCACCCTGCCGGGCCTGGCCGGTTTCGTGCTGGCGATCGGCATGGCCGTGGACGCCAACGTGCTGGTCTTCGAACGTGCCCGCGAGGAGTACGCCGCACGCGGCGGCAGGAGCCTGCGCACCGCCGTGACGGAGGGCTTCCGCAACGCCTTCAGCGCCATCGCCGACTCCAACATCACCACGCTGCTCGCCGCCGGTCTGCTGTTCTTCTTCGCCTCCGGCCCGGTGCGCGGCTTCGGCGTGACGCTCTCCCTCGGTGTGCTGGCCTCCATGATCAGCGCCCTGGTGATCACCCGGGTGCTGGTGGAGTTCGTCACCGCCCGGAAGGCGGTCCGCAAGCATCCCGCGATCACCGGCGTCGCCCGCGTGGGCAAGGTGCGGGAGTGGCTCAACGAACGGCAGCCGGACCTGATGCGCCACGGGCGGCGCTGGCTGGCCCTCTCCGCCGCCGCGGTCGTCCTGGCCGGCTCGGGGATCGTGGCCCGTGGACTGGACTTCGGGGTGGAGTTCACCGGCGGACGGCTGATCGAGTACTCCACCGCCTCCCCCGTCGACCCGGAGGAGGCCCGCTCCGCGCTGGCCGACGCGGGCTTCCCCCGCGCCGTCGTCCAGTCCTCCGGGGACGACGACCTCACGGTGCGCGTCGACGAGCTGTCCAACGCCGAGGAGACCGAGGTCGCCGAGACGATCGAGGGACTCGGCGGCGACACGGAGAAGGTCCGCGACGAGCTGATCGGCCCCAGCCTCGGCGACGAGCTGCGCCGCAACGCCCTGATCGCCCTCTGTATCGCCCTGGCCGCCCAGATGCTCTACCTGGCCATCCGGTTCCGCTGGACCTTCGGGGCGGCGGCGGTCGTCGCGATGGTCCACGACGTGCTGATCCTCATCGGCGTCTTCGCCTGGCTGGGCAAGCCCATCGACGGAGTGTTCCTGGCCGCCCTGCTCACCGTGATCGGCTACTCGGTCAACGACTCGGTGGTGGTCTTCGACCGGGTCCGCGAGCTGTGGGGCGCCAACCGGAAGATCCCGTTCGCGAAGGTGGCCAACACCGCGATCCTCCAGACCGTGCCCCGCACCGTGAACACCGGCATGGGCGCGCTGTTCATCCTGGCCGCGCTGGCCGTGCTGGGCGGCGACACCCTGACCGACTTCGCCCTGGCCCTGCTGATCGGCATCGTGGTGGGCACCTGGTCCTCGATGTTCACCGCGACGCCCATCGCCATCGAGCTGGAGGCCCGCAGCAGCGCCCCGCCGCCCACCAAGGGCGGGAAGTCCTCCGTCACCACCATGGACCGCTCCGACCGCCGGCCGGACAGGAGGCGGCGGCCCGGGGACACCGGCGCCCTGGTGTGACCGGGACGTGACCCGGCGCGGCGGACGCCGCGGACCGTGAGCGCACACCGACGAGCCGCCGTACCCCCGCGGGGGTACGGCGGCTNTCCCGCCCGACGGACGTCGGGCGGCACCGGGGTCAGGACTTCTTCGACTCCCCGGAGGAGTGCTCCTCGAAGGAGACCTTCCCGATGTGGCGGTTCATCGACTTCATCAGCATCCAGACGGCCAGACCCAGCACGGCGAAGACCAGGAAGCCGAGGACTCCGGGCGTCACCTTGTTCTCGTCGAACTGCTTGGCCAGCTCGACGAGGCCGGAGGAGTGGGTCAGTGCGAGGGAGGTGGACGGGCTCATGGCGTCAATTCTCCCGGATCCCCGCGAAGAGGTCGTCCTCGGGGAGGGAGGTGTCCACCAGGGACTTCGCCAGCTCGTAGTCCTCCGTCGGCCAGACCTCCCGCTGGATCTCCAGCGGGACCTTGAACCAGCCGCCGTCGGGGTCGATCTGGGTGGCGTGGGCGATCAGCGCCTTGTCCCGGACCTCGAAGAAGTCCCCGCAGGGCACGAACGTGGTCAGCGTGCGCTCGGGCCGGTCGGACTCGTCCCAGCGCTCGAGCCACTCGCCGTAGGGCGACTCCAGGCCGCGCTCCAGCATCGCGTTGTGCAGGGCGAGGGTGCGGCGGCGGTTGAAGCCCTGGTTGTAGTAGAGCTTCAGCGGCTGCCAGGGCTCGCCCGCCTCCGGATACCGCTCGGGGTCTCCCGCGGCGTCGAAGGCCACCATCGTGATCTTGTGGGTCATGATGTGGTCCGGGTGCGGGTAGCCGCCGTTCTCGTCGTAGGTCGTGACGACCTGCGGCTTGAAGGAGCGGATCAGCTTCACCAGCCGTCCGGCCGCCTCCTCCACGTCCTGGAGGGCGAAGCAGCCCTCCGGCAGCGGCGGCAGCGGGTCGCCCTCGGGCAGGCCGGAGTCGACGAAGCCCAGCCACTCCTGCTTCACGCCCAGGATCTCGCGGGCCTCGGCCATCTCCCTGGCCCGCACCTCGTGGATGTGCTCCTCGATGTAGGGGTCGCCCTGGAGCTTGGGGTTGAGGATGGAACCGCGTTCTCCGCCCGTGCAGGTCACGACCAGCACGTCCACCCCTTCGGACACGTACTTCGCCATGGTCGCCGCGCCCTTGCTCGACTCGTCGTCGGGGTGCGCGTGCACGGCCATCAGTCTGAGCTGTTCAGTCAAGGCTGGATCCTCGTTGGCTGGTCGTGGGAGACGGCTTCTATAGTGACGGAAGCGGCATCCGCTTGTATTCCCGATAGGAACGACAGGACGTGACCATGACCTCCGCACACGACGGGCTCACCCGCGAGCGGTACGGGCGCTCCGCGGACGAGCGCGCGGACCGCGTGCTGAAGGTGGTCGGCGCCGTGCTGGGCGTGGTCTTCCTGGGGATCGTGGGCTGGTTCGGGGTGTCGTACGTCGCCGGCACGAAGGTCAGCGGCGAGTTGATCAAATTCGACGTGGCCTCCGACCGGGAGGTCGCCGTCCATCTGGAGATCCGCAAGGACGCGGACGTCACGGGGGTGTGCACCCTCAGTGCCGTCGCCGAGGACGGTGGCGAGGTCGGCCGGGCGGACTTCACCTTCGACCAGAAGCGGACCCGGATCGACGAGGTCGTCACCGTACGGACCGCCGGCCGGGCCACGACCGCGCAGCTCGTCGGCTGTACGGCGGTCGACGGAAGCTGACGATCTTCCCGAGCCTCCGACGGCCGACCTTCTTCCCTTTTCCGTCGGAATTGTTAGGCTCGTGGTTTCGCCCACCCATGAAGGCGCACCTTTCGGGTAGGGCGTTGCTTTATATCCCGAGTACCGACGAGGAGCACCTGTGACCCAGACCAGCGACAACGTCACCTGGCTCACCCAGGAGGCGTACGACCAGCTCAAGGCCGAGCTGGAGTACCTGTCGGGTCCTGCCCGCGCCGAGATCGCCAAGAAGATCGAGGCGGCCCGTGAGGAGGGCGACCTCCGTGAGAACGGTGGTTACCACGCGGCCAAGGAGGAGCAGGGCAAACAGGAGCTGCGGGTACGCCAGCTCACCCAGCTGCTGGAGAACGCCAAGGTCGGCGAGCCTCCGGCGGACGACGGCGTGGTCGAGCCCGGCATGGTGGTCACCGTCGCCTTCGACGGCGACGAGGACGACACGCTGACGTTCCTCCTCGCCTCTCGCGAGTACGCGAGCGCGGACATCGAGACCTACTCTCCGCAGTCCCCGCTGGGCTCGGGTGTGAACGGCAAGAAGATCGGCGAGGACGCCCAGTACGAGCTCCCGAACGGCAAGATGGCCTCGGTGAGGATCCTGGACACCAAGCCGTACCGGGGCTGACCCCCGCGACAACGGCACGGTCCCCGGCTCCGCGGAACGCTGCGGAGACCGGGGACCGGGACGAGGCGGGACCGGTCAGCCGGCCGAGCGGTACTTGCGCACCGCCAGCGTCCGGAAGACCACGATGATCAGCACCGACCACAGCAGCGAGGCCAACGCCGGGTGCTGCATGGGCCAGGCGTCGGGCGCCTGGTAGCCCGCCGGGAGGTTCCCGAAGAGCTCGCGGGCCGCGAGCACGGTCGCGCTGAACGGGTTCCACTCCGCCACGTGCTGGAGGAACGAGGGCATGTTCTCGGACGGCACGAAGGCGATCGAGATGAACGTCAGCGGGAACAGCCAGATCAGCCCGCCGGAGGTCGCCGCCTCCGGGGTCCGCACCGACAGGCCGATCAGCGCGCCGATCCAGGTGAAGGCGTACCCCAGCAGGAGCAGCAGCCCGAAGCCCGCCAGCGCCTTGAGGACGCCCTCGTGGGCCCGCCAGCCGACGAGCAGCGCGACGATCGCCAGCACCACCAGGGTCAGTGCGGTCTGGACGAGGTCGGCGAGGGTGCGGCCGGTGAGGACCGCGCCGCGCGCCATCGGCAGGGAGCGGAAGCGGTCGATGAGGCCCTTGTGCATGTCCTCGGCGATGCCCGCGCCCGCGCCGGCGGTGGCGAAGGTCACCGTCTGGGCGAAGATGCCCGCCATCAGAAACTCGCGGTAGGCGTCCGCGTTCAGCCCGGCGCCGGGGATGTTGATCGACCCGCCGAAGACGTAGCTGAACAGCACGACGAACATGATCGGCTGGATGAGGCCGAAGATGATCATTTCCGGGATGCGGAGCATCCGCAGCAGGTTCCGCTGGGCGATCACCAGCGAGTCCGTCAGGGACTGGCGGATGCCGCCGCCGCCCGACGCGGGGGCCTGGGTCCTGGACGCCAGGCCGGTGGTGGTGCTCACTTGACGCGCTCCTTCCGCCCGGTGGTCTCTCGGGTGCCCTCGGTGTTCTCGTCGCCGCCGGCGGCTTCCTCGGCGGCGTGACCGGTGAGCGAGATGAACACGTCGTCGAGGGTCGGGCGGCGCAGGCCGACGTCGTCGATCTCGACCCCTCGGCCGTCCAGCTCGCGGATGGCCTCGGCGAGCAGCTTGGCGCCGCCGACCACCGGGACGGTCAGCTTGCGGGTGTGCTCCTCGACGGCGACCGCGCCCCGGCCCAGGCCGCGCAGGATCTCCTCGGCGGTGCGGATGGTGTCGCGGTCGTGGACGATCACCTCGATGCGCTCGCCGCCGATCCGCGCCTTGAGCTGGTCGGAGGTGCCGCGGGCGATGACCTTGCCGTGGTCGACGACCGCGATGTCGTGGGCCAGCCGGTCGGCCTCCTCCAGGTACTGCGTGGTCAGCAGCAGCGTGGTGCCGCCGGAGACCAGCTCCTCGATGACCTCCCACAGCGCCTGGCGGTTGCGGGGGTCCAGGCCGGTGGTCGGCTCGTCCATGAACATCACCGGCGGGCTGACCACGAGCGCGGCGGCGAGGTCGAGCCGGCGGCGCATGCCGCCCGAGTAGGTCTTGGCGATCCGGTCGGCGGCGTCGGCGAGGTTGAACCGCTCCAGCAGTTCGTCCGCCCGCCGCTTCGCGTCCCGCGCGGACATCTGGTAGAGGCGGCCGACCATCCGCAGGTTCTCGCGGCCGGTCAGGTACTCGTCGACGGCCGCGAACTGGCCGGACAGGCCGATGGAGCGGCGCACCTGGTGGGGATGGGCGAGGACGTCGATCCCCGCCACGACCGCGCGGCCGCTGTCGGGCCGCAGCAGGGTGGTCAGCACGCGGACGGTGGTGGTCTTCCCTGCGCCGTTCGGACCCAGCAGGCCCAGCACGGTGCCTTCGGGAACGTCGAGGTCGACACCGTCCAGAGCCCTGACGTCGCCGAAGGTCTTGACCAGCCCCTCGGCGTAGATGGCACCTGGCATGGAGGTCTCCCATGGGTGTGGGTGGTCGGAAAGTCGAAAAGGACAGGTTCCTCGCCCCCGGACGTCTCCGGCGGAACGCGCGCGAGGACGCACCACGGGTGCGGTGGTGGGTCAGCACTATGCAGCAACGCGATATATCGCGTCAACTGGTTCGCGATACTCGGCGGTTCGCGTCATCCGACACGGCCGGCCGGGACGCACCGGACGCGGACGCCTCAGCCCATCACCGTGTAGCCGGCCCGGCGGAGCGCCGCCGTCACCTCGGCACAGTGCTCCGGCCCCTTGGTCTCCAGATGCACCTCCACCTCCGCCTCCGTGAGCCCGAGGCGGGGATCGGTCCGCACGTGGCTCACGTCGAGGACGTTAGCGTCCGCCACTGACAACTCCCCCAGGAGCGCGGCCAGGGCGCCCGGGCGGTCGGTCAGCCGCAGCCGCAGCGACAGGTAGCGCCCCGCCGCCGCCATGCCGTGCCGCAGCGTCCGCTGGAGCACCAGGGGATCGACATTGCCGCCGGAGAGCACGGCCACCACCGGCCCCTCGAAGGAATCCGGAGCGGAGAGCAGAGCCGCCACCGGGCTGGCCCCGGCGGGTTCGACGACGAGCTTGGCCCGCTCCAGACAGAGCAGCAGCGCGCTGGAGAGCGCGTCCTCGGACACCGTACGGACCTCGTCGACCAGTTCGCCAACGATTTTGAACGGCACGTCGCCGGGCCGCCCGACCTTGATGCCGTCCGCCATCGTCGACACCGACTCCAGCGCCACCGGGCGTCCGGCGGCCAGCGAGGGCGGGTACGCCGCCGCGCCCTCGGCCTGCACCCCGATCACCCGCACGTCCGGGCGGAGCGACTTCACCGCCAGCGCCACCCCGGCGACCAGCCCGCCGCCGCCGACCCCGACCACGATCGTGCGCACGTCCGGGCACTGCTCCAGGATCTCCAGCCCGACCGTGCCCTGGCCGGCCACTATGTCGGGGTGGTCGAAGGGGTGGATGAAGACCGCGCCGGTCTCGGACGCGTACTCCTGCGCCGCCCGCAGCGTCTCGTCCACCACGTGCCCGTGCAGCCGCACCCGGGCGCCGTAGTCGCGGGTCGCCGCCACCTTCGGCAGCGGCGCGCCCACCGGCATGAAGACCGTCGAGCGCACCCCGAGCAGCGAGGCGGCCAGGGCCACGCCCTGCGCGTGGTTGCCCGCGCTGGCCGCGACGACGCCGCGGGCGCGCTCCTCGGGGGGCATCGCGGCGATCCGCACGTACGCGCCGCGCACCTTGAACGAACCGGTGCGCTGGAGGTTCTCGCACTTGAAGTGGACCGGCGCGCCCACCAGTTCGCTCAGGTGGCGACTGCCCTCCAGCGCCGTCACCCGGGCCACCCCGGAGAGGACCTTCCGGGCGACTCTTATGTCGTCGAGGGTGACGGACGGAACGTCGACGGGGCCGGCGTCGGAACCGGTGTGCGGGGCGGGGCTGGCAACCATGCTGTCAGTCTGGCAGCCCGGCGTCCCCGTCGACTTCTCCGACCGTGCCGTGGCGCCCACCTGCGGCTCGGCGGCCCGCCCGGACCTATTCGCACGGCGCCCGTACGGGGCGGGCCCGAGCCGCGTACTCTGTGGCAAACCCTCAGACCGTCGTACCCCGTACTTCCGAAGAAGCGAGCAACCGGCCATGCCCACGCACCCGGACATGACGACCGCCCACCCCTACGACGAAACGAGCGAATCAAGCGTGCAGGCCAGCATGCCCCCCACAGCCGACTCCCGGGGCCAGGACGAGACCCCGGGAGGGACCGACGACCTCCTCGACGCCCTCCAACACCAGGTCGCCCTCTTCGCGCGCCGCGCGGAGCAGACCCGGCTCGGCGGCGTCGGACAGGCCCGCAACTCCATGGACCGGGCCGCCTACCTCCTGCTCACCCGGCTCGACCAGGACGGGCCCACGGGCGTCAAGGCGCTCGCCACGGGCATGGGGATCGACTCCTCGACCGTGACCCGCCAGGTGGCGCCGCTGGTGGAGTCCGGCCTCGTCAAGCGCACCTCGCACCCCGACGACGGCCGCGCGGTCGTCCTCCAGCTCTCTCCCCGCGGCGCCTCGCGGCTGGAGCAGGTGCGCGCCTCGCGGCGCGAGCTGATGGCGGTGCTGACGCGGGAGTGGGACGAGGAGGAGCGCACGGTCTTCTGCGAACTGCTCACCCGGTTCAACCAGGCCCTGTCGGACTTCCAGGCGGCGAACTCCTGACCTTCGCGGCGCCCTCCGGCACTCCCCCGGTGCGGCACCCCCCGACCGGCGCCCCGCCCGCCGAACGCGCCGCCGCCGACGGGCGGTCGTCGCCGCGCGCGGCGGGCGGGGCCCGCGGCGCCGTGGGCGGCGCTCCGCGGCCTCCCTCCCGGCCCGGCCGTCCGCCACCTCTCCGCCGCCCCACCGGCTCGCCACCGACTCTCCGCCGGCTCTCCGTCCTCGGAACCGTTCCGGCCTGCCGCGTTCCCGGTGCGGGTCCCGGAAGGGGCAGGATGGAGACATGGCCAACCGACTCGCCGCCGAGACGTCCCCCTACCTCCTCCAGCACGCCGACAACCCGGTCGACTGGTGGCCCTGGTCGCCCGAGGCGTTCGAGGAGGCGCGGAGGCGGGACGTGCCGGTGCTGCTCAGCGTCGGCTACAGCTCGTGCCACTGGTGCCACGTGATGGCGGAGGAGTCCTTCGCCGACGAGGCCACCGCCGCCTACCTCAACGCCCACTACGTGTCCGTCAAGGTCGACCGCGAGGAGCGGCCGGACGTCGACGCCGTCTACATGGAGGCCGTCCAGGCCGCCACCGGACACGGCGGCTGGCCCATGACCGTCTTCCTCACCCCCGACGGCGAGCCCTTCTACTTCGGCACCTACTTCCCGCCCGAGCCCCGGCACGGGATGCCGTCCTTCCGGCAGGTGCTGGAGGGCGTCCACGCCGCCTGGACCGACCGCCGCGAGGAGGTCTCCGAGGTCGCGGGGCGGATCGTGAACGAGCTGGCGGGACGGAGCATCGGGTACACCGAGGGCACCCGGCCCGGGCCGCCCGGCCCGGACGAGCTGGGCGCCGCGCTGCTCGTGCTGGCCCGCGAGTTCGACGCCGTGTACGGCGGTTTCGGCGGCGCGCCGAAGTTCCCGCCGTCGATGGTGCTGGAGTTCCTGCTGCGGCACCACGCCCGCACCGGCTCCGAGGGCGCGCTGCAGATGGCCGAGGCCACCTGCGAGGCCATGGCCCGCGGCGGCATCCACGACCAGCTCGGCGGCGGCTTCGCCCGCTACTCGGTGGACGAGAAGTGGGTGGTGCCCCACTTCGAGAAGATGCTCTACGACAACGCCCTGCTGTGCCGGGTCTACGCGCACCTGTGGCGCGCCACCGGCAGCGAGCGGGCGCGGCGGGTCGCGCTGGACACCGCCGACTTCATGGTCCGCGAACTGCGCACGCCCCAGGGCGGGTTCGCCTCCGCGCTGGACGCCGACAGCCCCGTGCCCGACGGGGAGGGCGGCACCGGTCGCCACCAGGAGGGCGCGTACTACGTCTGGACGCCCGCGCAACTGCGCGAGGTCCTCGGCGAGGAGGACGCCGCGCTGGCCGCCGCCTACTTCGGGGTGACCGAGGAGGGCACCTTCGAGGAGGGGGCCTCCGTCCTCCGGCTCCCCGACACCGAGGGGCCGGTCGACGCCGAGCGGATCGAGTCCGTGCGCCGGCGGCTGCTGGCCGCCCGCGAGGAGCGTCCGCGCCCCGGCCGGGACGACAAGGTCGTCGCCGCCTGGAACGGACTGGCGATCGCCGCGCTCGCCGAGACCGGCGCCTACTTCGACCGCCCCGACCTGATCGAGGCCGCCACCGCCGCCGCCGACCTGCTGATCGCCGTCCACCTCGATGCGCGCGGACGCCTGGCGCGCACCTCCCGCGACGGGAAGACGGGCCCCGGCGCCGGGGTGCTGGAGGACCACGGCGACGTGGCCGAGGGCTTCCTCGCCCTGTACGCGGTGACCGGCGAGACCTGCTGGCTGGAGTTGGCCGGCACCCTGCTGGACACCGTGCTCGACCGGTTCGCCGCCCCCGACGGCACCCTGTACGACACCGCCGACGACGCCGAGCGGCTCATCCGCCGCCCCCAGGACCCCACCGACAACGCCGCCCCCTCCGGCTGGACGGCGGCCGCCGCGGCCCTGCTGACCTACGCCGCCCACACCGGCAGCGCCCGCCACCGCGAGGCGGCGGAACGGGCGCTGGGCGTGGTGCGGGCGCTCGCCCCGCGCGTGCCGCGCTTCGTCGGCTGGGGGCTGGCCGCGGCCGAGGCCGCCCTCGACGGGCCCCGCGAGATCGCGGTCGTCGGCCCGGCCGGCGACCCCGCCACCGCCGCGCTGCACCGCACCGCCCTGCTGGCCGCCGCGCCCGGCGCCGTGGTGGCCGTCGGGGAGCCGGGGGCGGAGGAGGCCGGGCCGCTGCTGCGGGACCGGCCGCTGCTGGACGGCCGGCCGGCGGCGTACGTCTGCCGGAACTTCGTGTGCGGCCTCCCCACGACCGAGCCGGAGGAGCTGGCCGACGCGGTGGGGACGGCGGAGGCGGTCAGGAGCTGACGGCGCACGGGCCCCCGAGGGGGCGCGGGGGGTGATCAGAGGGTGAGGCCGCGCTCCAACACGTCCAGGGCGCGGCCGACCTGCTCGCTCGGGGAGCCCCGCATGCCGTTCTCCGCCCAGACGAACAGCGCCTCGGCCAGGGCCGCCAGCGCCGCGGACGCGACGACGCGCAGCTCCAGGTCGTCCGCCGGCCGTCCGGTCCGCTCCGACAGCACCGTCGTCAGCAGCCGGCGGGTGGCCGCGTTGTGCTCCTCCCAGCGGGCGCGGACGGCCGGCACGTCGCGGATCAGCCGGACGCGCCGGTGGACCTCGGCGAGGTCCCGGTCCTCCTCGGCCACCCGCTCCAGGACCGAGCACAGGGCCTCCCGCACGGCCCGCACCGGGGGCTCGTCGGACGGGCGGCCGCGCAGCTCCTCCTCGACGAGCGGGTCGTACTCGTCGGTGAGGACGATGTCCTCCTTGGTCGGGAAGTACCGGAAGACGGTGCTGGGGGAGACCTCGGCCTCCTCGGCGATCCGGTCGACGGGCGTGGCGTCGTAGCCCCGCTCGGCGAAGAGCCGGTACGCGGCCTGCCGGATCGCCCGGCGGGTCCGGAGCTTCTTCCGCTCCCGCAGTCCGAGCCCGGGCGCGGTGCCGGCGGACGCGACGGACGAGGTACGTGCAGGGGCCATGGAGGGCATTGTCGGCCATCGGCCCGCGTCGGCGCCACGGTCGCGCGACCACCGGAACCGTTCGATCCGCCGGACGTCCGGGTGGCGCCGCCGTCACCCGCGTGGGGAAGAACACGGAGCGTCCCGGGCGGAACCCCCCGTACAGTGGCCCGTATGCAGGTGATCCAGTCGACGAAGCTCGCCAATGTCTGCTACGAGATCCGGGGTCCGGTTCTCGAGGAGGCGACGCGGCTTGAGGCGGCGGGTCACCGCATCCTCAAGCTCAACACCGGCAACCCCGCGCCCTTCGGGTTCGACTGTCCGCCGGAGATCCTCGAGGACATGCTGCGCAACGTCGGGTCGGCGCACGGCTACGGCGACGCCAAGGGCCTGCTGTCGGCCCGGCGCGCGGTGATGCAGCACTACCAGACCAAGGGCATCGAGCTGGACGTCGAGGACGTCTACCTCGGCAACGGCGTCTCCGAGCTCATCCAGATGTCGATGCAGGCGCTGCTCGACGACGGCGACGAGGTCCTCGTGCCCGCGCCGGACTATCCGCTGTGGACGGCGTCCGTCTCCCTGGCCGGCGGCACGGCGGTGCACTACCGCTGCGACGAGCAGGCGGACTGGATGCCCGACCTCGCCGACATCGAGCGCAAGGTCACCGACCGCACCAAGGCGATCGTCGTCATCAACCCCAACAACCCCACCGGCGCCGTCTACGACGACGAGATGCTGCGGGGGCTGACGGAGGTGGCCCGCCGGCACAACCTGATCGTCTACTCCGACGAGATCTACGACAAGATCCTCTACGACGGCGCCACCCACACCCCCACGGCCGCCATCGCCCCGGACCTGCTCACCATCACCTTCAACGGGCTCTCCAAGTCCTACCGGGTGGCCGGTTACCGCTGCGGCTGGATGGCCGTCTGCGGCCCCAAGGAGCACGCCGCCAGCTACATCGAGGGCCTGACGATCCTGGCGAACATGCGGCTGTGCGCCAACATGCCGGCCCAGTACACCGTGGCCGCCGCGCTGGGCGGACGGCAGTCGATCAACGATCTGGTGCTGCCGGGCGGACGGCTGCTGGAGCAGCGCGACACCGCGTACGACCTGCTCACCGACATCCCCGGCGTGACCTGTGTGAAGCCCAAGGGGGCGCTGTACCTCTTCCCCCGGCTGGACCCCAAGGTCTACAGGATCAAGGACGACCGGCAGATGGTCCTGGACCTGCTCCGGGCGGAGAAGATCATGGTCGTCCACGGCACGGGCTTCAACTGGCCCGAGCCGGACCACTTCCGCATCGTCACGCTGCCGACCGCGCAGGACCTCGCCGACGCGGTGCGGCGGATCGGGACCTTCCTCGACGGCTACGGCCAGTACTGAGCGGGAGGCACGGAAGGCCCCGGAGGTCCGCCGGGACGCGGACCTCCGGGGCCTTCCCCGTGTCGTTTCCCGCGCCGCGCCGTGTCCCGCCGTGTTTCCGCGCGCTTTCCGTGTACCGTCCCGGACGACCCGTGACGGTGCCGCGGCGACGGAAATTTTAGACTCTGTCTAAGTTAAGATGTACTCCTGTACCTGCCAGGAGGCCATCCATGTACGAACCGATCCGCACCCCGTCGGTCCACACCATGGCCGATCCGGCCCGGACCGAGAGCAGCCTTCCGCGCCGCTCCCGCGAGGAGGAGTTGGACAACCGGCTCGCCGGTCATCTGACGGCCCTGCTGACCGTGACCGACGAGCTGCGCGCGTACACCCCCGGCGAGGAGCTGGACGCCGCCGCGCAGCGGCTGGAGTCCGAGGTCACCCGGCTGTGCGGAGGACGCGCCCCGCTGCGGGCGACCCCCTCGGCCGGCGCGGGCACCCCCTCCCGCGTCGCCGCCCTCCACCAGCGGGCGCACACCCTCGCCGGGCAGGCCCTGGTCGTGGCCACCTCCCGCTCGAACGACGAGGCGGCCGCGCTGGCCGCCGAGCGGATGGAGGCCCACGCCCGGGAACTGGGCCTGGCCGAGGCCCGCTGAGCCGGCGTCCGGCGGACCGGACCGCCACCGGCGGGAAGGCGTCCGCCGGACAGGCCGTCGGCCCCCGCCCCGGCGTGAGGCGCCGGGGCGGGGGCCGACGGTCCGGGCCCGGAAGCCGGGCCCGGGCGGCGGGCGCTCAGCCCAGCCGCTCGACCAGGGCGCGGTACTCGTCCCACATCTCCTTCGGCGTGTGGTCGCCGAAGGTGTTCAGGTGCTCGGGGATGAGGGCGGCCTCCTCGCGCCAGACCTCGGGGTCCACCGTGAGCAGGTACTCCAGGTCCTCCTCGGACATCTCCAGGCCCTCGGTGTCCAGCGCCCCCTTCGCCGGGAGGACGCCGATGGGCGTCTCGACGCCCTCGGCCTTGCCGTCGAGGCGCTCGACGATCCACTTCAGCACGCGGCTGTTCTCGCCGAAGCCCGGCCAGACGAACCGGCCCTCGTCGTTCTTGCGGAACCAGTTGACGTAGTAGATCCTGGGCAGCTTCTCCGGGTCCGTCTTCCTGCCGATCTCCAGCCAGTGGCCCATGTAGTCGCCCATGTTGTAGCCGCAGAACGGCAGCATGGCGAACGGGTCGCGGCGCAGCTCGCCGACCTTGCCCTCGGCCGCCGCGGTCTTCTCGGAGGCCACGTTGGCGCCGAGGAAGACGCCGTGCTGCCAGTCGAACGACTCCGTCACCAGCGGGACGGCGCTGGCGCGCCGGCCGCCGAAGAGGATCGCCGAGATCGGCACGCCCTTGGGGTCCTCCCACTCCGGCGCGATGATCGGGCACTGCGACGCCGGCACGGTGAATCGGGCGTTGGGGTGCGCGGCCGGGGTGTCGGAGTCGGGCGTCCAGTCGTTGCCCCGCCAGTCCGTCAGGTGGGCCGGGGGCTCCTCGGTCATGCCCTCCCACCACACGTCGCCGTCGTCGGTGAGGCCGACGTTGGTGAAGATCGCGTTGCCCCACAGGGTCTTCATCGCGTTGGCGTTGGTGTGCTCGCCGGTGCCCGGCGCCACGCCGAAGAAGCCCGCCTCGGGGTTGATCGCGTAGAGGCGACCGTCCTCGCCGAAGCGCATCCAGGCGATGTCGTCGCCGATCGTCTCGACCGTCCAGCCGGGGATGGTCGGCTCCAGCATCGCCAGGTTGGTCTTGCCGCACGCGCTGGGGAAGGCCGCGGCCACGTACTTCGACTCGCCGCGGGGCGGCGTCAGCTTCAGGATCAGCATGTGCTCGGCGAGCCAGCCCTCGTCACGGGCCATCACCGAGGCGATGCGCAGCGCGTAGCACTTCTTGCCCAGCAGCGCGTTGCCGCCGTAGCCCGAGCCGTAGGACCAGATCTCGCGCGTCTCGGGGAAGTGGGAGATGTACTTGGTGGAGTTGCACGGCCAGGGAACGTCCTCCTGGCCCGGCTCCAGCGGAGCGCCGACGCTGTGCACCGCCTTGACGAACTTCCCGTCCTCGCCCAGCTCCTCCAGCACGGCGCTGCCCATGCGGGTCATCGTCCGCATGGAGACGGCCACGTACGCGGAGTCGGTGATCTCCACGCCGAGCGCCGAGAGGGGGGACCCGAGCGGGCCCATGCAGAAGGGGACGACGTACATCGTCCTGCCGCGCATCGAACCCCGGAAGATGCCGCCCTTGCCGTCGGCGCCGGTGAAGATCTCCCGCATCTCGGCGGGCGCCATCCAGTTGTTGGTCGGGCCGGCGTCCTCCTCCTTCTCGGAGCAGATGAACGTCCGGTCCTCGACGCGGGCCACGTCCGTGGGGTCGGAGGCGGCGTAGTAGGAGTTGGGGCGCTTGATCGGATCGAGTTTCCGGAACGTGCCCTTCTGGACCAGTTCCTCGCACAGGCGCTCGTACTCCGCCTCGGAACCGTCGCACCAGACCACGCGGTCGGGCTGGGTGAGGGCCGCGATCTCGTCGACCCAGGCGATCAGTTCCTGGTGCCGGGTGGGGGTCGTGTTACCGGGAGCCGCAGTAGTGCGCGCCACAATCGCTCCAGAGGTTGAGGGTTTTGTGCCGGATACCGCACGTGTATCCGCTTTTTTGTCTCCGTATTTCAGGCTCGGCCCCTTGGGGGCTGCGACCCGGATGCTGCGGCGTTGCTCATCCGGTGCCGACCACGCTCATTTGATACTCGCCCCTCCATGGTCGTTCTGTCCAGACGGCCGGGAGTGAGCAACGCCACGCGCAGCCGGAAACCTACGGTTCCGTAGGTACGATGAGGCGTATGACCGCCGCAGTACCCGAAGCGCCACGTGCCGCATCCGACGCCGACCGTGACACCGGCCCGTCCGCCCACCCGATCAAGCCCCGACTGAGGGGCTGGCTCCACGCCGGGATGTTCCCGGCGGTGCTGGTCTCGGGCCTCTTCCTGACCGCGTTCGCGGAGACCCCGCGCGGCCGGATCGCCTGCGCGGTCTACACCCTGACGGCCTGTCTGCTGTTCGGCGTCAGCGCCCTGTACCACCGCGGCGATTGGGGGCCGCGCGCCACCGCGGTGCTCCGCCGTCTGGACCACGCGAACATCTTCCTGATCATCGCGGGCACCTACACGCCGTTCGCGATCCTCCTCGTCCCCGGCGGGCGCGGCCAGTTGCTGCTCTGGGGCATCTGGGCCGCCGCCGTCGTCGGCATCGCCTTCCGCGTCCTCTGGGTCGGCGCGCCGCGCTGGCTCTACACCCCCTGCTACATCGCGATGGGCTGGGCCGCGGTGTTCTTCCTCCCCGACTTCCTGCACGCCGGCGGCGTCGCCGTACTGGTGTGCGTGGTCGTCGGCGGCCTGCTCTACAGCGCGGGCGGCGTCGTCTACGGCATCAAGCGGCCGAACCCCTCACCGCGTTGGTTCGGCTTCCACGAGGTCTTCCACTCCCTCACACTGGCCGCCTTCGCGGTCCACTACGTGGGGATCTCGCTGGTGGCCTACGGGGAGGTCTGACCCCCGGCGCGGGCCCCGGCGCGCCGCACCGAACGGCCCGCCGTCACGCCCGTGCGGCGCCCGTCCTCGACCGCGAACCGGCCGTCGACCAGCACGTGCGGGATGCCCGTCGGCGCGGTGCGCGGCTCGGCGAACGTCGCGCCCGCCGCCACCGTCTCCGGATCGAAGAGCACCAGGTCGGCGCGGTACCCCTCGCGCACCAGCCCCCGGTCCGGCAGCCGCAGCCGGGCGGCGGGCCGCCCGGTCAGGTGCGCCACGCACTCCTCCAGCGACAGCACCCCCGCCTCGCGCACCCAGTGGCCGAGGTAGTGCGGGAAGGTGCCGTACGCCCGCGGATGGGGCCGGTCGCCGACGAGGATGCCGTCGCTGCCGCCGGTGTGGACGCGGTGCCGCATGATCGCCCGGACGTTCTCCTCGTGCCCGACGTGCTGCAGGACGGTGGTGCCCAGCCGGTCCGCCGACAGCAGCCGCAGCGCCACCTCGAACGGCTCCTCGCCGCGCTCGGCCGCCGCCTGCGCCACCGTCCGGCCGACGTACCACGCCAGGGCGGGGTCGGCGGTGCCGGAGACCTCCACGGTGTCCCAGTCGACCGGCACCCCGTGGCAGCCGTCCGAGCCCTCGACCTCCAGCGCGTGCCGGACGCGCTCGCACGTCCGCGGGTCCCGCAGCCGGGCGAGGGTGGCCTCCGGGCCGCCGGCGGAGGCCCAGCCCGGCAGCAGCGCGGCCAGCGTGGTGCAACCCGGAAGGTACGGATAGCTGTCCAGGGTCAGGTCCACGCCGTCGGCCAGCGCCGCGTCCAGCAGGGCCAGCAACGCGGGCGCGCGCCCGGCGTTGACGGGGAAGTTGAGGGTGGCGTGCGCCAGGTGCAGCGCGCAGCCCGCCGCCCGCGCCACCTCGACCATCCGCGCGTACGCCTCCAGGGCGCCCGCGCCGTAGGAGCGGTGGTGCGGGCAGTGGTAGCCGCCGTACTCGGCCACCACCCGGCACAGCTCCACCAGTTCGGCGTCGGAGGAGTACATTCCCGGCGCGTACGTCAGCCCGGACGACATCCCCACCGCCCCCTGCTCCAGGCCCTCGGCGACCAGCAGCTGCATGCGCCGCACCTCGTCGTCCGTGGCGGGCCGGTCCTCCCAGCCGACGACGAGCGCCCGCACCGTGCCCTGGGGGACGAGGTAGGCGGCGTTGACGGCGATGCCGCGGTCGAGGCGGTCCAGGTACTCCCCGACGGTCCGCCAGTCGAAGTCGACGTCCGAGCCGTCCCCGTTCCAGCCGGTGATCGCCCGCCGCACCTCCTCCAGCGTGCGGTCGTCCACGGGCGCGTACGACAGCCCGTCCTGCCCGAGCACCTCCAGCGTCACGCCCTGGGCGACCTTCGCCCAGTGGTCGGGGTCGCGGAGCAGCGCCAGGTCGCTGTGGGCGTGCATGTCGATGAAGCCCGGCGCGAGGGCGAGCCCGTGCGCCTCCACCACGCGCCGACCGCCGGGGCGCGGGCCGGCGTCCCCCTCTCGGTGGACCCGGACGATCCGCCCGCCGGCGATCCCGACGTCGGCCCGGTACGAGGGGCCGCCGGTGCCGTCGACGACGCGCGCGTCGCGCAGGACCAGATCCACGGCGGCTCCAGGGGTTCGGGTTCGGGATTCCGGGTTCCGGGGGAGGGGGAGGGGCTCAGAAGAACGTGCGGACGAAGTCCGTCACGGTGCCGTCCGCCTCGACGACCGGGATGAGCTGCCAGCGGTCGAAGACCGTGCAGGGGTGCGACAGCCCCAGGGCCACCCAGTCGCCCACCTCCAGCTCGGCGTCCGGCGCGACGGTGACGAACGCGTGCTGGTCGGCCAGCCTCACCACCTCCAGCCCCGCCGCGTCGCGCTCGACCCCCTCCGGGGTGCGGACGGCCACGGGCCGGGGCAGCCCCAGGTCGTAGGAGGCGTCCCGCTTGCCCGCGTTGAGGAACGCCAGGTGCGGCTCGGGCCGGGAGACCACCTGGGCCCACAGCCGGAACGCGGGCAGCAGCGACCCCTCGTCGGGAATCCGGTTGAACGGCGTCAGCCGGCGGTAGTGGTCGTCGTCGTGCGAGACGTAGGCCCCCGAGCGCAGCAGCCTCAGCACCGGCCGGGACAGCGCGGGCAGGGCCGCGAACTCCTCGGCCACCACGTCGAACCAGGCGCTGCCGCCCGCGCTCACCACGATCTCCTCGTCCGCCCCGAGCCCGGCGAAGCGGCCGGCCGCGTCCAGCTCGGCGGCCAGCGCGGTCAGGGAGCGCAGCCACGCCCGCACGCGGTCGGCGTCGGCGTCCGGCACCTCGCCCTCGTATCCGGCGACCCCGACCAGCCGCAGCGCCGGCACGGCCGCCACCGCGTCCGCCACCCGCGCCGCCTCCTCGGCCGTGCGGACGCCGGTGCGGCCGCCGGGCACGCCGAGTTCGACGACGACGTCGAGGGGGCGGACGGGCCCGGCGGCGTCCGACGCCGGGCCCAACGCGGCGCCCATCAGCTCCACGCCGCGCACCGAGTCCACGTAGCAGACGAACCGCGCCCGGGGATCCGCCGCCTGCTCGTCGGCCATCCAGCGCAGCGCGGCGGCGTCCACCACCTCGTTGGCCAGGAAGATCCGCTCGATGCCGAAGGCCCGGTAGACGCGCGCGTGCCAGGGCACCGCCGCCGTCACCCCCCACGCGCCCAGGTCGAGTTGCCGGGCGAAGAGGCGCGGGGCCATCGAGGTCTTGCCGTGCGGGGCGAAGGCCAGGCCGTGGCGGGCGCAGAAGTCGCCCAACTGCCGCAGGTTGTGCTCCAGGGCCCCGGCCGACAGCGTCAGCACCGGCGTGGTGAAGCCGCCGGAGAACACCGAACGCCGCTGGGCGGCGAGCGCGCCCACGGTCAGCCCGACCGCGTCCGGGGGCAGGCCCTTGAAACGGTGGTCGACGACCTCCTCGGCGAGGCGGGCGACGGGCTCGGGGACGTGCTCGGCGGCCATGGGAACTCCGAACTCCGTGGTGGGCGAACTCCGTGGTCGGCACGGCGATCCGACACCGCCCCGCCGGCCATCCGGTGTTGCGTGGTGTGCAACACGCATTGCGCATGGTGCTCGAAGCTGTCTAGCATCCCGGCCGACACCCGGTCAACGGACACCGGGACGGGGAGAACCGAGGAGCGGAGCCGCCGTGACGATGCCCACCGGGCCCACCGCTCCCGCCCCCGACCCCGCCTCCCTCCCCGCGGCCCGTTCCGTGCTCCCGCCCGACGGCGCCCCCTGGGACGCGGTCTGCCTGGGGGAGACCATGGTCGTCCTCCGGCCCGAGGGCCCCGAGCGCCTCGCCGACGCGGCCGTCTTCACGCGCGGCGTGGGCGGCGCCGAGTCCAACGTCGCCTGCCTGCTGGCAGGCGCCGGGCACCGCGTGCGCTGGATCGGCCGGGTGGGCGCCGACGGCTTCGGCGACCACGTCCTGGCCGAGATCGCCGCCCGGGGCGTGGACGTCTCCGCCGTCCGCCGCGACCCGCACCGCCCCACCGGCGTGTACTTCCGCACCGGCGGGGAACGCTGCGCCACCAGCGAGCGGCCCACCGACCCCGGTCTGGCCGAGGTGCTCTACCACCGCGCCGGCTCGGCCGCCTCCGCCATGTCCCCGGCCACCGTGGACCGCTCCGACGCCCACTCCGGCCGCGTCCTCCACCTCAGCGGCATCACGGCGGCCCTCTCCGACGGCTGCCGCGCCCTGCTGTACGAGCTGACCGCGCCCCGGCCCGGCCGCCCCCTGCTGTCCTTCGACGTCAACCACCGGGTGGGCCTGTGGCGGGGGCGGGACCCCGCCGTCCTGCTCGACCTCGCCCGCCGCTGCGACATCGTCTTCGTCGGCGCGGACGAGGCACGGGCCGCCTGGGGGATCGACGGCGTCGACGCCCTGCGGTCCGCCCTGCCGGAGCCGTCCGTCCTGGTCGTCAAGGACGGCGGCCGGGGCGCCACGGCCCACACGGTCGACGGGACCGTCCACGTGCCCGCCCCCTCCGTGGAGGTGATCGGGCCCACCGGCGCCGGGGACGCGTTCGCCGCCGGGTTCCTCTCGGCGACCCTGCGCGGCCTGCCCCTCCGCGCGCGGCTGCGGCACGGGCACCTGACGGCCGCCGCCGCGCTCACCGTCCCCGGGGACGTCGCCGAGCCGCCCGACCGGGCCCTCGCCGACCACCTGGCCGCCCTCGACGACGCGGCCTGGGGCAGACTGCGGCTCGGCCCCGACCGGACCGCCGGGGCCGGCCCACACGGAAGGCGTGAACCATGAGCCAGACCGTCGACCGAGCGCTGAGCATCCTCCCGCTGCTGGCGCGCGGACCGGCGAGCCTCGAACAGGTCGCCCGGAGCCTGGACGTGCACAAGTCCACCGCCCTGCGCCTGCTGCGCACCCTGCGCGAGCACGGCATGGTCTACCGCCAGCCGGACCAGCGCTACCGCCTCGGGGCACGGCTGTTCGCCCTCGCCCAGGAGGCCGTGGAGAACCTCGACGTGCGCGCCGTCGCCCACCCCCATCTGGTGGAACTGGGCGCGGCGTGCGGGCACACCGTGCACCTGGCCGTCCGCCAGGAGGACGAGGTGGTCTACATCGACAAGGTCGACAGCCGCTACCCGGTGCGGATGTACTCGCGCATCGGCAGGCCCGTGGCGATCACCGTCGCCGCCGTCGCCAAGGTCCTCCTGGCCGACCTCCCCGAGCCGGAGCGGCGGGAGCTGGCCCGACGGCTCGACTACCCCCGCCACACCCCCCGCTCCACCCCCGACGCCACCGCCTTCCTGGAGGAGCTGGCCCGGGTGCGCGAGCAGGGCTGGGCCACCGACCTCGGCGGCCACGAGGAGACGATCAACTGCGTCGCCGCCCCCGTGCGCGGCGCGGACGGCCGGGCCGTCGCCGCGCTGTCGATCTCCGCGCCGAACGTCGTCGTCGGGGCCGACGAGCTCCTCCGCCTCCTTCCGCTGGTGCGCCGCACGGCCGACGCCATCGGAGCCGAGTACGTCGGACGGTCCCCGGCGGACCGGCCGCACCGCCACGAGCCGTCCCACCCGTCACCCCGTCCGTCGTCCGACCCGTCACCCCACCCGTCACCCCACGAGGAGAACCGCACGTGAACGCCACGCCCGGCAAGACCGCCCTGACCCCGCCGACCCACACCACCCCACCCGCCCGGTTCTCGCACGGCGTGCGGAAGGGGAACATCCTCCAGGTGGCCGGCCAGGTCGGCTTCCTGCCCGCCGTCCCCGGGCAGCCGCCCACCCCGGCCGGGCCCACCCTGCGCGAGCAGACCCTCCAGACCCTCGCCAACGTCGAGGCGGTCCTGAGGGAGGGCGGCGCGAGTTGGGAGGACGTGGTGATGGTCCGCGTCTACCTCACCGACACCGACCACTTCGCCGAGTTCAACGAGCTCTACGACCGGCACTTCGCCGATCTGGTCGGACCGCCGCCGGCCCGCACGACCGTCTACGTCGGCCTCCCCGCGGGCCTGCTGGTCGAGATCGACGCCCTGGCCGTCCTGGACTGATCCCCGAACCGTCCGACTCGCCCGTCCGAGCCATCCCCGCCCCCACGCCGGGTAGACCCCCTTGTGTCGATCGGCGGCGCGCTGTTGGATGCGCCACGCCGTTCACGGGACGAGACGGAGGTCGCACATGACCAGTACGGGCGAGACGGACGGGAGGGCCGGTGGCGGGAACGGGGCCGGAGGGGGCGGAGCGACGGGCGCGGACACCGCGCCGGCGCCCGCTCGGAAGGCGAACTGGAAGCTCATCGGCCCCGGCATCGTGGTCGCGGCCACCGGCGTCGGCGCCGGGGACCTGGTGGCGACCCTGCTGGCCGGGAGCAAGTTCGGCTACACGCTGCTGTGGGCGGCCGTCATCGGCTGCCTGGTGAAGATCTCGCTCGCCGAGGCCACCGGACGCTGGCACCTGGCCACCGGCCGGACCCTCCTCGACGGCTGGCGCAGCCTGGGCCCGTGGACCACGGTCTACTTCGCGGTCTACGTCGTCCTGTGGGGATTCGTCTACGGCGCGACCGCCATGTCCTCCAGCGCGCTGCCGCTCGCGGCGCTCTTCCCCGACACGCTGAACCTGCGGACCTGGGCGATCCTGTGCGGGCTGGCGGGTCTGGCGTTCGTCTGGTTCAACCGGTACGCGATCGTCGAGAAGATCATGATGGTCTTCGTCGGCGTGATGTTCGCGGTCGTCGTCTACGTGGCGATCCGCGTCACGCCCCACCTCGGCGACGCCTTCGCCGGGCTGCTGCCCGTCCTGCCCGACGGATCGCTGTTCTACACCCTCGGGTTGATCGGCGGCGTCGGCGGGACGATCACCATGGCCGCGTACGGCTACTGGGTCAACGCCAAGGGGTGGACCGACGCCGGCTGGATCGGGATGATGCGGCTGGACAACCGGGTCGCGTACGTCACCACCGGCGTCTTCGTCGTGGCGATGCTGATCATCGGCGCCGAGCTGCTGCACTCCACCAGCATCGCCATCGGCTCCGGCGACCGGGGCCTGCTCGACCTGGGCGAGGTGCTGGAGGACCGCTTCGGGCCCGTCACCGCCGACCTGTTCCTGGTCGGCTTCTTCGCCGCGTCCTTCTCCTCGGTGGTGGGCGTCTGGCACGGCGTCAGCCTGCTCTTCGCCGACTTCGTGGAGCGCGTCCGCGCCGCCCGGGCACAGGGCACCGGCGGCGAGCCGCCGGTCCTGGAGGTCGCCCGCGGACAGCGCGAGCGGTCCTGGCCCTTCCGCGCCTACCTGCTGTGGCTGACGTTCCCGCCGATGACCCTGCTGTGGCTGGACAAGCCCTTCGGCCTGGCCGTCGCCTACGGCGTCCTGGGCGCGTTCTTCATGCCCTTCCTCGCCGCGACCCTGCTGTGGCTGCTCAACTCCGACCGCACCCCGCGCGAGTGGCGCAACGGCCTGCTGAGCAACGTCATGCTGACGGCGGCGGGGCTGCTCTTCCTGGCCCTGTGCGTCCAGGAGCTGTACGAGCGGTCCTGGTAGCGCACGGGAAGGGCCCCGGCGGAGGACGGGTCTCCCCGCCCCCGCCGGGGCCCTTCCCACGTGCCGGACGCCTACGGCAGCGCGTGGACGTGCGGGCCGACCGTGTCCGACCACCGGTTGCCGTTGGCGGCGTCCCAGTTGGTGGACCAGGTCATGGCGCCGCGGATGCCCGGGTAGGTCTTCGCGGGCTTGAACGAGCCGCAGTTCGTGCCCTTGGCCAGGCAGTCCAGGGCGGCGTTGACCACGGACGGGTCGACGTAGCCGGAGCCCGCGCCCCGGGTGGAGGCGGGGGTGCCCAGGCCGACCTGGGACGGGTCGAGGCCGCCTTCGAGCTGGATGCAGGCGAGCGCGGTGAGGAAGTCGACCGAGCCCTGCGCGTACACCTTGCCGTCGCAGCCCAGCATCGAACCGCTGTTGTAATACTGCATGTTGACGACCGTGAGGATGTCCTTCACGTTCAGCGCCAGCTTGAAGTACTCCGTCGACGTGGACTGCATGTCGATCGTCTGCGGCGCCATGGTGAGCACCATGTCGGGCCCGGCCTTCGCCGACAGCGAGCGGATCGCCTGGGTGAGCCACGTGGCGTTGATGCCGTGTTCGAGGTCGATGTCCACGCCGTCGAACCCGTACTCCTGCATCAGCCGGTGGGCGCTGTCGGCGAAGCGGGCGGCGGAGGCGGAGTCGTTGACGGTGACGTTGCCCTTCTCGCCGCCGACGGAGAGGATCACCTTCTTGCCGTCGGCCTGCTTGGCGGCGATGTCGTTCTTGAACTCCTGGACCGAGCCGTAGCCGAGGGCCGGGTCGAGGTTGAAGGTGATCTCGCCGGGGTTGGCCGTGGAGTCGGCGAAGGAGACGGCGATGATGTCGTACTGGTCCTGGACGTCGCGGAGCTTCTGCACCCGCGCGCCGTTGTCGAAGTTCTGCCAGTAGCCCGTCACGGCGTGCTTGGGCACACCCGTGCCGGGGTTGCCGCCGCCGTCCTCGCCGCGGGTCGTGCCGGTCACGGGGGCGGACTTCGCCGACTCGCCGGCGCCGTTGACCGCGCTGACCCGGAACTCGTAGGACGTGGCGGGCTTCAGCCCGGTCACGGTCGCCGAGGTGCCCTGGACCGACTGGACCCTCCGGTCGCCCTGGTAGACGTGGTAGCCGGTGGCGCCCTGGACGGTGTTCCAGGTCAGGGTGATCGAGGAGGACGTGGTCGAGCCGACCGTGAGCCCGCCCGGCGCGGCCGGGGGCTCGGGGTCGGGGTCGCCCGGGTCCCCGGGGTCGCCGCCGGGGCCGGTGAGGGAGACGTCGTCGACCAGATAGGCGCTCTGGCCGTACCAGCCGTGGGTGTAGACGGTCACCGAGGTGGTGTTCGGGCCCGTCGTGAAGGACGTCTTCAGCTCCTGCCAGCCGGACGCGCCCGGGGTCCAGGTGGAGACGTCGGTGGTGCCGGTCCCGGAGGCGCCGAGGTGGACGTAGGGGCCCTGCACCCAGGCGCTCAGCCGGTACTCGGAGTTCGGCCGGACGGTCACGGTCTGGGAGCAGCGGGCGTTGTCGCCGCTCGTGGGCGTCGCCTTCAGGGCGGACGCGCCGCCGTGCACCGGGGAGCCGACGGCCGTGCCGCTGCCCGCGGAGCAGGTCCAGCCGCCCAGGCCGGACTCGAAGCCGGGGTTCTTCACCAGGTTCGGCTCGGCGGCACCGGCGCTGCCGGTCGGGACGCCGAACGCCACCGTGCCGGCCGCGACCGCGGCCGCGCCGAGCACCGCGGCGATCCGCGTACGGGTGCCGATCCTCCGTCGTCGTCCGGCCGTTCCGCCTCTCCCGTCCCTGCGGACTCTTCGCGTCGTGCCTTCCACTACTGCCTCCGTGCGTTGGGGGGTGAGCGCGCGTGGGGAGACGGTGGCCACCGCTATGGGCCGGAAGAATGGTTCAGACCAATGGGAATGTCAAGGGAGGTCGCCGTTTTCGGATGCCGCATGACAGAAGTCGCGTGACGGGGACGGCGCGCGGTCCGTGTGGTACGGGCGGCCCCCGGGCGCCGATCGGTCCGGGAAGGGCGCGCGCCGGCGCACCGCGCGACCGGAAGCGCTCCGGAATACCGGAGGCTTTCCCATTCGGTTCCGCGGCCCGGAACATCCCTCTCGTCGGCCGGGTAATTTCCCCCCTCGCTTTTCGGCCATGAACCCGCCGTTCACCGGAATATCGCCGTCCGTGAGCACCGGCCAAAGGGCGCGAAGCCGGCGAAACGGCGGTCGACTCGTCCCCGAACGCCCCTTTGTGACGGCTCGTCGACCAACCGCCGGCCGCCGGTGCGCGCCCCCGACTTCCGATAACTGTTCTCTACCGCCCAAAGCGCCGATAAGCTGCTGAGTCGGCAGAACCAGCAGGATCCACAGGGCAGAGCAGTACCGCAGAACAGTTCTTTGGACAGGGGAACCCCCACGTGCCCACCGCGATAGCTGTCACCAGCGCCGATCTGGTGCTCCCCCCGGCCGACGCGCACACGCCGACGGCGCACGTGCTGACACCGCCCGACCGGCAGCCGCTGGACGCCGCGCTCACCGAGACGCACCGCCTGCTCGAACGGCACGGCTACCTCGTCGTGCTCTACCCCTCGTCCGTCCCCGCCGCCTTCGTCCGACGCCTCCACACCGTCCGTTCCGTCCTGGAGAGCGACCGCATCGCCCTGCTCGGCGTCGACCTCCCGCCGCTGGCCACCGCCGTCCTGGCGCGCCAACTGCGCCAGCTCTCCGTCTGCGACTTCGGCCCCGGCGTCCTCGGCGCCTCCGCCCGCCTGCTGGCCCACTACGTCTACGGCGGCGCCCTGCTGAACTCCGTCGCCCGCCTCGACCGCGTGCCCGTCAGCCTCACCGCGCACGCCAAGTCGTGGATGCCCGGCTCGCAGTTCGCGGTGCTGGCCTGCCCCGTCCCCCAACTGGTCCGGGTCGGCGGCGACGACTCCCTCGCCGGACCGGAGTTCGCCACGCGGCTGACCGTCGCCCCCGGCCGACTCGCCTCCGACTGGGTGACCGGCACGCTCGCCCCGCGGTGGAGGGTGCGGGCGACGGAGGAGGCGCGGCTGCCCACCGACTCCCCGCGCTGGTGGGGCACCGACAGACTGGTCGAGTTCGCCGCGGGCATCCCCGACATCTCCGTCCTGTACCAACTCGTCGGCTCGGTGCGGCGGGAGGAGTGCCACTGGTGCGGACTGGACCTCATCGGCGACCGGTGCGCGTTCTGCTCCGCGCCCGTGGCGCCGCCGGACGACGCCGGGAGCCCGCCCGCCACCGTCTCCGGCCGGGCGCGCTGAGGTGCGCCGCCCGACACCCGCGGGGCGCGCCGCCCGCCCCCGCGCGACCGCGCCCCCCGCCCGTCCCGTCCGCCCCGCTCACCGTCGACACCCCTGAACGAGGTAGCCGCAACCATGAACTCACGCCAGCGCCGCGGCGTCATCCTGCTGCTCCTGTCGGTCCTGTGCGCCCTGGGCGCCTTCGTGGGAGTGCTGTCGGTGATCGGCGACGTGGAGTCGAAGGTCGGACCGGAGGTCACGGCGTACCGCCTGGCCAGGGACGTACCGGCCTACGAGGCCCTGGACGAGGGCATGGTGGAGGAGATCGCGATACCCGAGCGCTGGCTGTCGAGAACCGCCATCACCGACCTCGACGACCTCGACGGCAAGATCGCCACCAACCCCCTGAAGAAGGGGTCGCTGCTCCAGTCCGACATGGTGGCCGACCGGCCCGAGCTGCGCGAGGGCGAACAGGAGATCGCCATCATGATCGACGCGGCCACCGGCGTCGCGGGCAAGATCCGCCCCGGCTCCCGCGTCAACATCTACGCGACCTTCCGCGACAAGAACGAGAACGAGATCTCCCGGGTGATCGTCGACCACGCGCGCGTCATCGACGTCGGCGAACTCACCCCCATCTCCCGGGAGGACGACGACGTCGACCGCGACTCCGAGGCGGTGCCCATCACCTTCGCCCTGGGCACCCTCGACGCCCAGCGCGTGGCCTTCGCCGAGTCCTTCGCCGTGAACGTCCGGCTGGCCCTCGTCGCCCCCGGCAGCGAGGCCGGCGTGCCCGAGGACGAACGCACCTACACCCTCACCCGGGACAAGTGAGGCAACGGATGGTCACCCGCATCCTCCCCGCCGTCGGCGACGCCGACGCCGCCCGTGCCGTCACGGCGCTGCTGAGCCGACTCCCCGACAGCGAGTCCGCGCAGCCGGTCGGCGACTCCACCTCGCTGCTGGACACCCTCGCGGCGCTGGCCGCCGATTCGGTGGCCGACCTGCCGGAGGTCGTCCTCGTCCACGAGCGCGTCGGCCCCCTCCCCGCGCTGGAGCTCATCCGGGAGGTCGCGCTGCGCTTCCCCGCGGTCGGGGTCGTCCTGGTCACCGCCGACACCACCCCCGTGCTGTACTCCGCGGCCATGGACGCCGGGGCGCGCGGCGTGGTCGGGCTGCCGCTGTCCTACGACGAACTGGCCGCACGGGTGAGCGCCGCCGCCCAGTGGGCGGTCGGCGTACGGCGCCACCTCGGCCCCGGCGGCGACGCCTTCGCCGGCCCCGGCGGCACCGTGGTCACGGTCACCGGCGCCAAGGGCGGGGTGGGCACCACCCTGCTGGCCGTCCAACTGGCGCTCGCCGCGCGCGCCTCGGGCCACGGCGTCGCCCTGGTGGACATGGACCTCCAGGCGGGCGACGTGGCCTCCTACCTCGACGTCCAGTTCCGCCGCTCGATCGCCGACCTCGCGGGCATCGACGACCTGTCCCCGCGCGTCCTCCAGGACGCCCTCTTCGCCCACCCCACCGGACTGGCGCTGCTCCTCGCCCCGGCCGAGGGCGAACGCGGCGAGGAGGTCGACGACCGCGCCGCCCGGCAGATCGTCGGCGCGCTGCGCTCCCGCCACGAGGTCGTGGTCGTCGACTGCGGCACGCAGATGAACGGCGCCAACGCCGCCGCCGTGGAGATGGCGGACACGGCCGTCCTGGTCACCACCCCGGACGTGGTCGCCGTCCGTGCGGCCAAGCGGATGATCCGCCTGTGGGACCGGCTCCAGATCCGCAAGGCCGAGGAGACGGTGACGGTCGTCAACCGCCACACCCGCGGCGCCGAGATCCAGCCGCGGCTCATCGCGCAGATCGTCCGGACCCGGATCGCGCGCGGCGTGATCCCGGCGAACTTCAAGGAGCTGCAGGGAGCCGTGGACTCCGGCCGGATGCAGGACCTCGACAGCCGCAGCACCGTCAAACAGGCGATGTGGGGACTGGCCGGGGAACTGGGCCTGGTCAAGGGCGCCGCCGCGGACGCCGCGGGCAGGGGCGGGGGCGGCGGGCACCACGGCGACCGCGGAGCGATCGGCTTCCGACGCCGCCGGGGAGGCGTCGACCGGCGACCGTAGGGGCAACACAGCGACAGCCGGACCGTACGGGCGAGCAAGGGGAGGGGTGACCGATGCGTGTCGGACGGGCGCCGACCGGTGGCCGAGGCCACGACCGGGACCGGGGCCAGACGATCGTCGAGTTCGTGGGCGTACTGCCCCTGATCCTGGTCGCGCTGGCGATGATGTGGCAGTTCGTCCTCGTCGGCTACACCTTCACCCTCGCCGGGAACGCGGCCGACGAGGGCGCCCGCGCGGCGGCGGTGGACGGGGACTGCCAGGCGGCGGCCCGGGAGGACCTGCCGGACGCGTGGCAGGGGGAGATCGACTGCGGGCCCGGAGCGTCCGGGATGGCCACGGCCACGGTCGACCTGAAGGTCCCGGTGCTCTTCCCGGGCGTCGCCGACCTCCCCCTGACGATCACCGGAGAGGCGGGGGCCGTCATGGAGGAACCGCGATGAGCGCCCACCGTCCCCCTCGTCCCCACCGTTCCCGCCTCCTCCGCCGGTTCCCCCCGCGGCACCTCGCGGACCGGGGCCAGGCGTCGCTGGAGTTCCTGGGCTTCCTGCCGCTGCTGCTGCTCGTCGGGCTCGCCGGGATCCAGCTCGGCCTCGTGGCGTACGCCGCCCAGCAGGCCGGCACGGGAGCCCGCGCCGCCGCCCGCGCCGAGTCCGTCGAGGACGGGGAGATCGGCGGCGAACAGGCCGGCCGCGCGGCCGTCAGCGACTGGCTCTCGGCCGACTTCGGCGTGGGGGTCTCGGCGGACGAGGTGACCGTCACCGCCAGGGTGACCATCCCCTCGGTCATCCCCGGCATCGGCGACTTCGGGGAGGTGAGCAGGCGGTCCACCATGCCCCGCGAGTGACGCCCGGCCGGCACCCCGCCGGCGTCGCCGCACCACCCGCACCACCCGTATCACCAGGAGGAGTCGGCACATGAGCCTGAGGGCGCGCATCAACGCTCCCGAGACCGCCGGCGGCCGGCAGGAGGAGAGCCACCTCGTCGCGGTCTACCGCGCCAAGCTGCTGGAGGAGATCGACCTCGCGGAGATGTCGTCGCTCGCCGCGGCCGACCGCCGGGTCCGTCTGGAGCGGGTCCTGGGGCACATCATCAGCCGGGAAGGCCCCGTGCTGTCCACGCACGAACGCGCGCTCCTCATCCGCCGCGTCGTGGACGAGGCCCTGGGCCTGGGCATCCTGGAACCGCTGCTGGAGGACGCCTCCATCACCGAGATCATGGTCAACGGACCCGACCAGGTGTTCGTGGAGCGGGCCGGACGGGTCGAGCGCCTGCCCCTCCGCTTCGCCTCCACCGAGCAGCTGATGCAGACCATCGAGCGCATCGTCTCCACGGTCAACCGCCGGGTCGACGAGTCCAACCCCATGGTCGACGCCCGGCTCCCCTCCGGCGAGCGCGTCAACGTCATCATCCCGCCGCTCTCCCTGTCCGGCCCCACCCTCACCATCCGCCGCTTCCCCCGCGCCTACACCCTGCACGAGATGATCGGCCTGGGCTCCCTGGACGAGCAGATGCTCCTGCTGCTGGCGGGCCTGGTCCGCGCCCGGTTCAACATCGTCGTCTCCGGCGCCACCGGCTCCGGCAAGACCACCCTGCTCAACGCCCTCTCCGGGCTGATCCCCGACGGCGAGCGCATCATCACCATCGAGGACGCCGCCGAACTCCAGCTCCAGCAGAGCCACGTCATCAGCCTGGAGAGCCGCCCCGCCAACGTCGAGGGCAAGGGCCGGATCACCATCCGCGACCTGGTGCGCAACTCCCTGCGCATGCGTCCCGACCGCATCATCGTCGGCGAGGTCCGCGGCGGGGAGACCCTCGACATGCTCCAGGCGATGTCCACCGGACACGACGGATCACTCGCCACCGTCCACGCCAACAGCGCCGAGGACGCCCTGATGCGGCTCCAGACGCTCGCCTCGATGTCGGAGGTGAAGATCCCCTTCGAGGCGCTGCGGGACCAGATCAACAGCTCCCTGGACGTCATCGTCCAGCTCGGCCGCTACCCCGACGGCTCCCGCCGCATCGGCGAGATCGCCGTCCTGGACTCCCGGGGCCGCGAGGAGTACCGCATCGCGACCGTGTGCCGCTTCGAGGCGCAGCCCATGGGGGCGGACGGCGTGGTGCGCGGCGCCTTCCGGTACCTCCCGCTGCCGCGCCGCGTGGCCGAGCGCCTCCACCTGAAGGGGGAGACCGTCCCGCCGGCCTTCGGCGTCGCCCGGGACGACAGCCAACTGCTCACCAGAGAAGCCACCTAGGAGGCCGGCAGCCGACATGGACACTCTCGCGTTGCCGACGATCGTCGCCACCCTGCTCGCCGGGGCGCTCGCCGTCGCGGGCATCCACGCCTACTCCTCCGGCAGGGCGCAGCGCCGGGCCCTGATCGACCGGCTCTCGCAGACCGGGCGCGCGGGGACGGAAGGACGCCGCCGCAGGTTCACCGGCGTCGACCGACGGCTGAGGAGGACCGGGATCGGCCGGCGGATCGAGCTGAAGCTCGCCGCCACCGGCCTGGACCTGACCCCCGGCGAGTTCCTCGTCTCCATGGCCGCCGTGGTGGCGGGCCTGTGGCTGCTCGCCTCCTCCGTCCTGGCCCCCTTCTTCGGGCCGCTCGCCGGACTCGTGGGCGTCTGGGGCGCCAACGCCTTCCTCACCTGGCAGCGGAACCGGCGCATCGAGGCGTTCATCGCCCAACTCCCCGAACTCTCCCGGGTCCTGGCCAACGCCACCCGGGCCGGGCTCGCCCTGCGCACCGCCCTGGACATGGCGGCGGAGGAGCTCGACGCCCCCGCCGGCGACGAACTCGCCAAGGTCGCCGCCCAGCTCGCCGTGGGCCACTCCATCGACGACGCCCTGAACGAGCTCGCCGACCGGCTCCCCTCCCGCGAGCTGGTCGTCCTGGTCACCACCCTGGTGCTCTCCAACCGGGCCGGCGGCGCGGTCGTCAGCTCCCTGCAGAACCTCACCCGCACCCTGGAGGAGCGCAAGGAGACCCGGCGCGAGGTCCGCACCCAGCTCTCCCAGGTGAACGTCACCGCCTACACGGTGCCGGCCATCGGCCTGGCCGCCATGCTGCTGATCGACACCATCGAGCCCGGCGCCCTGGACCGGGTCACCGGGAGCTTCGCCGGACAGGTCGCCGTGGTCGTCTCCCTGACGCTGTACGTCCTGGGGTTCGTCGCCATCCGCCGCATCTCCAGGATCGACGTCTGAGGAGGGGGACCATGGGACTGCTGCTCGCTCTCCTCATGGGAATCGGCGTCTACGGGATCTTCGCGGGCGTCCGGATGTACCGCGGCGAGACGAAACTCCCCGGCGACCTGGCGGTCGCCCTGGAGGTCGGCTCCTCGCGCACCGGCGCCGTCGGTTCGGTCGTCGACCGGCTCGGCATGCGCTGGGCCCCGCTGGTGCTGCGCCTGATGGGACCGGAACGCGTCGACCGCAAGCGCCGCCGGATCAGCATGGCGGGCAACCCCGGTGGCCTGACCATCGACCGCTACGCCGCCCGCCGCGCCGTCTACGGCTTCCTGGGCCTCTTCGGCGCCCTGGTGATGCTGGCCGACGGGCAGCCGATCCCGGCCGTCCTGCTGGTCGCCTTCGGGCTCTTCTGGGCCGAGGTCGGACTGTGGGTCGCCGTCCGCAAGCGCCGGGAGGACATCGAGCGCACCCTCCCCGACTTCCTGGACGTCCTCGCCGTCGTCGTCAGCGCCGGGCTCGGCTTCCGCCAGGCCCTGGAGCGGGTGGCGGAGCGGTACGAGGGGCCCTGGGCCGACGAGCTGCGCATCACCCTGCGCCAGATGGACATGGGCGTCAGCCGCCGCCAGGCCTTCGACGAACTGCGCCGGCGCAACGACTCCGAGCAGGTCGCGATGTTCGTCACCACCCTCCAGCAGGGCGAGGAACTGGGCGCCCCCATCGTCGACACCCTGATCTCCATCGCGAACGACATGCGGCGCGCCGACGCGCAGAACGCCCGGCGCCGGGCGGCGAAGGCGGTCCCCAAGGCCACCATGATCGTCACCACCTTCATGGTGCCCGCGACCATCATCCTGATGGCCGCCGGCCTCCTGCTCGGCTCCGGAACCGACTTCGGCTCCTTCACCGGGGAGTAGGAGCGCGGCGCATGGCGACCACACCGACGCACCCCGCGGTGCCGGAGCCCGCGGTCTCCGTTCAGGCGGGCGCCTTACAGGCGATGTGCCGGCAGGTGTTCCTGTTCCGCCTGGCGATGATCGCGGTGGCCGCCCCCATCGCGCTGGGCCGCACGGCGAAGGGCCCGGCGGCCTGGCTGGTGGGCGGGGCGGTCCTGGTCACCGTCATGGGGTCGTACGCCGCCTACCGGGACTGGGAGAGGTTCGGCCCCCTGCTGCTGCGGCACCCCGTCCTGCTCGGGGCGGACACGCTCTTCGGGGCGCTCCTGCTGGTCACCGCCACGCCCGGGTCCACCCTGGGATACGTCGTCGTCTGCACGCCCCTGCTGGCGGGCCTGATGTACGGGTGGCGGGGCGCCGCCGTCTTCGCCGTCCTCCAACTCCTGGTCCTGGGCGCCTCCTACGCCGCCCTGCCCGGGAACCGGGCCGCCCTGACCGGCGCGCTGCTCCTGGCGGGCTTCTGCCTCCTGGCCGGCGCCGCAGGCGTCACCGTCCGGAATCTGCTGTTCCGGTTCGGTGCGGCGACCCGCGAACTGGCGGAGACCCGCGCCCGCCTCGCCGCGAGCGAGGCGGTGGCGGGCGAACGGGCCCGCCTCGCCCGCGAGATGCACGACTCCGTGGCCAAGACCCTCCACGGCCTCGCCCTGGCCGCCGACGGACTGGCCGAGTCCGCCGACCGTCTGGACCCCACCGCCGTCCGCCGGCGGGCCGAACTCGTCGCCCGGGCGGCCCGTCGCGCCGCGGCCGAGTCCCGCGAACTCCTCTCCGACCTGCGCGGCACGCCGGACCCGGACACGGGGGTGGCCCTCGTCGACGAACTCTCCGCCCGGACGGCCGACTTCGCCCGCCGCTCGGGCCTGCGGGCCGTCTTCCGCCCCCTGGGCACGGCGCCCGCGCCGCCCGTCCCGCGCACCGTGGCACGGCACGTCCTGGCCATCGTCTCCGAGGCGCTGGAGAACGCCCACCGGCACGCCGGGCCCACCCGCCTCGACGTCCGGGCCGGAGTCGTCGGCGGCGCCCTGCGGATCAGCGTCCTCGACTACGGCCGCGGCCTGCCGCCGGACACCGACCTCGACCGACTCGGCCGGGCGGGACGCTTCGGCCTCGTCGGCATGGTGGAGCGCGCCGCGGCGATCGGCGCCCGTCTCCGCGTCGGCAGGGGGAGCGCGGCCACCGGCACCGAGGTCCGGCTCGACCTGCCCCTGGCGGCCCTGCCGTCCAGGGGACCGGCGGGCACCGCGCGGCGGCACCGACACCCGACCGGCTGACCCCGCCGGCCGGCCCCGGCACTCCGCGTTCCGAGAGGAGGCAGCACCATGACGCACCGCACCCCGCCGCTCCGGGTCGTCGTCGCCGACGACAACCCGGTCGTCCGGGCCGGTCTGACCACCCTGCTCCACGGACGCGACGGCATACGCGTGGTCGCCGAGGCCGCCGACGGCCGCCAGGCATGCGAGGCCGCGCGGCGGGAGCGACCCGACGTGGTGCTCCTCGACGTCCGGATGCCGGGCCTCGACGGCCTCTCGGCGCTGCCGCGCCTGGTCCGCGTCGCGCCCGTGCTGATGCTGACGTACAGCGGCGAGAGCGGGACCGTCCGGGAGGCGCTGCGGCTGGGGGCGAAGGGCTACCTCGTCCACGGCGAGTTCACATCCGGCCAACTGGCCACGGCCGTCCGCGACGTGGGGGAGGGCAGGGCGCACCTCGGGCCCACGGCCGTCGAAGCGCTTCCCGCCCCACCGGACGCATCCGCACACGACCGCCGGGAGCAAACCTCCCAACCCCGGTCAAGTGCCCCACAGGCAAGAGGAGTACGGGGTGTCTCGAATGAGCCCCGGGACTCACAGAAGCCTTCGCAACCGCAATTCCATGTGGCACAGTCGGTACCGGGCCCGGGCGGTTCCCGGGCGGGACGGTTCGGCCTGAGCGGCAGGGAGGCGGAGGTGATGGAACTGATCGCGTCCGGCATGGCCAACTCCCAGATCGCCGCCGCCTGCTTCATCAGCGAGAAGACGGTCAAGAACCACGTCAACCGCATCTTCGCCAAACTGCACGTCACCAGCCGCAGCGAGGCCATCGCGGTCTGGCTCGGCACGGCGTGGAGGGGGAGGTCCCGCCATGGCTGACCGGAAGACCGGCCCGGGGAGCGGGAATTGGGCCCTGGGACCCTGGGACGAGTCGGAAGGACCCGCGTACGTTTCTCGTGCCGCCAACGGAACCGGCCGCTCGGAAGCCGGTGACGGAAACGGTGTCGGGGGCACAGAATCGTATGCGTCGGCCGACGCGCGCTCGGCCGGACTCGGAGGGGAACACCGTGAGCGACAAACTGCTGAAGACCGCCGTCAACGTCCGGACACGTGCTCGCGGTTGGCGAGACACCACGGTCGAAGCGCTGCGGCGCCGCTCGGACGAGGGGCAGTCCGCGGTGGAGTACATGGGCATCATCGTGGTGGTCGTGGCGATCATCGTGGTGCTTCTCAGCACCAACTTCGGAGACAGGATCGCGTCGGAGATCAGCGAACAGATCGAAAAGATCACCGCCGGGTGAGCCGCGCTTCCTCCGAGTCGGGGCAGGCCTATCCCGTTTACATCGCGGCGGTGGCGGGCCTGCTCTTCCTCGCGTTCGCGTTCTTCGCGGTCGGAATGGCGTCGGCGAGCCGCAACGACGCCCAGGGCGCGGCGGACGCCGCCGCGCTGGCCGCGGCACAGGACGCCAGGGACGGCCTGCGGGACGATCTCCTGGACCTCTTCGACCCGGACGCCTGGGAGGATCTGCTCGACGGGCGGGGACCGGGCGACACGGCCGGCCCCTGCGGTGAAGCCGCTGAGTTCGCGGAGAAGAACGGCGCGGAGCTGTCCGGGAGCGGTTGCGATCCGGTGTTCTCTCCCCTCGGTTTCACGGTCGAGGTGAAGAACACCAAGCCGGTGGGGGAGTCGCTGATCCCCGGCACGGAGAGGCAGTACGCCACGGCCACCGCCACGGCCGTCGTCGAACCCCGCTGCCGCCTGGAGGAGACCGAGAATCCCGGAACCGGTGGGGAAGAGGACAACACGGAAGAGGGCGGCGAGGAGGACGGGAAGGAACACGAGTTGGTCTGCGAGGGGCTCGACGAGCCCGTCGAGATCGACCCCGACCGCCTCGCGGAGATCCTCCCGGACCCGGAGGACCTGTTCTCCGTCCACCTGGCGGACCGGTGAGCGAACGACGAGCAGAGGAAGCACGATTCATGGGCACACGCGAGATCGGGAAGTTGCTGCGAGGCGCCGCCGTGGTGATGACGGCGTCGCTGGCCTTCACCCTGACTGCGTGCGGCGGGGGGGACGACGAGGCACCGGAGACCGGCTCCTCCCAACCGTCGCAGCAGGAGGGGCAGGAGAACGCCTCGGACACCTCGGACACCGGCTCCGAGGACGGCAAGGCCATGGCGACCATCAACGGCGCGAACGGCCTGAACATCGTCGTGACCTCGGCGGTCCGTGACCAGGGCGGATTCGTCACCGTCAAGGGCAGGATCGAGAACACCGGCGACCAGGCCTATCTGTTCGACGGCTGGACCGCGGGCGACCAGGAATTCAGAGGCAAAGGAGCTTCGGTCGCCGGTATGACGCTCGTCGACGGGAAGGGCAAGAAGCGCTACTTCATCCTCCGCGACACCGACAACAACTGCCTGTGCACGATGTTCCCCGGCGGTGTGGGCGCCGGGAAGACCGCCGACTTCTTCGCCCAGTTCCCCGCCCCGCCCGCGAGCACGACCGAGGTCGACCTGCAGGTCCCCACCATGAGCAGCGTCACCATCCGGATCACCGACAAGTGAGAGGCGCGCAGCGATGACGACCCGATCGCGCACCCGCGCCGTGCGGCGCACCGCGGCGGCGAGCGCCGGCGTCCTCCTGGTCGTCGGTGCGCTGACGGTGACGGCGGGGGGCACCGCCTCCGCCGAGCCCAGCCCCGGCGCGCCTCCGGACTTCGCCCCCTCCCCGTCCCCTCCGGTGAAGGTGGATCCGAACGCGCCCGGCCTGATGATGAAGGACGGGGCCACCCTCAAGGAGCCCAAGGTCCTCGACATCCGCTCCATCGTCGAGGAGCAGAGCGGTGCCGAGCGGCGCGAGGACTCCAACAGCCAGACCAAGTTCACCCTCCAGGCCGAGGTGCTCTTCGGCCGGGACAGCGCCCGCCTGAACACCGAGGCGTACGCCCGCATCAAGGACATCGCCGCGGAGATCGACAAGCAGGGGGCCACGGAGGTCAACGTCTTCGGCTTCACCGACAACCTGGGCTCCTACGAGCACGGGGAGGAGCTCTCCAGGAAGCGCGCCAACGCCGTCCACCGGCAGTTGCTGAAGGAACTCTCCTCCGAGGTCGCCTTCAACATCCGCGGTTACAGCGAGGACTATCCGATCGCCGACAACTCCACGGAGGAGGGGCGCAAGAAGAACCGCCGCGTGGAGGTCTCCTTCCCGCGCGGCGACTGACCCCCCCGCACGCCCCGCGCCTCACGCTTCCGACACGTCCAGTACGACCCGCGCGCCCGGCCGCAACCCCCAGCGCGCCATGGCGCCCGCCTCGGCCTCCAGCACATGGCGGGCGCGCGGGCGCGGGAGGCCGAGGCGGCCGGGCCGCATCGTCCGTACGGCCAGCACCCTCAGACGGCGGTCGAGGTAGGCGACGTCGATCGCGAACCGCATCCGGAAGGTGTGCACGGCGTTCGCGGGGGTCAGCAGGAGCGCGCCGTCGACGCCGTCGCGCCCCAGCAGGCCGAGGGTGCGGGTGCGGCAGGACGCGGCGATCTCCACCGGGACGCCGTCCGCGCCCCCCTCGACGCGCAGCGTCCCCCTCCCGTCCCGCAGGCGGCCCATGGCGTCCCTCCCTGGCGCGGCTCCGGGCGCCGTTCTACCAGAGCCGGCCCACCGGAGCCGGCGGGAGGGACGGCGGAGAGGGGCACGGGCCCCGTGCCCGGTGTGGCCGTCCGCCGTACGCTCACGGCGTGCGCCTCACGTTGATCGCTCTCGCCGCCGTCTACGGCGCCGTCGCCGGGACGCTCGTGCCGCGTGCCGCCTACCGGCTCGCCGTCGAGCCGGGGACGCCGTCGCGCGCGCACTGTCCCGCCGGGCACGCGCTGTCGGGGTGGGCGGGAGCCGCCCGCTGCCGGGAGTGCGGGAGCGGCCGGGACGGGATGTACGGGCCGCACGCCGCGCCGACGGCCGTGGTCACGGCGGTGGTGTGCGCGCTGCTCGCCGCGGCCGTCGGGGGACGGCCGGAGCTGGGCGTGTGGCTGCTGCTGGCGCCGTTCGCGGTGCTGCTGGCGGTCGTGGACCGCAGGGTCCACCGGCTGCCGGACGTGGTGACCCTGCCGCTGGCCGCGGGCGGTGTCGCCCTGCTCGGCGCCGCCGCGCTGTTGCCCGGCGCGGGCGGGAGCTGGACCCGGGCCCTGCTGGGCGGGCCGGTGCTGGGCGCGGCGTACCTGGTGCTGTTCCTGATCAATCCGCGCGGCATGGGCCTCGGCGACGTCAAGCTGGCGCTTCCGGTGGGGGTAGCCCTTGGGTGGTACGGCTGGGGCGTGCTCCTGGTCGGGGCCTTCGCGGGCCTCGTGTTCGGCGCGGTCTACGGGATGTCGCTGGTCGTCGCGCGGCGGGCGAGCCGCAAGGCGGCCATGCCGCTCGGGCCGTTCATGGTGGCGGGAGCGCTCGTGGGTCTGCTGTGGGGGGGAGCGACGGTGTGAACCGGCCTGTCGGTGCGCGCGGCGCACCGCGGTAGGGGATATGGTGGAATCCCCCCCTCGGGCCGGTCCGTATCCCCCCCACGGACCGGCCCGCTTCACGTTTCCCGCGCCGCGCCCGTGCTCCGGCGTCCGCGCCGGCGCCCGGCCGGCCCCGGCACGGCTCGCCGCCGAGAGCCCGGACGTTCGCCCCGCGCAGCCGCTCGCCGCCGTTCTTACTACCGTTCTGTGACGTTCCCGGTTCGTGCGGTCGTGCGAACGCGCAGTAAGGTTCTTAGCGCTCGGGACCGGCATGGAGGGGCTGACGAACCGATGCTGCAATCTTCCCGGGGACGAACCCGGTGGTATCCCCGGTGGCTGCGCCGGCTGGTCTACAGGCTCTACGCCCACCGGGTGGAGGGCCGCCTCGACCACGAGCAGGTGCCCAAGCACATCGGCGTCATCCTCGACGGCAACCGCCGCTGGGCACGGGCCTCGGGCGGTACGACGGAGCAGGGCCACCAGGCGGGGGCCGAGAAGATCCGCGAGTTGCTGGGCTGGTGCGCCGAGACGGACGTCGAGGTGGTCACGCTCTGGCTGCTGTCCACGGACAACCTCAACCGGCCCGCCGAGGAACTCGTCCCGCTGCTGGGCATCATCGAGGACGCGGTGCGGGACCTGGCCGCCGACGGCCGCTGGCGCGTGCACCACGTCGGCACCCTGGACCTGCTGCCCGACCACACCCAGCGGGTGCTGAAGGAGGCCGAGCAGAGCACCCGGGACAACACGGGGATACTCGTCAACGTCGCCGTCGGCTACGGCGGCCGGCAGGAGATCGTCGACGCCGTGCGCTCCCTGCTCGCGGAGCGGGCCGCGCGGGGCACGACCCTGGAGGAGCTGGCGGAGGACCTCGACCTGGAGGACATCGCCGAGCACCTGTACACGCGCGGCCAGCCCGATCCGGACCTGGTGATCCGCACCAGCGGCGAGCAGCGGCTGTCGGGCTTCATGCTCTGGCAGAGCGCCCATTCGGAGTACTACTTCTGCGACGTGTTCTGGCCCGCCTTCCGGAAGGTGGACTTCCTGCGGGCGCTGCGCGACTACGCGGCGCGCCACCGCCGGTACGGCACCTGAGACGCACCCGGAGTCCCTTCCCCCGCTTCTCACCCGATCGGTCGCCGTCTGTTCATCCGACCTACGGCATATGCCGTGGCATGGCGTCGGCGCGGACAGGGAATATCCCCTCCAGGCCGCTTCCCGGTCCAGGGAGGAGGCCCCGGGAGGCCCTTTGCACACCACGGACGACCGTGCGCAGCCGCACGGAGTACGCGGAGGGCCGGTGCCCGGCCCGTGCACGGGGCCGGAGCCCGGCCGCATCCCCCGCGACGCCGTCGCACCCCGATCTCTTCCGAGGGGGTAGGTCCATCCGTGGTGACCAGCACCAAGCGCCGAGACCACGACCGGCGCACCTACGTCATCGACACCAGCGTCCTGCTCGCCGACCCGGCGGCCATGACCCGCTTCGACGAGCACGAGGTCGTGCTTCCGGTGGTCGTGGTCACGGAGTTGGAGGCCAAGCGCCACCACCCGGAACTGGGCTACTTCGCCCGTCAGGCGCTGAGGCGGCTGGACGAGTACCGCGTACTGCACGGACGGCTGGACGCGCCGATACCGATCGGTGAGCTGGGCGGCACCCTGAGGGTCGAGCTGAACCACTCCGACCCGGCCGTCCTGCCCGCCACCATGCGGGGGGACCACGGCAGGCCGATCGACAACGACTCGCGCATCCTGGCGGTGGCCCGGAACCTCCAGGCCGAGGGGTACGACGTCACGGTCGTCTCCAAGGACCTGCCGCTGCGCATCAAGGCGTCGTCCGTCGGGCTGCTGGCCGAGGAGTACCGGGCCGAGCTGGCGATCACCGAGTCCGGCTGGACGGGCATGACCGAACTGACGCTGGCCGCCGAGGACATAGACGAGCTGTTCGCCGCGGAGAGCGTGCACGTGCCCGAGGCCGCGGAGCTGCCCGTGCACACCGGCCTGGTCCTGCACTCCGAACGGGGCAGGGCCCTCGGACGGGTGACGCCCGAGGGGCGGATCAGACTGGTGCGCGGGGACCGCGAGGCGTTCGGCATCCACGGGCGCAGCGCCGAGCAGCGCGTCGCGCTGGACCTGCTGCTCGACCCGGAGGTGGGCATCGTCTCCATGGGCGGCCGGGCCGGGACGGGCAAGTCGGCGCTGGCGCTGTGCGCCGGCCTGGAGGCGGTGCTGGAGAAGCGGCAGCACAGCAAGGTGATGGTGTTCCGGCCGCTGTACGCGGTCGGCGGCCAGGACCTGGGCTATCTGCCGGGCACCGCCGACGAGAAGATGAACCCCTGGGCGCAGGCCGTCTTCGACACCCTCTCGGCGGTGACGACGCGTGAGGTCGTCGAGGAGGTCGTGGCCCGCGACATGCTGGAGGTGCTGCCGCTGACGCACATCCGCGGCCGTTCGCTCCACGACGCGTTCGTGATCGTCGACGAGGCCCAGTCGCTGGAGCGGAACGTCCTGTTGACGGTGTTGTCGCGCATCGGACAGAACTCCCGGGTCGTCCTCACCCACGACGTCGCCCAGCGCGACAACCTGCGCGTCGGGCGGTACGACGGGGTGGCCGCCGTGGTCGAACGGCTCAAGGGGCATCCGCTCTTCGCGCACATCACCCTCACCCGGTCCGAGCGGTCGCCGATCGCGGCGTTGGTGACCGAGATGTTGGAGGACGGCCGGGTTTAAGGCAGTTGGGACGGGCCCCGTGCGGAGAAACGCAGAAGCGTAGCCGTGCGGGGCCCTTCCGCGCGCCCCTTTCCGCGGAATCGGAGGGAAGGGAGCGGTGTGAGGTTTCCCACGCGTCACGGAATTGCATCCGCCGTTTCGTTTCCGGCAGGGTGTGGTTCCTGTCAGGCCCCGCATACGGCACAGACGTACCATCCGTACCACCCGGTGCGGATCCACAAGTCAACAGCAGTGAGTCGTATGCCGCCCGAGAGCACCACGCGGGATCCCTCTCCGGAGGGACCCAGCCGGGCCAGTGCCTCCCGTGACCAGCACGTGGGGAGGCCCGTGTCAGGGGCACGAGCGCGCCCGCGAGGTCACCTGAGCGGGCAGTGTGGAAGGAAACCGTGTGACTCGGATCTCGGTCCGGGGATTCGCCGTGGCGTCTGCCACCGCGGTCACCACCGTCGGCGCCGTCGTCGGTGTGGCCTCGGGCAGTGAGCAGGGCACGACCGAACCGGTCGAGGCCACTGCCGCGGACGCGACGCTCCTCGCAGACATACCCGCCGGCCAGCAGGCCCAGGTACAGACCGCTTCCCTCACACAGCAGGCGGACAACGCCGCCATCGCCGCGGACGCGGCAGCGAAGAAGGCCGCTGAGGAAGCCGCACGCCTGCAGGCCGCCAAGGACGCGCAGGCCAAGAGGGAGGCGGCGGAGAAGGCCGCCAAGGAGGCCGCCAAGAAGCGCCAGGAGGCGAAGCAGGCGGCCAGCCGCTCGGCGGAGCGCACCGACTTCGCGGTGCAGAGCTCGTACACGATCGCCGAGGTCAAGGCGATGGCGCAGCAGATCGTGGGCGCGGGCCAGTTCCAGTGCTTCTCCAACATCGTCGAGCGCGAGAGCGGCTGGAACTACCAGGCGCAGAACCCCTCCTCGGGCGCGTACGGCCTCGTCCAGGCGCTGCCGGGCTCGAAGATGGCCTCGGCCGGAGCCGACTGGCGGACCAACCCGGCCACCCAGATCAAGTGGGGCCTGAACTACATGAACGACCGCTACGGCAGCCCGTGTGGCGCCTGGGAGTTCTGGCAGGCCAACCACTGGTACTGAGCCCGGGACCTCGTTTCGGGACAAACCCCCCGCCTCGCTGGGCGGGGGGTTCGACGTTTCCGTGAGGAAGCAACCTTTGCCCCGGCGGTGTCGTCCCACGATGGGACGAACGGTGCGGCATATGCGTCGGATCGGGCCGGGCCGACCATACTGGAACCGGCCGGACCGTACACCAGGGGGCGAAGGAAGCGGCATGTCGAGACTTCAGAGGTTGAGGGTGAGCGTGTCGCGCCTCGCCGACCGGGTGACGGAACGTCGGGAGCGCGCCGAGGGGGCGGAGGACGTCGTACCGCCGCCCCCGCCCACCGGGCCGGTCGTCGTGAGGCCCCCGGACGGGCCGCCCCCGCCCGCGTCCATGGTGCCGTGGGGGGTGCGGGTGGCCGCCGAGGTGGGGTGGCGGCTGCTGATCCTGGCCGGGGTCATATACGTGCTGGTCAAGGTGATCAGCGCGTTCAGCCTGCTGGTCCTGGCCTTCGCCATCGGGCTGCTGATCACCGCGCTCCTCCAGCCGACGGTCGCCCGGTTGCGCCGGTTGGGGATAGGACGCGGCCTGGCCACGATGATCACCTTCGTCACCGGTGTGGCGTCGATAGGGCTGGTCGGCTGGTTCGTGGTCTGGCAGGTGATGGAGAACCTCGACGACCTCACCAAGCAGGTCCAGGGCGGCATCGAGGAGCTGAAGACCTGGCTGCTCAACAGCCCCTTCCACGTCACCGAGGAGCAGATCAACAACGTCGCCGACAGCCTGAACGACTGGCTCGGCAGCAACAGCCAGGAGATCACCAGCGCCGGGTGGCAGGGCGTGACCGTCGTGGTGGAGTTCTTCTCCGGCGCGCTGCTGGCGCTGTTCGTGTCGATCTTCCTGCTCTACGACGGGCGGCGCGTGTGGAACTGGACGCTCAACTTCGTGCCGCAGGTCGCGCGCGGCGGCATCGCGGGCGCCGGGCCGATGGCCTGGGCGACGCTCACCAGTTATGTGCGCGGCACGGTGATCGTGGCCTTCATCGACGCGTTCTTCATCGGCATCGGCATCTACTTCCTCGACGTCCCGATGGCGGTGCCGCTGGCGGTCTTCATCTTCCTGTTCTCCTTCATCCCGATCGTCGGTGCCTTCGCCTCCGGAACGCTGGCGGTCCTCGTCGCGTTCGTGGCCAACGGCGTGGTCACCGCGCTGCTCGTCCTCGCGGTGGTCCTGGCCGTGCAGCAGCTCGAAGGCCACGTGCTCCAGCCGCTCATCCTGGGCCGGCTGGTGAGCGTCCACCCGCTGGGCGTGGTGCTGGCGGTGACCGGCGGCAGCCTCATCGCCGGCATCCCCGGCGCGGTGACGGCGGTTCCGGTGGTGGCGGTGCTCAACACCGTGGTCACCTACCTGCGGAGGTACGCGGCGGAGAACGCGTTGCACGGCGGGGCCACGCCCCACGGCGCCACCGCGGAGACGGCCGAGGGCCCGTCCGGTCCGTCGGGCCCGGGCCCCTCGCGGCCCGAGCCCCCGGACTCCTCCCCGGGCGGCACGAACGGTCCGGGGCGGTGAGGGCGCTCCGCGACCGCTGCCACGAACGGCGTTCACCGGGACCCCGCCCACGGGCGGGGTCCCGGGCTTTTCGGCGGCCCCTCGCGCACCCGCCGGGCCGCGTCCGCGGGACGGGCTTCCGCCGGCTTCCGCGTTCGGGTTAAAGTGATATCACTTTGATAGAGCTCGACGGATCGAAACGGGGGACCGCCATGTCCGATGAGACCAAGCCCACCGCCGGGGACCTGCCCGAGATGCCCGTGCCGCGGGTGCGCGAGACGCCCGCGCGCTCCGTTCCGGGCGGGCTCGCCCTGCTCCTCGGCCTGCTGGGGCTGCTGGCCGGAGTCGGCGGCGTCCTCGCCGGGGCGGGGCTCGTCTCCGGCGGATCGGGCGGGGGAGGAGGGGTGCTGATCGTCCTCGGGGTGCTGCTGGTGATCGGCTCGATCTTCGCGATGGCCGGGCTCAACATGGTCGCGCCGGGCGAGGCCCGGGTCGTCCAGCTCTTCGGGCGCTACACCGGCACCGTCCGCCAGGACGGTCTGCGCTGGGTCAACCCGCTGACCACCCGCACGAAGATCTCCACGCGGGTGCGCAACCACGAGACGGCCGTGCTCAAGGTCAACGACGCCTACGGCAACCCGGTCGAACTGGCGGCCGTCGTGGTCTGGCAGGTGGAGGACACCGCGCAGGCCACCTTCGAGGTCGACGACTTCGTGGAGTTCGTCTCCACGCAGACCGAGGCCGCCGTGCGGCACATCGCCATCGAGTACCCCTACGACGCCCACGACGAGAACGGCCTGTCGCTGCGGGGCAACGCCGAGGAGATCACCGAGAAGCTCGCCGCCGAACTGACCGCCCGGGTGCGGGCCGCGGGCGTGCGGATCATCGAGTCGCGCTTCACCCACCTGGCGTACGCCCCCGAGATCGCCGCCGCGATGCTCCAGCGCCAGCAGGCGGGCGCGGTGGTCGCGGCGCGCCGGACGATCGTGGAGGGCGCCTGCGGCATGGTGGAGGACGCCGTCGCCCGGATCGCCGCGCAGGACTTCGTCGAACTCGACGAGGAGCGCAAGGCCGCCATGGTGAGCAATCTGCTGGTCGTGCTCTGCGGCGACCGCTCTCCGCAGCCGGTCCTCAACGCGGGGTCGCTCTACCAGTGACCGCGCAGCCGGAGCGGTCCTCGGAGGGCGAGGGCCCGGAGCGGGAGCCGCGGCAGGGGCGCCGGCGCGAGCGCCGGCAGGTGCTGCTGCGGCTGGACCCCGCCGTCCACGACGCGCTCGCGAAGTGGGCCGCGGACGAGCTGCGCAGCACCAACGCCCAGATCGACTACCTGCTGCGCAGGGCCCTGACCGAGGCCGGTCGCATGCCGAAGGACGCCCGTCCCCATCCCCGCCGGGGCCGCCCGCCGCGCGCCGAGGACTGACCCCCGCGGGGCCCGTCCGGGCCCCGCGGGGGCGCGGTGTCGCAGCGGTGTCTCGCAGGGGCGTCATGGAGGGGCGTCTCGGAGGGGTGCCGAAAGAGGCGGACAGGTGTACACACCACGTGTATACATCGTGTGTATACACGTGGTGTACAGTCGTCGGCATGTCCATCGGCCACACCCTGCTGGGAATCCTGGAGACCGGCCCCCGCCACGGCTACGACCTCAAGCGCGCCTTCGACGAACGCTTCGGCCACGACCGCCCGCTGCACTACGGGCAGGTCTACTCGACCATGTCCCGACTGCTGAAGAACGGCCTGGTGGAGGTCGAGGGGATCGAGCCCGGCGAGGGTCCCGAACGCAAGCGCTACGCCATCACCGACGCCGGGATCACCGACGTCGCCGACTGGCTCGGCCGCCCGGAGAAGCCCGAGCCGTACCTGCAGTCCACTCTCTACACCAAGGTCGTCCTCGCGCTGCTGACCGGGCGCGACGCGGCGGAGCTGCTGGACGTCCAGCGCTCCGAACACCTGCGTCTGATGCGTGAACTGACCCGGCGCAAGAGGAGCGGCGACCTCGCCGACCAGCTCATCTGCGACCACGCCCTGTTCCACCTCGAAGCCGACCTGCGCTGGCTGGAGCTGACCGCCGCGCGCCTCGGCCAACTCGCTCGGGAGGTCCGCGGATGACCACCGCCACCCCGCTCCTGCACGCCGACGGCCTGCGCAAGTCCTACGGCCCCACGCCCGCCCTGGACGGCGCGTCGTTCTCCGTCCACCCCGGCGAGGTCGTGGCCCTGATGGGTCCCTCCGGCTCCGGCAAGTCCACCCTGCTGCACTGCCTGGCCGGGATCGTCCGCCCCGACTCCGGCACGGTCCACTACCAGGGCCGCGAGCTGTCGGCGCTGTCGGACGCCGAGCGCAGCGCCCTGCGCCGCTCGGAGTTCGGCTTCGTCTTCCAGTTCGGCCAACTCGTCCCCGAACTGACCTGCGTGGAGAACGTCGCCCTGCCGCTGCGCCTGACCGGCGTGGCCCGCAAGGAGGCCGAGGCCAGGGCGGCGGAGTGGCTGGAGCGGCTGGAGGTCGACACCGTGCGCCACCAGCGGCCCGGCCAGGTCTCCGGAGGCCAGGGCCAGCGCGTCGCCGTCGCCCGTGCCCTGGTGACCACGCCGCGCGTGATCTTCGCCGACGAGCCCACCGGCGCACTGGACTCCCTCAACGGCGAGCGGGTGATGCAGCTCCTCACCGAGGCCGCCCGCGACACCCGGGCCGCCGTGGTGCTGGTGACCCACGAGGCGCGGGTCGCCGCCTACTCCGACCGCGAGGTCGTCGTCCGCGACGGCAGGGTGCGGGACATGGCGGGCGTGGCATGAGCGCCCTGGACTCCAGGGCGCCGACGGCACCCGCCACCCCGCCTCCCGTGCCGTCCGCGGGGCCCGTCGGCACGGCCGGCCGGCTCGCCGACCTGCTGATGGGAGCCCGCTTCGCGGTCACCGGAGGCCGCGAGGGGTGGGTCCGCACCGTGCTGACGGCGGTCGGCGTCGGCCTGGGCGTGGCGGTGCTGATGGTGGCCGCCTCCGTGCCCGCCATGCTCGACGCCCGCGACGCCCGCGGCGCGGTCCGAGGGGTCTCCGTCTTCGCCCCGGACGCCGAGCGCTCCGACCGCAGCGCGCTGTTCCTGGAGGAGGGCACCGAGTTCCGCGGCAAGAACGTCCACGGCCAGGTCCTCCAGCCGGACGGCGACCGGCCCCCGGTGCCGCCGGGCCTTCGGGAGGTTCCCGGCCCCGGCGAGATGGCGGTCTCGCCCGCGCTGCGCGAACTGCTCTCCTCCCCCGAGGGCGAGCTGCTCAGGGAGCGGCTGCCCTACCGCATCGTCGACACCATCGGCGAGAAGGGCCTGGTGGGACCGCGGGAACTCACCTACGTCCTGGGCTCCGACGGACTCGACGAGATCGGGACGGCCCACCGCATCGACCACTTCGGCACCGACCACGAACCCGATGCGCTGGACGCCGTCCTGCTGCTGCTGGTGGTCGTCGTCTGCGTGGTGCTGCTGCTTCCCGTCGCCGTGTTCATCGCCACCGCCGTCCGCTTCGGCGGGGAGCGCCGCGACCGCAGGCTCGCCGCGCTGCGCCTGGTGGGCGCCGACAGCCGGACGGTCCGGCGCATCGCCGCCGGCGAATCGCTGGTGGGCGCCCTCCTCGGACTGGCCGTGGGCGCCGCGCTGTTCCTGCCCACCAGGCTCCTCATCGGCGAGGCCGAGCTGTTCGGCATCAGCGTCTTCCCGTCGGACGTACGGCCCGGCGCCCCGCTCCTCGCGCTGATCCTGGTGGCCGTGCCCGCCTGCGCCGTGGCCGTCACCCTGTTCGCGCTGCGCGGGGTGACCATCGAACCGCTCGGCGTCGTGCGCCACTCGGGGGTGCGCGGGCGCAGGCTGTGGTGGCGCCTGGTGCCGCCCGTGGTCGGACTGCTGCTGCTGGCCCCGTCGATCGGCGGGATCGGCTCCGACGAGGAGACGATCGACACCTACCGCATCGCCACCGGCATCGTCCTGCTGCTGATCGGTGTCACGGCCGTGCTGCCCTGGCTGGTGGAGACGGTCGTGGGGCGGCTGCGCGGCGGTCCCCTCCCCGTCCAGCTCGCCGTCCGCCGGCTCCAGCTCGACAGCGGACCGGCCGCCCGCGCGGTCGGCGGCATCACCGTCGCGGTCGCCGGTGCCATCGCCGTCCAGATGCTCTTCAGCGGGGTGAGCGGCGCCTACACCAAGGAGACCGGCCAGGACCCCGGCCGCGCCCAGGTCCACGTCACCGGCTCCGTCGCCGACGGCGACGAGGCCCGCGAGCTGACCGAGCGTCTGGACGCCGCCGAAGGCGTGCGGAACGCGCTGGGAACGACGAACGGCCACTACCTGGCGGTGGGCGAGGACCCCAACGGCGACGCCCCCTACACCCAGGTCACCGTGGCCGACTGCGCCACGCTGCGGGAGCTGGCGCGGATCACCACCTGCGCGAAGGGCGACGCCTTCATCGTGCCCTCCGGGGAACACGAGCGGGACACGGGCGTGCCCGGCGCGCGGCTCGACCTCAACACCCCGGAGTACAACGAGAGCAAGGGCGTCTACGAGCAGGTGGGCGACCCCGTGCCGTGGACCGTCCCCGAGGACGCCCGGGTGGTGGCGGCCCGCAACAGCCCCGAGGGGGAGACGACCCACGGCGTCCTCGTCACCCCGGAGGCGATCGACGTCTCCGCGATGCGGGACGCCCGTGCCGAGGTCATGCTGAGGATCGACCCGAGGGTGCCGGACGTGGAGGAGCACGTCCGCAACGCCGCCGAGACCGGTCGCCCCGCCATCGACGTGCTGACGCTGACGGAGACCAGGGAGGCCGGGGAGTTCGCCGCCATCCGCACGGGCCTGTACATCGGGGCCGCCGGGGTGCTGCTGCTGATCGGCGCCGGCATGGTCGTCTCGACGCTGGAGCAGTTGCGCGAGCGCAAGCGGCTGCTGTCGGTGCTGGTCGCCTTCGGCACCCGGCGCTCCACGCTGGGCTGGTCGGTGCTGTGGCAGACGGCGCTGCCCGTGGTGCTGGGCCTGGCACTGGCGGCCGTGGGCGGCATCGGGCTGGGCGCGGTCCTGTTGCGGATGACGTCCACGCCCGTCGCGGTCGACTGGACGAGCCTGGCCGCGATGACCGGCATCGGCGGCGCGGTGATCCTGCTGGTGACCGTCCTCAGCCTGCCGCCGCTGTGGCGGATGATGCGCCCGGACGGACTGCGCACGGAGTGACCGACCCGCGCCACGGCCGGGAGCGAGCCGCCGTCCGCACGGCCCGTACAGGGGGAGGACCGTGCGGACGGCGGTGTGCGTCAGCGCCCTCGCAGGTCGCGCAGGCGTTTGCCGCGCCGGGGCTTGGCCTCGACGCCGCCGAAGACCGCCGCGCCGCGCACCACGATCACCGGCGCCTCCGGGTCGTCGGACTCCAGGGACGTCACGTCGTAGCCGCCCATGATGCCGGTGCCGCTGCCGCGCAGGGTCACGTTCTCCGGGACCCTGATCTCGATGCCGCCGAAGATCGCCGTGGCGTTGACGACGACCTGCCGCTGGTCGAACAGGGCCTCGGTCAGGTCGATCTCGACGCCGCCGAAGAGGGCGAAGGCGTTGAGCCTGGCCCCCACGCGCCACCGGCCCTTGCGGGAGGCGCCGCTGAAGACGGCGACGAGGTTCTGGCCGCCGTGCGTCCCGTGCGGGAGGTGGGGGGAGGCCGGCGCCGGCGCGGGATCGGGACGGGGGGCCTCCTGCCGACCCGCCGGCAGATCGCGCACCAGCGGCGCCAACTCGCCGATGGTCCTGGCCCGGTACACCGCGTCGATCCGCTCGGCGTGCTCCTCGGTGTCCAGCCGGCCCTCCGCGAGCGCCTCGCGCAGGATCTCCGCGATCCGGTCGCGGTCGGCGTCCGACGCGCGTACGTCCGCCTCGGCCACGGGCCGCGCGGGCTGCCCCTCGGGCCGCTTCTGCAGGGAGCTCTTCTCGTCCACGCGCCCAGACTAGCGAACGCGATACATCGCGACCAGGGGGTGCGGAGGGCGGACTGAGCCGGACCTCACACGCGCCGCCCTCCACCAGGGGTCTTACGCTGTGAGGCGCCGTCGTCGAGAGGAAGAGACCGTCCCATGTCCGCTGGCTCCAGCCCGACCACCGCCGCCGCTTCCCGTCCGGCCTCCCCGGCGTTCGCCTACACGGACCTGCTGCCGCTGGGCGAGGACACCACCCCGTACCGCCTGGTCACCTCCGAGGGCGTCAGCACCTTCGAGGCCGGCGGACGCACCTTCCTGAAGGTCGAGCCGGAGGCGCTGCGCCTGCTGGCCGCCGAGGCGATGCGCGACATCTCGCACTTCCTGCGCCCCGCGCACCTGGCCCAGCTCCGCCGCATCCTGGACGACCCCGAGGCGTCTCCCAACGACCGCTTCGTCGCGCTCGACCTGCTGAAGAACGCCAACATCGCCGCCGCCGGGGTGCTCCCGATGTGCCAGGACACCGGCACCGCGATCGTGATGGGCAAGCGCGGCCAGAACGTGCTGACGGAGGGCGGCGACGAGGAGGCCCTCTCCCGCGGCATCCACGACGCGTACACCAGGCTCAACCTGCGCTACTCCCAGATGGCGCCGCTGACCATGTGGGAGGAGCGGAACACCGGCACCAACCTCCCGGCGCAGATCGAGCTGTACGCCACCGACGGCGACGCCTACAAGTTCCTGTTCATGGCCAAGGGCGGCGGCAGCGCCAACAAGTCCTTCCTCTACCAGGAGACCAAGGCCGTCCTGAACGAGGCGTCCATGATGCGCTTCCTGGAGGAGAAGATCCGCTCGCTGGGCACGGCCGCCTGCCCGCCCTACCACCTGGCGATCGTCGTCGGCGGCACCTCCGCGGAGTACGCGCTCAAGACCGCCAAGTACGCCTCCGCGCACTACCTGGACTCCCTGCCCACCTCCGGCTCCCCGACCGGCCACGGCTTCCGCGACCTGGAGCTGGAGGAGAAGGTCTTCGAGCTGACCCAGAAGCTCGGCATCGGCGCCCAGTTCGGCGGCAAGTACTTCTGCCACGACGTGCGCGTCGTCCGACTGCCCCGGCACGGCGCGTCCTGCCCGGTGGCCATCGCCGTCTCCTGCTCCGCCGACCGCCAGGCGCTGGCGAAGATCACCGCCGAGGGCGTCTTCCTGGAGCGGTTGGAGACCGACCCGGCGCGCTTCCTGCCCGACACCACGGACGCCGACCTCGACACCGACGTCGTGCGGATCGACCTCAACCGTCCGATGGACGAGATCCGCGCCGAGCTCTCGAAGTACCCGGTCAAGACCCGGCTGTCGCTGACCGGCCCGCTGGTCGTCGCCCGCGACATCGCCCACGCCAAGATCAAGGAGCGGCTGGACGCGGGCGAGGAGATGCCGCGGTACCTGCGCGACCACGCCGTCTACTACGCGGGCCCGGCCAAGACCCCCGAGGGCTACGCCTCCGGCTCCTTCGGCCCGACGACCGCGGGCCGCATGGACGCCTACGTCGAGCAGTTCCAGGCGGCGGGCGGCTCCTTCGTGATGCTGGCCAAGGGCAACCGCTCCCGCCAGGTCACCGAGGCGTGCGCCCGGCACGGCGGCTTCTACCTCGGCTCCATCGGCGGCCCGGCCGCCCGCCTCGCCCAGGACTGCATCAAGAAGGTCGAGGTCCTGGAGTACGAGGAGCTGGGCATGGAGGCGGTCTGGAAGATCGAGGTGGAGGACTTCCCGGCGTTCATCGTCGTCGACGACAAGGGCAACGACTTCTTCACCGACCCCGGTCCGGCGAAGCCCTTCGTCACCTCCATCCCGGTGCGTTCCGGGAGCTGACGCACCGAAGAAGTAGATTCGTCCTCATGACCGGGACGAACGAGGAACACAGCAGGAAAAGCGGCGAACACCGGATCGAACGCGACTCCATGGGCGAGGTGCGGGTGCCCGCGCACGCCAGGTGGCGGGCACAGACCCAGCGCGCCGTGGAGAACTTCCCGATCTCGGGCCTGCGCCTGGAGCGCGCGCACATCCAGGCGCTGGCCCGGATCAAGGAGGCGGCGGCCAAGGTCAACGCCGAACTCGGCGTCCTGGAGCCGGAGATGGCCCGGGCCATCGCCGAGGCCGCCGCCGAGGTCGCCGACGGGCGCTGGGACGACCACTTCCCGGTGGACGTCTTCCAGACCGGCTCCGGCACCTCCTCCAACATGAACATGAACGAGGTCGTCGCCACGCTCGCGAGCGAGCGGCTGGGCGCGCCGGTGCACCCCAACGACCACGTCAACGCCAGCCAGTCCTCCAACGACGTCTTCCCCTCCTCCATCCACATCGCGGCGACCGCGGCCGTCACCGGGGACCTGATCCCGGCGCTGGAGCACCTGGCCGAGGCGCTGGAGCGCAAGGCGGAGGAGTTCGCCGACGTCGTCAAGTCCGGCCGCACCCACCTGATGGACGCCACGCCCGTCACGCTCGGCCAGGAGTTCGGCGGGTACGCGGCGCAGATGCGGTACGGGGTGGAGCGGCTGCGGGCCTGTCTGCCGCGGCTGGCCGAGCTGCCGCTGGGCGGCACCGCGGTGGGCACCGGCATCAACACCCCGCCCGGCTTCTCGGCGGCCGTGATCGCCGAGGTGGCCCGCGCCACCGGGCTGCCGCTGACCGAGGCCCGCGACCACTTCGAGGCGCAGGGCGCCCGCGACGCCCTGGTGGAGACCTCCGGTCAGCTCCGCACGATCGCCGTCGGCCTGACCAAGATCTCCAACGACCTGCGCTGGATGGCCTCCGGCCCGCGCACCGGCCTGGCCGAGATCCGTCTGCCCGACCTCCAGCCCGGCTCCTCGATCATGCCCGGCAAGGTCAACCCGGTGATCCCCGAGGCCGTCCTGATGGTCGCCGCCCAGGTCACGGGGAACGACACGGCGGTCGCGGTGGCCGGGGCGTCCGGCAACTTCGAGCTGAACGTGATGCTCCCGGTGATCGCGAAGAACCTGTTGGAGTCCATCCGGCTGCTGGCCAACGCCTCCCGGCTGCTGGCCGACCGCACGGTCGACGGCATCGAGGCGGACGTCGAGCGCGCCCGCGAGTACGCGGAGTCCTCGCCGTCCGTGGTGACCCCGCTGAACCGGTACATCGGCTACGAGGAGGCCGCGAAGGTCGCCAAGAGGTCCCTGGCGGAACGGAAGACGATCCGCGAGGTGGTCCTGGAGTCCGGCTACGTCGAGCGCGGACTGATCACGCCGGAGCAGTTGGACGAGGCCCTGGACGTGCTGCGCATGACCCGTCCCTGAGCCCCCGCGCCCACGGCCCGCCCGCCCGGGACGGCGGGCGGGCCGTGGCGTGGATCGCGGAACGTCCCGCGGGCCGCGATTAGGATCCGTCCATGACAGCGCAAACGGAGGAGAACACGGACACGGCGGACGGCCCGCGCTGGAGGGCCGGTGAGCACATCCTGTGGCGGTACCGGGCCAACGGCGGCGACCACGTCCACATCTGCCGGCCCATGACCGTCGTCCGCGACACCCCGGAGCTGCTGGCCGTGTGGATGGCCCCCGGGACCGCTTGCGTCAAGCCCGAGCTGGCCGACGGCACGCCCGTGCACCGCGAGCCGCTCGCCACCCGCTACACCAAGCCGCGCAGGACCGTGCGCTCGCGGTGGTTCGGCACCGGCGTGCTCAAGCTCGCGCGGACCGGCGAGCCCTGGTCGGTGTGGCTGTTCTGGGACCGCGGCTGGCGGTTCAGGAACTGGTACGTGAACCTGGAGGAGCCGCTGCGCCGCTGGGCGGGCGGGGTGGACTCCGAGGACCACTTCCTGGACATCGCCGTCTACCCCGACCGCACCTGGGAGTGGAAGGACGAGGACGAGTTCGACCAGGCGCAGCGCGCCGGCCTGATGGACGCGGACCAGGCGGAGCGCGTGCGGGCCGCCGGGCGCCGGGCCGTGGAGGTGATCCGGTCCTGGGGCAGCCCCTTCCGCGACGGCTGGGAGGACTGGCGCCCCGACCCGGCCTGGCCGATCCCCGCGCTGCCGGGGGACTGGGACCGCGAACCGGTACGGATCGGCTGAGGGGGCTGGTGGGCGCGCCCCCGCTTCTCGCATGATGGCGACGGAGACGACGGAGATTCCGCAACCCCTTGCTGTGTCCCCGGACCGCGACCGTAGGATCAACCCGGACTTCCCACAGAGCCCCACCCGTACGAACTCCCGGTCGCGCCAGGGGACTTGGCGCGCGTCCGCGAGAGGAGCCCCAGACGTGAGCAGCACGGACGGCCAGCAGGCGTACGCGGACTACGACCGGACGACGATCGACCGCACCGGCCAGGTCGAGGCGTTCGACGCCATCGGCGACCGCTACGACGAGGTGTTCCCGCACAAGGAAGGGCAGACGGCCGCCGGCGCCTGGCTGGCGGAGCAACTGCCCGCCGGATCGCGGGTGCTCGACGTCGGATGCGGCACCGGGGTGCCCACGGCCCGTCAGCTCGTGGCGGCCGGGCACCGGGTCGTCGGCATCGACTTCTCCCCCACCATGGTCAAGATCAGCCGGGAGAACGTCCCCGACGCCGAGTTCCACCAGATGGACCTCGCCGACCTGGAGAGCGGCGGCCTGGGCCCCTTCGACGGCGCCACCGCCTTCTTCTCGCTGCTGATGCTGCCGCGGGCGGAGATCCCCGTCGCCCTGCGGATGCTCCACGGGCAGTTGAAGCCCGGCGGACCGCTGGCCCTGGGCATGGTCGAGGCGGACGTGGACGACTTCGGCATCCCGTTCCTGGGCAACACGATCCGGGTATCGGGGTACCTACGGGACGAACTGCGCCAGGTGGTGCGGGACGCGGGCTTCGAGATCGCCGGGGAGGAGTCGTTCGCGTACGCGCCGGCCAGCACGGACGTGTCCCCCGAGATCCAGATCTTCCTGAACTGCCGACGACGCCCCTAGCCCTCGCTGGGCACGCCCGATGCGCGGCCCCGGACGGATGGAACCCTACGCGTGACGGAGTACCCCACCCCCCAGCAGTCCGCTGCCCGGCCGACGGGCGGCGGTGCCCGCACGGCCATGCCCGTGGCGGGCCACGCGGACGCCGCGCCCGCCGCGCTTCCCGATCCCCGTGACGGCGGGCGGCGCGCGTCCGACCCCGCGGCGGGCGCCTCCCCGGACACCCCGCACGGCGCCCCCGGCCGGCCGCCGGAGGCGGCGGTGCCCGGACCCGCGACGGAGACGGGCCACGCCCGGCCCGCGGGCGGCGACGAGCCCGTCGGCCGGCACCGTCCCGCCGGGCCGGAGGAGGCCCACCGGGACGCCGCGCCCGGCGCGGCCGAGCACCCCAGCGGGGACGAGCGGGCCGAACGGGAGCGGCGCGGGGGCGACCGGCTGCGGTTCGTGGGAGCCGCCACCCGGCGGATCGCCCGCGGGGTGGACCTGGACGAGACCGTGCTCGGTCTGTGCCGGGCCAGCGTGCCCGCGTTCGCCGACGCGATCCTGGTGTACCTGCGCGACCCGCTGCCGGTGGGGGACGAGCGGCCCACCGGCCCCTTCGTCCTGCGGCTGCGCCGTACCGACCGGCTGCCGGACTACGCCGCCCCGGCGCCCGCCGACCAGGACCCGTCCGACACGGGGGAGTTCCCGCTGCCGCTGCTCGTCGGCCCGCCGGAGGGCTCCGTGGCCGGGGCCCCGGAGCTGATCGAGGTGCGCGGCGGCGGTCCGCTGGCCGAGGTGCTGCGCGGGGTGCGGCCGGTGTTCGGCGACTCGCCCACCGCCCGCGAGGCGCTGCCCGAACTGCTGGGCCCCGGACGCGACGCCCCGGCCGGGCGCCGGGCGATCCTGGCCCCGCTGCGCGGCCGCCGCCGGGTGATCGGCGCGGCCGTGTTCCTGCGCCGCCCCGACCGGTCCGCCTTCGAGTCCGACGACCTGCTGGTGGCCGCGCAACTCGCCACGCACACCGCGCTGGGCGTGGACAAGGCGGTGCTCTACGGCCGCGAGGCGTACATCGCCGACGAGTTGCAGCGCACCATGCTCCCCGACGAGCTGCCCCAGCCCACCGGCGTGACGCTGGCCAGCCGCTACCTCCCGGCGGCCGAGACCGCCCGGGTCGGCGGCGACTGGTACGACGCGATACCGCTGCCCGGCGGCCGGGTGGCGCTGGTGGTCGGCGACGTCATGGGCCACTCCATGACCTCCGCGGCGATCATGGGTCAGCTCCGCACCACCGCGCAGACCCTGGCCGGACTCGACCTGCCGCCGCAGGAGGTGCTGCACCACCTCGACGAGCAGGCCCAGCGGCTCGGCAGCGACCGCATGGCGACCTGCCTGTACACCGTCTACGACCCCGTGGCGCACCGGATCGTGGTGGCCAACGCCGGGCATCCGCCGCCGGTGATGCTCTACCGCGACGGCCGGGCCGAGGTGCTGCGCATCCCGGCCGGCGCGCCCATCGGCGTCGGGGGCGTGGACTTCGAGGCGGTGGAGCTGGACGCCCCGGCGGGCGCCACGCTGCTGCTCTACACCGACGGCCTGGTGGAGTCCCGGCACCGCGACGTGTGGACCGGGATCGAGCAGCTGCGCGAGAAGCTCGCCGACACGGCCGGGCTGACCCGCCCCGACACCGCGCCGCCGCTGGAGCCGCTCTGCGACGAGGTGCTGGACATCCTCGGGCCGGGCGACCGGGACGACGACATCGCGCTGCTGGCGGCCCGCTTCGACGGGATACCGCCCAGCGACGTGGCGTACTGGTACCTCGACCCGCGCGCCCAGACCGCGCGGCAGGCCCGCCGGCTGGCGCGGCGCGCGCTGGAGCGCTGGGATCTGGACGAGCTGACGGACTCCGTCGAGCTGCTGGTCAGCGAGGTGGTGACCAACGCCGTCCGCTACGCCGAACGCCCCATCACGCTGCGGTTGCTCCGCACCGACGTGCTGCGCTGCGAGGTCGGGGACGACGTCCCGCAACTGCCGCGGCTGCGGCAGGCCCGGGCCACGGACGAGGGAGGCCGGGGGCTGTACCTGGTCAACCGGCTCGCCCGGCGCTGGGGCGCCACCCGGCTGAGCACGGGCAAGGTGGTCTGGTTCGAGATCCCCTTTCCGTAGGGGCTCCCGCGGAAGGCCGGCCACCGGCCCGGCGGACGAGACCACCGGCCCGGCGGACGCCGCGCCGGATGGCGGGCGACACGCGGAACGGCCCCGAACCGGTGACGGGTTCGGGGCCGTTCGGCGGTGTGCCGTGCCGGGACCGGACGGTGGTCAGACCTGGGTCGGAGCCGGGTCGGCCAGGGCCGCCTCGGCGTCCAGGACCGTGCCGACCGCCTGGACGACGGCCGCGATCTTGAAGGCCTCCTGGATCGTCTCGCGGTCCACCCCGGCCTTGCGGAGCACCTGCTCGTGGGAGTCCAGGCACTGCCCGCAGCCGTTGACGGCGGAGACGGCCAGCGACCACAGCTCGAAGTCGGTCTTGTCCACGCCCGGGTTGCCGATGACGTTCATCCGCAGGCCCGCGCGCAGGGTGCCGTACTCCGGGTCCGACAGCAGGTGCCGGGTCCGGTAGAAGACGTTGTTCATCGCCATGATGGCGGCGGCGGCCTTGGCCGCGGTGTACGCCTCGGGGGAGAGGTTGGCCTTCGCCTCGGGCTCCAGCTCGGTCAGCACCTTGGCGGAGCGGGAGGCGATCGCGCAGGCCAGCACCGTGCCCCACAGCTGCTGCGGGGGCAGGTCGGAGTTGCCTATCACCGAGCCGAGGTTGAGCTTGAGGTCCTTGGCGTAGTCGGGCAGGGCCGACTTCAGGTCGTCGAGAGCCATGTCGGAATCCGCCTCACTCGCCCGCGAGCAGCTTGACCGGGTCGAGGGTCTCCTCGCCCTTGGTCCAGTTGCAGGGGCACAGCTCGTCGGTCTGCAGGGCGTCCAGCACCCGCAGGACCTCCTTGGGGTTACGACCCACGGAGCCGGCGGTCACCATGGTGAACTGGATCTCGTTGTTCTGGTCGACGATGAAGACCGCGCGCTGGGCGTAGCCGTCCTCGCCCTCGACGCCGCAGGCCCGCATCAGCTCGTGCTTGGGGTCGGCCAGCATCGGGAAGGGCAGGTCGCGCAGGTCGGGGTGGTCCTTGCGCCAGGCGTGGTGGACGTACTCGGAGTCACCGGAGACACCCAGGATCTGGGCGTCGCGGTCCGCGAACTCGTCGTTCAGCTTGCCGAAAGCGGCGATCTCGGTCGGGCAGACGAAGGTGAAGTCCTTCGGCCAGAAGAAGACGACCTTCCACTTGCCCTCGTAGGTCTTGTGGTTGATCTGCTCGAACGCCTTGTCGGCGTCGAGGTCCACACAAGCGGTCAGGTCGAACTCGGGGAACTTGTCTCCGACAGTGAGCACACGCTCTCCTTGTTGCGCGGAAATGCCCCTGATCGGGGTTTTCCTGAGGGTTGGACATGATCCACACTGCCATAGACAGCATTGATCACAGAAATAACTAGACTCACTGACATTGATCGAAGGAGGTTATCGTTGGCTCCGCCGACCCGACATCCCCGCCAGGGACACCCCCGACAGGGGCATCCCCGCCAGGGACGTCCCCCCACCCTGTCCCAGTTGCGGGCGTTCACGGCCGTGGCGGAGCACCTGCACTTCCGGGAGGCCGCCGCGGAGATCGGCATGAGCCAACCCGCCCTGTCGGGAGCCGTCGCGGCACTGGAGGAGACGCTGGGCGTACAACTGCTCGAGCGTACGACGCGCAGGGTACTGCTCTCCCCGGCGGGCGAACGGCTGGCCGCCCGCGCCCGCACGGTCCTGGAAGCGGTCGGCGAGCTGCTGGAGGAGGCGGAGGCGGTGCGGGGGCCGTTCACGGGTCCGCTGCGCCTCGGGGTGATCCCCACCTGCGCGCCGTACCTGCTGCCGACGGTGCTCCGACTCGTTCACGATCGCTATCCCAACCTGGATCTCCAGGTGCACGAGGAGCAGACGGCCTCGCTGCTCGAAGGGCTGCTGGGCGGGCGGCTCGACCTGCTGCTGCTCGCGGTGCCGCTCGGCTCGCAGGAGTCCGCGGCGGCCTCCGGCGTGGTCACGGTGCCGCTGTTCGACGAGGACTTCGTCCTGGTGACGCCCCGCGGTCACGCGCTGGCGGGCCGGGACGGCCTGCCGCGTGAGGCCCTGCGCGACCTGGAGCTGCTGCTCCTGGACGAGGGGCACTGTCTGCGGCAGCAGGCCCTGGACGTCTGCCGGGAGGTCGGGCGGTCCGAGGGCGTGCCGGCCGGCACGAGCGCGGCCGGGCTCTCCACCCTGGTCCAGCTCGTCGCCGGCGGGCTCGGGGTGACGCTGCTGCCGCGCACCTCGCTGCACGTGGAGACGGAGCGGAACGAGATGCTGGCGACCGCCCGGTTCGCCGCCCCGGCGCCCTCGCGGCGGATCGGCCTGGCGATGCGGGCGGGCGCGGCGCGGCGGCACGAGTTCGAGGTGCTCGCCAAGGATTTGCGGGAGGCAATGCGTCCACTTCCGGTGCGCATCGTGGAGTGACGGCGCGGACGGCGGGCTCCGCGCCCCCCGCCGCACCGCGCGCACGCTGCGCACACCGTGTCACGGGCCCCGTCCACCAGCGGGGCCGAAGCGTTGGCCAAAGGCTCTCGGTGATACGCCACGGTATGCATAAGCGCGCGCACAGTGGGTAGGCCGCATGCATCGTCTCTCGTACGGCCGCAGCGCGAACTGCCGTGCGCAGCAAGGCGGATCAAGGTGACTCAATCGACAGATCGAACAACCGTAGCCGTCGTCAGGAGTAGACCGTGCTGCCAACGCCGCATCAGTCTCCGCAGGCCGCCGTCGTCCCCGTCCAGCGCACGTCCTCACGGGACCAGGCAGGACCGTGGCACTCCGAGGCGGTCTGCCGCAGGGACGAGGCCGGGTTGTTCTTCGCCCCCTCCAAGGAACCCACCGCCGCCCGTCTCTCCCGGGAGCAGGCGGCCAAGCGGGTCTGCGCGCGCTGCCCGGTGCTCGTCGAGTGCCGTGAGCACGCACTGCTCCAGCCCGAGCCGTACGGCGTGTGGGGCGGATTGACCGCGGCCGAGCGCAGGGTGATGCTCGCCCGCCGGCGCCGCCGCGACACCGAGCCGGTGCAGTCCGCGCAGGTGTCCCGCATCGCCTGACCGACCCGGTCGAACCGGCCGAACGACCCTCCGGCCCGGCGCGCGACCGCCGGCCGGCACCCCGTACGGCGGCGGGCCTCGAACCCGCCGCCGGGGCGTTCGACGACCGGTTCAGCGGGCCCGGTCGAAGTCGATGGCGCTGTAGGCGCGCAGCTTCGACAGCCTGTGGGTGGAGTCGATGAGGCGGATCGTGCCGGACTTCGACCGCATCACCAGGGACTGGGTGGTGGCGGTCTCCCCGCGGTAGCGCACCCCCCGCAGCAGTTCGCCGTCCGTGACACCGGTGGCGACGAAGAACACGTTGTCGCCGCTGACCAGGTCGTCGGTGGTCAGGATCCGATCCAGGTCGTGGCCCGCGTCGATCGCCCTCTGCCGCTCCTCGTCGTCCTTCGGCCACAGCCTGCCCTGGACGACACCGCCCAGGCACTTGATCGCGCAGGCCGCGATGACGCCCTCCGGCGTGCCGCCGATGCCCAGCAGCAGGTCGACGCCGGTGCCCTCCCGGGCGGCCATGATCGCGCCCGCGACGTCGCCGTCCGAGATGAACTTGATCCGGGCGCCCGACTCCCGGACCTCCCGCACGATGTCCGCGTGGCGGGGCCGGTCGAGGATCACCACGGTGACGTCCTCGGGGGCGCTGCCCTTGGCCTTGGCCACCCGACGGATGTTGACCGAGGGCGGCGCCGTGATGTCGACGAACTCCGCGGCCTCCGGTCCGGTGACCAGCTTGTCCATGTAGAACACGGCGCTCGGGTCGAACATCGAGCCGCGCTCGGCCACGGCCAGCACCGACACGGCGTTGCCCATGCCCTTGGCCGTCAGGGTCGTGCCGTCCACCGGGTCCACGGCCACGTCGCACTCCGGGCCGGTCCCGTCGCCCAACCGCTCGCCGTTGTAGAGCATCGGGGCCTCGTCCTTCTCCCCCTCGCCGATGACGACGACGCCGTTCATCGAGACGGTGGAGATCAGGGTGCGCATGGCCTTGACGGCGGCGCCGTCCGCGCCGTTCTTGTCGCCGCGGCCCACCCAGCGGCCCGATGCCATGGCGCCCGCCTCGGTGACGCGGACGAGCTCCAGGGCGAGGTTGCGGTCGGGGGCTTCGGGGCTGACCTCGAGCTGGGAGGGAAGGTGGTGGTGATCGGTCATCGTGACGCACCTTTCTGCACGTCTGTACGGCCTCCGAACGCGACGGCCGAAGTTTTGAGGGTGCTTCGACCCTATCCGGGGGAGCGGCAAAGTGAGCAGAGTGCCCCACGGATGAGCGCGCGGGCGGACAGGCGGGGGGTGGTGCGGCGGGCGGAATCGGGCATGGGGGACGATGGAGCCGTGGCAAGCAAGAGCGGCACGCAGACAGCGCGGGACATGGTGCTGTCGATGCTGGTGATCCTTCTCGGCGTCGGCGTCGTGTACCTGTTCATCCCGCACGACGACTCGCTGGACCCGGTCCGTCCGATCAGCTACGACACGGAGCTGATCACGGCCCGGCGCGCGGCGCCGTACCCGGTGGCCGCGCCGGTCGGGCTGCCCGAGACCTGGCGCGCCACCTCGGTGAGGTACGAGGCGCAGAGCGACCACGGGAGCGTGTGGCACCTGGGGTTCATGGACCCGGACGACCAGTACGCGGCCGTCGAGCAGAGCGACGGCGAGTCCGACGCGTTCGTCGCCGAGGTCACCCACGGCGCGGAGGAGACCGAGCGCGTCCAGAAGATCGACGGCGAGGAGTGGACGCGCTACGAGGGGCCCAAGTACGACGCGCTGGTGCGTCGGGAGCCCGGGGTGACCACGGTGGTCACCGGCACGGCGTCGTTCGACGGCCTCGCGCGGCTGGCCGCCGCGCTGGAGGCCGAGGAGGGCTGAGCGGCGGCGGCCGGCCGGGGGCGCCGGGGGGCGTCGGGGTGCGCAGGAGGGGGTCAGACGGTGGTGACGACGTCCTCGTAGGCCAGGCGCGGCGCCCGGGGGCGGTAGGCGTCCGGGCCGGGCTTGCCGATGTTCACCACGGCCAGCACCTTCTGCCTGCCGTCGCCGAAGAACTCCTTGTTGATGCCCTCGGCGTCGAAGCCGGTCATCGGCCCGGCGGCCAGCCCGGCGGCGCGGACGCCGACGATGAAGTAGCCGATCTGGATCGCGGCGTTGAAGGAGCCCGCCGCCTCGCGGACGGAGAGCTCGGAGAAGAAGGCGTCCTTGAGGTTCGGGGCGTGCGGGGCCAGCTCCGGCAGCCGCTCGTGGAAGTCGAGGTCGACCGAGAGGACGGCGGTCAGCGGTGCGGCCGCGGTCTTGGCCCGGTTGCCCTCGCTCAGCTGCCGGACCAGCCGCTCCCGGGCCTCGGGGGAGCGGACCAGGGTGATGCGCAGCGGCGACTGGTTGAAGGCGGTCGGCCCGTACTTCACCAGGTCGTGGATCGCCCGGATCTGCTCGTCGGACACCGGTTCGTCGGTGAAGGCGTGCGCGGTGTGGGCCTCGCGGAAGAGCAGGTCCTGGGCGGCGTTGTCGAGAGCCAGGGTCATGGGGAGCGTGCCTCTTCGAGTAAATGGTTGAATGTTGCACCATCTACTCTAGGGAGGAGGTCCGAGCGGTCGCACGTGGGGTCCGTCACGCGGAAACCGTCACGCCCGGCCCTCCCCGCCGAGTTCGTCGTCCTCCCCGACCTCCCCGGACTCCTCCGGACCCTCCTCGCCGTCCTCCCCGGCGGCGTCCTCCGCCAGCACCGCGTCCAGCCGGGCCCGGGCGCCCTCCAGCCGGCGGCGGCAGACCGCGGCCAGCTGCTCGCCCCGCTCCCACAGGGCCAGCGACTCCTCCAACGTGGAACCGCCCGCCTCCAGACGTCGGACCACGGCGATCAGTTCGTCGCGCGCCTGCTCGTAGCCCATCTCCTCGATCGGCTGTGGGGTGCTCGTATCCGTCATGCGACCAGCCTAGGGCCGCGGTCGGACACCTCCGCGGCTCACTCGCCCTCGTCCGCCCGCCGGGCCACCACCGTCAACTCGCCCTCGGCGAGGCGGGCGCGCAGCTCCTCGCCGTCCGCCACCTCCCCGGGCGCCCGCACCGCGCTCCCGTCGGCCCGCTGGAGCACCGCGTAGCCGCGCCGGAGCGTCGCCGCGGGCGACAGCGCGACGACCCGGGCGAGGGTGTGCTCCAGCTCCGTGCCGGCCCGGTCCAGCAGGTGGCCGAGCGTCCGGCGGCTCCGGTCGAGCAGCGCCTCGACCTGCTCCTCGCGCTCCTTCACCATCGTGTACGGACGGGCCATCACCGGACGGCTCATGGTGTCCGCCAGGCCGCGCTCCTGCCGCTCCAGCATCGTCTCGACCGCCCGCAGCGCCCGCTCGCGCAACTGCCGCACCCGCTCCATCTCCTCGCGGACGTCCGGCACCACGTCCTTGGCGGCGTGCGTCGGCGTCCGGGAGCGCAGGTCGGCCACCAGGTCCAGCAGCGGGGTGTCCGGCTCGTGCCCGATCGCCGAGACGACGGGCGTGACGCAGTCGGCCACCGTCCGCACCAACTGCTCGTCGGAGAAGGGCAGCAGGTCCTCCACGCTGCCGCCGCCCCGGGCCACGATGATCACGTCCACGGCCGGGTCGGCGTCCAGCTCCTTGACCGCCTGGATCACCTGCGGCACCGCGTGCACGCCCTGCACGGCCACGTTGCGCACCGCGAAGCGGACGGCGGGCCAGCGCTGCCGGGCCGTCTCCAGCACGTCCCGCTCGGCCGCCGAGGCCCGCCCGGTGACCAGGCCGATCAGCCGGGGGAGGAACGGCAACGGCTTCTTCCGCTCGGCCGCGAACAGCCCCTCGGCGGCGAGCGACCTCTTCAGCCGCTCCAGCCGCGCCAGCAGCTCGCCGACCCCGACCGGCCGGATGTCCGCCACCCGCAGGGAGAGCCGGCCGCGCTGCGCGTACCACTCCGGCTTGCCGTGCACCACCACCCGGGCGCCCTCGGAGACCACGTCCGCGACCCGGTCGAAGACGGCGCGGTAGCAGGTCACGGTCAGGGAGACGTCGTGGGAGGGGTCGCGCAGGGTCATGAACACCACCCCCGCGCCGGGGCGCCGGGAGAGCTGCGTGATCTGCCCCTCCACCCAGACGGCGCCGAGCCGGTCGATCCATCCGCCGATCAGCCGCGACACCTCGCCGACGGGGACCGGCGCCTCGGGCGACGTGTTGAGAGCCATGCGAGGAGGCTAACCGCCGGAGCCGACAGGCGGGCCCCGCCGGCGGCCTCCCCGCCCCCGCGTCCCTCGTCCCGGGCCCGTCGATCCGGCCCGTACGATGGGCCCATGACTGCTACGACCGCACGCCGGGTCCTCCTCGCCGCGCCCCGCGGCTACTGCGCGGGAGTCGACCGCGCCGTGATCGCCGTCGAGAAGGCCCTGGAGCAGTACGGCGCGCCGATCTACGTCCGTCACGAGATCGTCCACAACAAGTACGTCGTGAAGACGCTGGAGAAGAAGGGCGCGATCTTCGTCGACGAGACGGACGAGGTCCCCGAGGGCTCCATCGTGATGTTCTCCGCGCACGGCGTGGCGCCGATCGTGCACGAGGAGGCCGAGCGGCGGAAGCTCGCCACCATCGACGCGACCTGCCCGCTGGTCACCAAGGTCCACAAGGAGGCGGTCCGCTTCGCCAAGGAGGACTACGACATCCTCCTGATCGGCCACGAGGGCCACGAGGAGGTCATCGGCACCTCCGGCGAGGCCCCCGACCACATCACCCTCGTCGACGGTCCGGACGACGTGGAGAACGTCACCGTGCGCGACGAGTCCAAGGTCGTCTGGCTCTCCCAGACCACCCTCTCCGTCGACGAGACCATGGAGACCGTCGACAGGCTCAAGCAGCGGTTCCCGAAGCTCGTCTCCCCGCCCAGCGACGACATCTGCTACGCCACGCAGAACCGGCAGAACGCGGTCAAGCTGATGGGCGCCGAGGCCGACCTGGTCATCGTGGTCGGCTCGCAGAACTCCTCGAACTCCAAGCGGCTCGTCGAGGTCGCCCTCGGCGCCGGCGCCAAGGCCGCGCACCTGGTGGACTTCGCCTCCGAGATCGACGAGACCTGGCTGGAGGGCGTCGCCACGGTCGGCGTCACCTCCGGCGCCTCCGTGCCGGAGGTGCTGGTGGAGGAGGTCCTGGAGTGGCTGGCGCAGCGCGGCTTCACGGACGTGGAGATCGTCAAGGCGGCAGAGGAGTCCATCACCTTCTCCCTGCCCAAGGAGCTGCGGCGGGACCTGCGCGCCGAGGCGGCGCGGAAGGCCGCCGGCTAACCCGACCGGCCCTCGCCGAGACCGTCCGGCCGGGCGAGCCGCGTCCTGGCGAGCCGGCCGGGCTTGGCGAACCGGCCGGACCCGCGGCGGCCGACGCCCGCCCGGGCGAGGACGACCAGCACGGCGGCCAGCGTGCCGCCGTACACCCACCCGGCGTTGACGGCCAGCGCGGTCACCAGCTCCACGAGCCACCCGGCCGACCCGCCCGAGTCGCCGCCGAGGAACAGCAGCCCGGCGGTGAAGGCGATCGGTGCCGCGATCGGCGCCGCGGCCAGGTCCGCCGGCCTCACCCACAGCGCGCACACGGCGCTGACCAGCACGAAGCAGATCCCGTACACCGTGGGGTCCCCGTCCAGCAGCAGCGCGTCCAGCCCGCCGGCCGCCGTCGCCGACCCGGTGGCCAGCAGGCCGCAGCCCAGCCCGGTGAGCCGCGCGCCGGGCGGCCAGGTGCGTCGGGCGGTCACGGCTCCGGAGGCCGGGCGGGGCCGGTCCCCGGCGGGGCGATCCCCGGCGGGTCGTTTCCGTCCGGGGCGTTCCCGTTCGAGGCGGTCCCGTCCGGGACCGCGTGCCTCGTCCCGCGCGTCGGGGGAGGGGGGCTGTGCCGCCCGGCCCCGACGAAGGAGATGCCGACGGTCACGGATGATGCGCGCACTGTGTTGCTCCACCTCACCAACGTAGGACGCCCACCGGCCCGGAGGGCGGTACGGACACGCCCAGGCAGCCCTTTGGGTGCCCGTAGACTGGGGGATCGGCCCCGCCCGGGCCGATCCACCAAGATCCTCTCGTTACGGGAAGTCGCCACGTGTCGCTCACGATCGGAATCGTCGGTCTGCCCAATGTCGGCAAGTCGACCCTGTTCAACGCCCTGACCAAGAACGACGTCCTGGCGGCCAACTACCCGTTCGCCACCATCGAGCCGAACATCGGCGTCGTCGGCGTCCCCGACGGCCGGCTGGCCAGGCTCGCCGAGATCTTCGGCTCGGAGCGCGTCGTCCCGGCGACCGTGGACTTCGTCGACATCGCGGGCATCGTGCGCGGCGCGAGCGAGGGCGAGGGCCTGGGCAACAAGTTCCTGGCGAACATCCGCGAGTCGGACGCGATCTGCCAGGTCATCCGCGCCTTCCGGGACGAGAACGTCGTCCACGTCGACGGCAAGGTCTCGCCCAAGGACGACATCGAGACGATCAACACCGAGCTGATCCTCGCCGACCTCCAGACGATCGAGAAGGTCCTGCCCCGGCTCCAGAAGGAGGCCCGGGTCAAGAAGGACGTCCAGCCCAAGGTGAAGGCCGTCGAGGAGGCCAAGGCCATCCTGGACGAGGGCCGCACCCTGTTCTCCGCGGGCATCGCCCAGGGCACCGAGCAGGCCGCGATCCTCCACGACCTCCACCTGCTGACCACCAAGCCCTTCCTCTACGTCTTCAACGTGGACGAGGAGGAGCTGTCGGACGAGGCGTTCAAGAAGGAGCAGCGCGCGCTGGTCGCCCCCGCCGAGGCGATCTTCCTCAACGCCAAGCTGGAGTCCGAGCTGGTCGAGCTGGACGAGGCCGACGCCCTCGAACTCCTCCAGTCGGTCGGCCAGGAGGAGCCCGGGCTGGCCACCCTCGCACGTGTCGGCTTCGACACGCTCGGTCTGCAGACCTACCTCACGGCGGGCCCGAAGGAGACCCGCGCCTGGACGATCAAGAAGGGCTCCACGGCCCCCGAGGCGGCCGGCGTGATCCACACCGACTTCCAGAAGGGCTTCATCAAGGCCGAGGTCATCTCCTTCGACGACCTGGTCGAGGCGGGGTCGGTCGCCGAGGCCCGCGCCCGCGGCAAGGCCCGCATGGAGGGCAAGGACTACGTGATGCAGGACGGCGACGTGGTGGAGTTCCGCTTCAACGTGTGATGCCTGATTCCCTGATCGACTGAACCGCCGATCAGGGTAGGGAACCCCAGGTCAGGGGCCGGATCGCAAGATCTGGCCCCTTCCTGTTTTCCCCGGCTGTTTCAGGCTGCTTTCCTGGCCCTGTGCTGACTTGGTGCTGACGCATCGGCACGGCTGGAAGCGCCTGTGACCTGGCCTTCTTCGGGTGCTGACCGGCTCCGCTTTCCGGCTGGCGCCGCAGGCGCGAGGGGCTGCCTCTGACGGGCCGCTCGCGGCCTCTTCATGCAAAGACGTGCATAGTCGCCGAAGTACATAGACCGGCCCTCTACGGCCTTCGTACGGTCGTCCTGAACGGCTCCACCAGGAGCCGCGGACAGGGGAGTGGATGTGTCCGAACGTGCAGAGCTGACCCGACTGACCGGCAACGGGAACGGCGAGTGCGGCGAGGACGACTGCCCGAACGTGTACCGCACCGAGCGGGGGACGTTCATCGTGCAGGGCGACGTGTCCGACGCCTTCGCGCCACCGCGGGGGGAGGGGCTGGTCGAGATTCCGGAAAGCGTTCTTCGGGAGGCGTTCCGTGCGCTTGGATGGTGACGAGTGGCGGGCGACGCTCCGGGAATTCCAGTCGGAAGCGTGGCGGCTGGAGACCTTGCCGCAGTACCTCGTCCCCCAGGAGACGGAAGAACTCGAAGCGTTCCGGGCCGGTAAGCGAGTCGACCCGCGCACTTACTCGTCCGCGTACACCGAGAACCTGAAGCGGATACGAGGGGAGGGGAAGCGGAAGGGGCGAGTGCACATCGTGGCCCGCCCGCTGTCCGAGTACCTGCGGTTCGAGTTCTCGCGGTACTACGCCCCGCACGTGCTGGCCGGCGAGGACATCCGAATCCTCGACGTAACGGACCGGGAGAATCCCCTGCCGGGAGTCCAGGACTTCTGGATGTTCGATCGTTCGAGGGTCGTCCTCATGCACTACGAGGAAGACGGAACGCAGATCGGCCGGGAGCTGTACGAGGGCGACCCGGCGCCGTTCATCGAGTACCAGCGGATCGCGATCGCCGAGTCGGTGCCGTTCCTGGAGTACGTGAACGAGTGACGTTCGAGCCCGAGCAGCTCGGCCAGTCCGGTCAGGAGCTGGCCTCGATGCTCCGAGACCTGCGCAAGCGAGCCGGGCTCTCCGGGGTTCGGCTCGCCGCGCGCTGCAACATGTCTCAGTCCAAGGTGAGCCGCATCGAGAACGGCAAGGTGCGGCCGTCCCTGGTCGACGTCGAGCAGATCCTCCGAGCCCTCGACGCGCCACCGAGCACGGTCGCCGAGGTCTCGGCACTCGCCAGGATGGCCAACACGGAGTGGAGGAACCTGCGGGAGCTGCGTCGTAAAGGGATCGGGACGAGGCAGGCGGAACTGAAGGCGCTCGAAGCGTCCTCGACGCACATGCGGTACTTCCTGCTTTCGATGGTCACCGGCCTGCTGGCCACCCCGGAATACGTGCGGGCGAGCCTCGCTCACTCCCCGGCGGACACGAGCAAAGCGATAGCGGGAAAGCTGGAGAGGCAGGCTGTCCTCTACGACACATCGAAACAGTTCACGTTCATCCTCACCGAGCAGGCGGTCCGCTGGCCGGTCGTTTCTCCACTGGCGCTGGCTGAGCAGATGGATCGCCTGGCCTCGCTCACCTACTTGCCGAACGTGCGTATCGGAGTGATCCCGATGGGGACTCCTACTCCCACGAATCCGCTGAACACCTTCACCATCTATGACGCGTCGCTGGTCACCATCGAGACCTCGGCGGGCAGTCTCGTGCTGCGCGATGGTCGAGACATCCAGAGCTACCTGAAGGAGTTCTCCGGGTACGAGGAATCCGCCCTGTTCGGTGAAGCGGCCAGAGCGAAACTTGCCGAGTGGTCGGCTGCCTGTCGCTCTTGATCTTTACCCCACAACGCGACTAAAGCGCGAACAGAAACGGGTCTCGCGGGAGTATCGCTACCGCACAGGCAGTCGGCGGAAGGTCGTGCAGTGAGCACAAGGAAGACGACGATGGCGGGGCCGGTGAACTTGGCACTCCCCCTCCCGCTCCCGGAGCCGGCACCGGGGTGTGATGTGTGCGGGGCACTGGTCAAGCAACGACAGGAAGCGCGCGACAGGGAAGACCTGTCGGCGGCGACAGACGCCGATGTCGAGATTCGCAACCACCCGCACCGGACGCGGCGGAGGCGCTGAAGCGGTGGACATGCGGACATGGCGAGAAGCCCGTACGAGAGCCGTCGAGGCGGCAGAGACTCTCCGGTCGGCACTGGCCGCCCTCGCCTTCCCGAGAGTGCCTGGGGCTCTGTTCGTCTCGTAGTCACCCACAAGGGCGCGGCGTACGTACACGTGGGCATGGTGCGCGCGGAGGCCGCGGAGCGGGTCGCGGAAGCTGTGAGGACCCCGGAGAGCCCTCGATGACCCGCTCCGTTCTGCGGTACGTGACGCACCGAATCACACAGCACCCGGACACTGACGTCACGTACGAGGCCGAGTGTCTACGGTGCGACTGGAAGGCCGGGCCTTCGGAGGACGGGGCAGCCGCGACCTGGAGTGCATGCGGCATACCGGCAGGGCCGGGCACCGGAGCTTCCGGCGGGTCTGCATCTCCCTCGCCCTCGTCGTGCGGGCTGAGTAGCGGCGGTCTGTCCATCTGGGCGCGGTGCGTCGGCCCAGGCAAGAATCCTCGCGTTCTGCGCGGTTGAGACGCATGACGCGAGGGCTTGTGATGTGACTAATCCGAGGCACGAGCGGCGCGCAGGCGGGCGTGAAAGGTTTGCCGGGAGATGCCTGTCATACGAGCAAGGGCAGCGATGTTGATTTCGGCCTCCAGGCCCTCCAGGTGCAGCACTCGGTCCACGACGCTGTCGACTGCTCCGTTACACATAACGTTGGCCATAGCCCACTCGCATGCGTGGCCTTGGAGAGTGGCGATGTGGTACCCCAGGCGCGAGTCACGGCCCCGTGCGTCGGCAACTCGTCAGCTGATCGGGGCGTGCAGCGGTTCAGAAGCCTGCGGTGCGCCTTCGGCGGCCCTTGGCCGGGACCGGCCCTCACGAGCCCGCCTGGGGCTGTGCAGCGGGCGGGGCTCATGTAACCCGAGCGATGCTGGTGGTTGGCCGCAGCGATCGTGCACGGGCGCTTGTGCGCGATGCCGAACCGACCGGCGGATGACGGCGCCCGTGGTGCAGTCATGGTTGGTCATCCGATGAGGTTCCAGCGACGGAAACTGCTTGGTCGCGTATCAACGTCTCCGGAGATATGACGTTTGCAAACCTTGATCCTCTTCCGCCTACACCGGACTGGCCGCCGTGCGGCGACAGCGCCCATCCCTTGATCGACCCGGTTGGCTGCCGGGGCGTCCCTGTCCCCGGTTACGACGCCTGCCTGAACCACCTAGAGGAGAGTGATCGCGCCGCTTATCTGGCCACCTTGTCTCCGGGCGCCGATATCGATCATCGCGGTACCTCCTTCACTGAAGAACTGTTGGGTGAACTGCTTGCCGCGCTCACAGACCCCGTTACGGGCCAACCTCGCCTCGGCGATGCTTGGTTCGTCAGGGCGAATTTTGACGGTCCTGCCAGTTTTGCCGGAGTGATTTTTGGAGGACATGTCCGGTTTGACGAGGCGACGTTTGAAGATGAAGTTCAATTCAGTGAAGCAGTTTTTAGCGGTGAAGCCTGGTTCGTCGAGGCAACGTTTAGCGACATCGCCTGGTTCTTCGATGTGAGTTTCCTCGACGTTGCGGTGTTCACGGGGGCGACGTTCAGTCAAAATGTCTGGTTTCAGGCGGCGAAGTTCAGTGGTGATGCCGTATTCGTTGGGGCGAAATTCGAATTCCCCGCCGTGTTCCAAGATGCGACGTTTGAACACGAGGCCCGGTTCGCGTCGGTGACCTTTGGTGACCATGTCTGGTTCGGCGGAGCGATGGTCGACGGTCGCGCCTCTTTCCAAGGGGCGGTGTTCGAGCGCGCCACAACGGTCGGGCCACTGGTGTGCACGGAAAGGTTGGAACTGTCGGAGGCGGTGTTCGAGCGCGCCGTGACTGTCGAGGTGGCAGCGGCGGCCGTGCGCTGTCGGCGAACGCGCTGGGCCTCCACTGCCGCGCTGCGGCTGAGGTACGCCGCCGTGGACCTGAGTGACGCGGTCATGGAGTACCCGGTGAGTGTCTCTGCCCGCTCCCGGCCCTTCGTCTTCGGCGACGAGGAGATGGCCGAGCCCGGCCTGACAGACCCCCGCGTGCGAGCTGTATCGCTGCGGGGAGTGGACGCGGCACACTTGGTGCTCACCGACATCGACCTCACCGACTGCCGCTTTGCCGGGACCATCCATCTCGACCAGCTACGGCTGGAAGGGCGATACACCCTGGCTACCGTTCCTTCTGGGCTGCGGTGGCGCGGGATGCGCCCAGTGCGTTGGACGCCGCGCCGGACGCTGGCCGAGGAGCATCACTGGCGTGCCACCCGCTTCGCGGACGCAGACGGCTGGATGCCCGCGCCGGAGGGGGAGGAGGTATTGGAGCCGGCCGCGCTGGCGCCGGTGTACCGGCAGTTGCGCAAGAGCTTCGAAGACGGCAAGCACGAGCCCGGAGCCGCCGACTTTTACTACGGCGAGATGGAGATGCGCCGTCACGCCGACGATATTCCCTGGGCCGAGCGCGCTCTACTTACTGCGTACTGGGCGCTGTCTGGCTACGGGCTGCGTGCCTCCCGAGCCGTGGGCTGGTTGCTGGCAGCTATGACCGCCACCGTACTGGCGATGATGCTGTGGGGTTTGCCACAGGACTCTCCGAAGTCGACTAGCACCGGAACTCTCACCGGTCGCAACATTACGATGACCACGGAAACACCCGATCCGGTCAATCCCACTGGACCGTGGCGCGAACGTCTATCGACCGAGCGATTCGAGAAGTCCTTGCGGGTGGTGATCAACTCGGTCGTCTTCCGTTCTTCCGGTCAAGATCTGACCACGGCCGGCACTTACATGGAGATGGCTTCTCGATTCACTGAGCCGGTGCTCCTAGGTCTGGCCATCTTGGCTGTCCGTGGCCGAGTCAAACGCTGACGACCAACGGCCACAGCTACGCGATCCGACTGTGGCCGTTGGCTGCTCTTCAACGAGCGCCATCGTCACGTCGCTCGCTTGTCTTCCTCTTCGTCGTCTTCCTCTATGTCGGCTGGTTTGAGGATGAGCCGTGCAAAGCGAACCCGCTTCTCCTGCGGCCACTCAACCTCTCGCCAGACCGCAGTCACCGGCCCGTTTCCACTCACCAGAGCAGGGGCACCATCCACGATCTCCCGTGTGAGTCGCCCGCCGGCCTCGTTGCCTCTGGCGTCGGGCGCTTCGTGTTCTGGCACTTGCGGCATGCGCGCAAGTCTCACGTCGTTACGCGCTTCTCGTCCGGAAGGGTGAGATGTCTTCGATGGCGAAGGTTCTCAAGAAGTGTGACCGCCGCAACCAGTCGCGGTGCTCACACCTGTGGACGGTCCGCCACCGGGAGCCGGGAGGGCGCAGCGGCCGTCAGCGTGAGAAGTCGTTCCCGACGAAGCGGGAGGCGGAGGACTTCAGGATCAAAGCGGAGAACGACAAGCGGGAAGGTGTCCACACAGACCACCAGCTCGGCCGTGTCTCCCTGCGCGAGTGGGCCGAGGAGTGGCTGGCCCAGCATCCGGTCAACGAGTCCACCCGCCGCAACTACCAGGGGTTCATCTCGGACCATCCGGAGCCCGCCCTGGAGGCGCGCACCATCGCCGGCCTCACGGTCTCGGACGTGAAGAAGTTCCAGACCTCCCTGGCCGCGGACGGGCTTGCAGCCTCCACCATCGACGACCGCATGAACATCCTGCGGGCCATGATGTCGGCGGCCGTGAAGGAGCGGCGCATCCCCTTCAGCCCGTGTGACGACGTGCCGCCGCTCAAGGAGGCGGATGCGGCCGTGGACCCGGACGAGATACCGACCCTGGCCGAGGTGTACGCCATCGCCGCGGCCATGTCCGAGCAGTACAGGCTGACAGTTGACGGCAGGATGCCGTCGGCCCGGTCGTCCGAGGGACGGCCGGGCCGGTGGCGTGTCCGCGGG
>NZ_BAAASZ010000028.1:0-725 GCF_039533145.1 Streptomyces macrosporus
CGACACCTACGCCGCCGCCCTGCCCAACGGCACCCTCCACGTCGGCACCATCGCGCCCTGATCGCAGCCCCTGCTGCCCCGAAAGCCTCATGCGACCGCCGATGTCCGCCGGCGCCATGAGGTCCCTGGGCGCCGCACCCCATGTGAACAAGCCCGTGGGGTGCGGCCCCCAGGCCGGTGCGCGGCTTCGCCGTACCGGGCGGACATCCACCCGCTCCCCGACACCATCGGAGATCCAGCCATGCCCCAGATCGGCAAGGGCCGAGTGATCGCAGCCTGCGCGGCGATCCCGGCCGGTGCTCTGCTTCTCTCCCTGATCGCCACAGGACCGGCGGGAGCCGCATCGGTCAGTACCTGGGAGAAGGTCGCGGAGTGTGAAAGCGGCGGTAACTGGAGCATCAACACCGGGAACGGTTACTACGGCGGCCTCCAGTTCTCCCTGAGCACCTGGAGGGCGTACGGAGGCACGCAGTACGCCGACTACCCCCATCAGGCGACCAAGCAAGAGCAGATCCTCATAGGGGAGAAGGTCCTGGCCGCACAGGGGGAAGGAGCCTGGCCGGTGTGCGGGCCGAGAGCGGGCCTGGGCAGTGACACGGCGGAGCCCTATCCGAGTTCTCCACCGCCTCCGAGTGTTCCCAGTGGGACGGTGTGGGACCGGTCGCGTTCGGCGAGCGGGACGTGGCAGAGCCACGCCGTGCAGATCGACGACAACGGCGACATCA
>NZ_BAAASZ010000028.1:750-56087 GCF_039533145.1 Streptomyces macrosporus
CAGGGCGGACGGTTCCTGGACGAGCGCGACCAAGATCGACGACAACGGCGACATCGACGCCATCTCCGCCGCCGCTCTGCCGGACGGCACGCTGCACGTCCAGACGCTGGTCAACGGGGACGTGTGGGACCGGACCCGGTCTGCTTCCGGTGCGTGGAGCAGCGCGACCAAGATCGACGACAACGGTGGGATCAAGTCGATCTCCTCGGCCGGTCTGCCGGACGGCACGCTGCACGTGCAGACGCTGGTGAACGGGGACGTGTGGGACCGCACGCGCAGGGCGGACGGTTCCTGGACGAGCGCGACCAAGATCGACGACAACGGTGGGATCACGGGCGTGTCCGCCGCCGGTCTGCCGGACGGCACGCTGCACGTCCAATCGCTGGTGAACGGGGACGTGTGGGACCGGACGCGGTCTGCTTCCGGTGCGTGGAGCAGCGCGGTGAAGATCGACGACAACGGTGGGATCAAGTCGATCTCCTCGGCCGGTCTGCCGGACGGCACGCTGCACGTGCAGGCCGTCGTCAACGGCGATGTGTGGGACCGGACCCGGTCTGCTTCCGGTGCGTGGAGCAGCGCGACCAAGATCGACGACAACGGTGGGATCTTCGACACCTACGCCGCCGCCCTGCCCAACGGCACCCTCCACGTCGGCACCATCGCGCCGTGACCCCGCTGCCCGTACAGCTCTCGGCGCTGTCCCCCGTCCGCTCCCTGAACGAAAGAGAGTCATCCATGAGTGACGCCCGGTCATCGACCAGGCTGAGCCGCCGGAATCTGCTCGACCGGGTCGCGGTCGGGGGCGCCGGACTCGCGGCGGCCACCGTGCTGGGGTCCCGGCCGGCCGAGGCCGCCTCCGGCATGGAACCGTGGAACGTCCACTACGTGGACATCGCCTCCGGGAACACCCAGGCACCGATCCAGGCGGCGCTGGACGCCGCGAAGGCCGGCGGGGGTGGGCATGTCGTCGTCGGTCCGGGAACGTGGAACCTCTCCACCTACCTGAGGATCGGTGCCAACACCCGTCTGACGCTGACACCGGCAACCGTGTTCCGGCGGACCGGCAGCGCCAGGTTCATGCTGGTCAACGGTACTTGGGGGGACTCGTCCGGAGGCTCGGGCTACTCGGGTCCGGGCAACATCGTCATCGAGGGAGGGCGGTGGGACGTGGCGGGGCCACAACCCTCCGACGACGGCGAAGGATGGATGGGGATATCCATCTGGCACGCGGCCGACGTCGTCGTCCGAGATCTCCAGGTCCTCAACGTGTCCAACTGGCACGCCGTGGAGTTCGGGGCCGTCCGCAACGGCACCGTAGAGAACTGCCGGTTCAACGGCTGGACCGGTACGAGCAACCGGGTGAGCTGGGGGGTCGAGGCGATCCAGCTGGACTGGGCGAGACAGGGCGGCACGGTCATGGGCGCGGCCGACGGCACCCCCTGCTGCGACATCACCATCCGCGACAACCACTGCGGTGCCGGTACGACGGTGAACGGCGTCGCCTACGGCGGCTTCCCCACCCTGGCCGGCTCGCACGGCGGCGGCTTCCAGTGGCCTCACCAGCGCGTGGAGATCTCGGGCAACACCGTTCACGACTCCGCCTGGTTCGCCATCCATCCGTACGGCACCAACCAGGCCGTGGTCACCAACAACAGCATCAACAACTGTTTCGGTGGGATCCGGGCCTCCTACGCCAACGACCAGGGAACCGTCATGGGATTCGAGGACCTCGTGGTCGGCAACAACATCATCCGGAAACCGTCGGGGCCCGAGGACCGGGGAATCGACGTCATGGGCGGGAACGCCACCAGCGGTACGACCGCCGCCCGGGTCACCATCACCGGCAACGTGGTGAACGGCGCGGCTGCCGCCGGCATCCGGGTGCGGTACGCACCCGATGCCGTGATCGACGGCAACACCGTCTCCGGCAGCACCGGCAGGGGGATCCTGGCGGAGTACTCTGCGGGCACCGTCATCACCGGCAACGTGGTGCGCGACTGCCCGACCGGTGTGGCACTGACGGGGTCGCCCGACTCGCTGGTCAACGGGAACAGCCTGCTGGGCACGGGCACGGCGTTGAGCCTGAACGAGGCGGACAGCGCGGACTGTGTCGTGAGCGCCAACCAGGGCGTCTGACCGGGAAGTCCACGGCCGCCCGCGAGTGTGCCCGCCGGAGAGGACCACGGCGGGCACACCTGCCGGGCCCTCGGGGTCTGTCTCCGACGCTACGCGGCTACGCGCTACGCCGAGGACGGCCGTCCCGCGCGGGTGGGCAGGGCGATGCGGTGCTCGCCGGCGTAGACGTTCATCGACGCGCCGCGCAGGAAGCCCACCAGGGTCAGCCCCGCCTCGACGGCCAGGTCGACGGCGAGGGAGGAGGGGGCCGAGACGGCGGCCAGCACCGGGACGCCCGCCATCACCGCCTTCTGCGCCAATTCGAACGAGGCCCGCCCCGAGACCAGCAGCACCGTCTCCGACAGGGGCAGACGTCCGTCGGTCAGGGCGCGTCCGACCAGTTTGTCGACGGCGTTGTGGCGGCCGACGTCCTCCCGCAGGTCCAGCAGCTCCCCGTCGGGGGTGAACAGCCCGGCCGCGTGGAGGCCCCCGGTCCGGTCGAACACCTTCTGGGCGGCCCGCAGCCGGTCGGGGAGGCCGGACAGGACGGCCGGGTCGACGCGCACCGGGGCGCCGTCGGCGAGCGACCAGCGGGCCGTGGTGCGGACCGCGTCCAGGCTGGTCTTGCCGCACAGGCCGCAGGAGGAGCTGGTGTAGACGCTCCTCTCCAGCCGCCCCAGGGTGGCCTCGGGGACGGGGACGCCCGGGGCGAGGCGGACGTCGACGACGTTGTAGCTGTTGCGGGTGGTGCCGTCGGCCTGCTCGACGGCGCCCGCGCAGTAGACGATGTTCGCCGGCTCCTCCGGGGCGCCCAGGACGCCCTCGCTCACCAGGAAGCCCGCCGCCAGCGCGAAGTCGTCGCCGGGGGTGCGCATGGTGACGGCCAGCGGCCTGCCGTTCAGACGGATCTCCAGCGGCTCCTCGGCCACGAGGGTGTCGGGGCGTTCGCTCACCGCGCCGTCGCGTACGCGGACGACACGGCGGCGCTCGGTGACTCGGCCCATGGGTGATCCGTCCTGCCTCGGGTCGGTGCCGTACGGCCGCGGCTTCCCGGTGCGCGACCGGTCCCATTGTGCGCCCCCGCGCGCCGCCGGACGACCGCGCCACCGTACACGTTCGCTCACGTGGCGTGAAGGACCCCGTTCCCCCTCCCGCACCCCACCGGACCACGGGTTATGCGGGTGAGAGGCACCCCGAAAGCTTGGTATGGTGTACCCCGTCGCCGCGGCCGGAAGGCCGCGAGACGCACACCGGTCCGGGTGGCGGAATGGCAGACGCGCTAGCTTGAGGTGCTAGTGCCCTTTATCGGGCGTGGGGGTTCAAGTCCCCCCTCGGACACCAACCCGTTCCCCACGGTCTCGTCGAGACCGTGGGGTTCTTGCGTTCGGCGGGCGCGGACGGCAGGGACTGTCGCGGACCGCGCCGGGAATCGGCGTGCTGGGAGCGGTGGTTGGACGGACCGTGCCGCACCGCACCGGGTGCGGTCGCCCGTCGACGGAGGGTGGCCAAAGCTGAGGAGTCCGGTTTCACAGAACCGGGCGGCCGTGAAGGCGGAGCGCGTTCTTCTCATCTTGGTTTGAAAACCAGCCTGTGACCAGTTTGTGATCAGTGTCTCCGCGTGGTCCGCTGCGCCCACTCCCGTACTGGCCGAGCCTCCGGCGCCATCGGATGCGTGAAGGGCCGAAGCGGGTCCACCTCCACCCATGGTGTCAGCGCTGCTTCAGGGGCTCCTCTTTCCGGGAGCCAAGCCGCGAGTCGTTGCCATACCTCACCGGCGTGATCGGGGCGGTGGTCGGGGTTCTTGGCGAGCAGCTGAAGTACGAGTTCCTCCAGTTCGTCAGGGATGTCGTTGCGGAGGCTCTTGGGTGGTACAGGTGGCTGCTCCATGATCATGCGCAAGAGCATCAATTCGGAGTCGTGGGCGAACACCGGGTCGCCGGTGAGCATGTTGTATAGCAGGCAGCCAAGCGCGTACAGGTCAACGCGGTGGTCGATCGGTTTGCCCAGCGTCTGCTCAGGTGCCATGCACTCCAGGCTCCCGGGCCGTTCGCCGGTGGTGGTGAGCCTGGTGATGTCCGGGTCGAGGAAAGCGGCGACGCCGAAGTCGAGCACCTTGACGACGCCGTCCGTACGGATCACGACATTGCTGCCCTTCAGGTCGCGGTGAACGACGTTGCGGGCGTGTACGGAACCGAGCACCGAGGCGATTTGAACACCGATTGCGGCAGTCTCCTCGATGGGCAACGGACCTTCTTCGGCGATCCGGTCGGCGAGAGTCGTCCCGATCACGTACTGCATGACGAGGAAGCGGGTGTCGTTCTCCTCACCGAGGTCGTAGACCGTGGCGAGCCCCGGGTGGTCGAGCCGTGCGACGGCCTGCGCCTCCCGGCGGAACCGCTCGGCGTCACGGGCGCGTTGCTCCTCGGTGATCCCCGGGGCAACGGCCATGGTCTTCAGAGCCACGTCGCGGCCGAGGTTCTCGTCATGAGCCAGCCAGACCACGCCCATGCCGCCTCTGCCTATGAGGTTCTTGATCCGGTAGCGCTTGGCGATCAGTGATGTGACGTTCATCCGCAGTGCGGCCCTACCTCCGTCTGCCTCCCGTCTCCCCGGCCGTTGGCGGCCGGGGAGACGTGGCATGGACACAACGCGAAGATGGTACCTGACGGAGCGACAACTCGCGTGTTGACTGAGTTCACAAATCAAGATGTAATGGTGTAGTGCAAGAAGTGAGGCGCGGTCGTGCTCGCCGCCCACTACGGTGGCGAGCGGGTTGCGTCGGGAGCGAGTGGGGGTTACGTGGACGTCTTCGAGGTGCACCGTCGGCTCATCAAAGACTACAAGGAGTACACGTCCGGTTCGGTGGTGATCGGCGACCAGCGCATCGAGGAAAAGGTGTCCAAATCCCTCGCCGACGGGGACCAGTGGCCCGACCCCTGGCTCTCCCTCAACCCGAGCTTCGCCCCCGGCGGTACCGTCGACGACCTCGCCGACGACCTGGGTCTCCTGCATCCCGAGTGCAAGCGGATCTTCCGCACCGGCAAGGAGAAGCCGGACGCCGTGGTCCGCCCCATAGCCTTCCACCGCCACCAGCGCGATGCCATCGAGGCGGCTCGCTCCGGTGGCTCGTACGTCCTGACCACCGGCACCGGTTCCGGCAAGAGTCTCGGGTACATCGTCCCCATCGTCGACCGGGTCCTGCGCGACAAGGACGCCGGTGCCGCCCCCGGCATCAAGGCGATCATCGTCTACCCGATGAACGCCCTGGCCAACAGCCAGATGGGGGAGTTGGAGAAGTTCCTCACTGCCGGGTACGGCAAGGGCAACGAACCGGTCACGTACGCGCGCTACACCGGTCAGGAGAAGCAGTCCGAGAAGGACGACGTCCTCGACACTCCGCCGGACATCCTGCTGACCAACTACGTGATGCTGGAGCTGATGCTCACTCGTCCCGAGGAGCGGAAGCACCTCATCGGACGGGCGAAGGGCCTGCGCTTCCTCGTCCTGGACGAACTGCACACCTACCGCGGTCGGCAGGGCGCGGACGTCGCCATGCTGGTGCGGCGTGTGCGCGAGGCGTGCCAGTCGCCCGCCCTGCAGTGCGTGGGCACCTCCGCCACCATGGCGACGGGCGGCACGCCCGCTTCCCGCCGGCGGGAGGTCGCCCGGGTGGCTTCCACCCTCTTCGACACCGAGATCGTCCCGGAGCGGGTGATCACCGAAACCCTGATCCGAGCGACCAGCGCCGAGATTCCCACCGGTGCGCAACTCGCCGAGCGGGTGCGGGAGAACAACCCCCCGCGCGAGTACAAGACTCTCGCCGCCGATCCACTGGCCTGCTGGATCGAGACCACTTTCGGCCTCACCGAGGTCGTCGACGAGGACGGTACCCGCCTGCTGGTCCGAGCAGCGCCCACCACGGTGGAGCGTGCCGCCCGCTCCCTGCGCGCCACCGCGTTCGACATACCGAAGGACGCTCCCGAGGACGAGTCGCACACCGCGTGCGTGGAAGCCATCCGAACCACACTCCAGGCCGGCTCACGTGCTCGCCACCCCGAGAACGACCGCCCGCTGTTCGCTTTCCGCCTGCACCAGTTCCTGTCCAAAGGCGGTTCGGTGTACGTATCGCTGGAGCCGGAGCAGGACCGGTACATCACCCGTACCTACCAGCAGCGCGTACCCGGCGATCCGGACAAGTTGCTGCTTCCTCTGTCGTTCTGCCGCGAATGCGGTCAGGAGTACCTGACCGTGGCCCGTGAGAGGCGCGAAAACGGCACGATCGCCTTCCGCATCCGCGAGGACGAGGACGAGGAGCAGGGCTACCTCTTCATCTCCGCGGCCAACCCCTGGCCCGAGCACATCGGCGAAGCCGTCGAACGGCGCCGCTTCCCCGACAGCTGGCTCACCATCGACCCGAAGAAGGGCGCGCCCGTCCTGACCGCGAGCCGCCGGAAGCGCGCGCCGCAGCCGGTGTGGGTGCGCCCCGACGGCGAGGCGGTGGACAGGGACCAGGGCGGTCTGTACGCGGCGTACCTGCCCGCCCCCTTCCTGTTCTGCCTGGAGTGCGGAGTCAGCTACGAGCAGGTCAAGGAACGCGACTTCGCGAAGTTGATGACCCTCGACCAGGAGGGGCGTTCGACTGCCACCTCCGTCATCAGCGCCTCGATCGTCCGCCACCTCAAGAGCCTGCCGGAGAACGAACTCGACGAGGACGCGCGGAAGCTGCTCACCTTCGTCGACAATCGGCAGGACGCCAGCCTCCAGTCGGGGCACTTCAACGACTTCGTCCTCGTCACCCAGCTGCGTGGCGCCCTCTACCGCGCGATGCTGAAGGCGGGGGACGCCGGTCTGCGGTGGAAGCGGCTCGGCGAGGAGGTCGTGGCCGCCATGGGGCTGTCGAAGCACGAGTACGCGGCCAACTCGACCGAGGTGTCCTCGCTGGCCGAGACCACTTTGGAGGCGCTGGCCGCGGTCGCCGAGTACCGCCTCTTCCTCGACCTGGAGCGCGGCTGGCGGGTCACCATGCCCAATCTGGAACAGACCGGCCTGCTCGGCCTGGAGTACGCCGGCCTCGAGGAGATCGCCGGTGACGAGGACAGGTGGAAGGACGCCGCGGGACCGTTGCGGACCGCCTCCCCGGCCACCCGGCTCGACCTCGCCCGTGTCCTGATGGACGAACTGCGCCGCCAGCGCGCCGTGGACACCCCCTACTTCACCGAGGCCAAGTTCAACGAGCTGCGCAAGGAGTCGGCGAAGCTCAACGATGCCTGGGCGATCTCCGACACCGAGTCCGCGCCTCCGGCTCCCGGCATCGCGGTGCCGCGTCCCGGTCGCCCCGGCCGATCGGGACGCACCCGCAGCGAGCTGAACCTCACCGGACGCGGAGCCTTCGGCCGCTATGTCCGCCGGGGGGACACCTTCCCGGACTGGGGTGGGGAGATCTCCCTCGACGACGCGCAGGCCGTGATCCGCGATCTGCTTGAAGTCCTCGCCAAGGGCGGTGTTCTGACCAAGGTCACTCAGGGGCGCACCGACGACCCCGGCTACCAGATCAACCACACGGTCATCCGCTGGCACGCCCGTGACGACGAGTACGGGGCGGTGGACCGGTTGCGCCGCACCTACGGTGCCGACCGCGGCCCCCGCGTCAACGCCTTCTTCAAGCGCCTCTACCAGGAGGTCGCGGCCACCTTCGCCGGCCTGCACGCAGCCGAGCACACCGCGCAGGTGCACCCCGAAGTCCGTCAGGAGCGCGAGCGCCTGTTCGGCAAGGGCGTACCGCTACCCCTGTTGTACTGCTCCCCGACGATGGAACTCGGCGTCGACATCGCCAGCCTCAACGCCGTCAACCTGCGCAACGTCCCGCCCACTCCCGCCAACTACGCCCAGCGGTCCGGCCGGGCGGGCCGTTCCGGCCAGCCCGCGCTGGTCACCACGTACTGCGCGACCGGCAACAGCCACGATCAGTACTACTTCACCCGCTCCGACCAGATGGTTTCCGGAACCGTCACCCCGCCACGTCTCGATCTGGCCAACGAGGACCTGCTCGCCTCCCACGTACACGCGATCTGGCTGGCCGAGACCGGACTGGAGCTGGGCCGTTCCATGACGAAGATCATCGACGCGGACGGCAAGACGCCCTCCTTGAAGCTGCTGCCCGAAGTCCAGGAGCAGATCAACTCGAAGGCCGCCCAGCAGCGCGCCCTCGCTCGAGCCCGCACCGTCCTCGCCGGCTGCATCGACACCCTGCGCGACGAAACATCCTGGTGGCACGAGAGCTGGCTGGAGGAGACCGTCTCCAAGGCACCGGGCGCCTTCGACCGGGCGTGCGGCCGCTGGCGGAGCCTCTACCAGAAGGCTCTGGAGGAGCGGGAGATCCAGCACGACAACATCCGCAACCGCACCGCCACCGGCCGCTCGCAGGCCCAGGCCGTTCGCCGCCGCGCCCAGGCGGAGAACCAGATCGCGCTCCTGGAGAACAGGCAGGGCGGCGAGCGCACAGTGCTGTCCGACTTCTATCCCTACCGCTACTTCGCCTCCGAGGGCTTCCTGCCCGGCTACTCCTTCCCCCGGCTGCCGCTCGCCGCGTACATCCCCGGCACCGGGCGCACCACTCGCGGCTACGACGGCGACTACCTCCAGCGGTCCCGTTTCATCGCGATCCGCGAGTTCGGACCCGGAGCGCTGATCTACCACGAGGGAAGCCGCTTCAAGGTCGATCGTGTCCAGCTTCCGCCGGACACCTCCGGCGAGCTGACCACAGAGAGCGCCAAGGTGTGCCAGGCCTGCGGATACCTGTCCCCCGAGGAGCAGCGCGAGGACACCTGCACGAACTGCGGAAGCACCTTCGGTGATGCCCGCACCGGCCTGCTGCACCTGCACACCGTGTTCACCCGCCGCCGGGACCGGATCTCCTCGGATGAGGAGGAGCGCCAGCGCACCGGTTACAGCGTGGAGATCTCCTACCGCTTCAAGAAGCGCGACGACGGCCGGGACGGCTCGCTGCGCGCCGAGGCGAGGTCCGCGGCGGGCCGGCTCCTGGCCGAGCTGGCCTACGGCGACAGCGCGACGGTCCGGCTCACCAACCTCGGCTACCGCCGCTCGGTCGCCAAGGGCGACATCGGTTTCTGGCTCGACCCGGTGACCGGCGAGTGGCTGGCCGCCCCCGGCAAGAAGCAGGACGCGCCCGGCCGGGAGGTCCCCGAGGAACAGGAAGGACTCGCCGACGCCGACAAGGCGCTGCGCAGGGTTCCCGTCATCCCGTACGTGCAGGACACCCGGAACATCCTCGTGCTGAAGCTCGCGGCTCCGGTGGACCGGGACACCGCGATCACCCTCCAGTACGCGCTGGAGCGGGGCATCGAGGCCGAGTTCCAGCTGGAGGACTCCGAGCTGGACACCGAGGAGTTGCCGCCCCATGACGGCCCCCGTGAGCGGCTGCTGTTCATCGAGAGCGCCGAAGGCGGCGCGGGTGTCCTGCGCCGCCTCCAGGCCGAGAAGGATGCCCTGGCCAGAGCGGCACGCCGCGCTCTGGAAATCGCCCATTTCGACCAAGAAGGCCGTGACAGAGGCGCCGAGAAGCGTACCGGCGATCCCTGTGAGAAGGGCTGCTACGACTGCCTGCTCTCCTTCGGCAACCAGCGCCACCACCGCCTGATCGACCGCCGTCTCGTCCGGGACCTGCTGATGGAGTTCGCCGGAGGCACGGTCGGCACGGCCCACGCCGGCCGCAGTCGCGACGAGCACGCCGAAGCCCTCATCGAGGGCGCGGACTCCTCCCTTGAGGAGCGGTTCATCACCTACCTCAGGTCCCACGGCCACCGCCTGCCCGACCGCCAGCAGATGAAGGTCACCTCGGCCCTGTCCAAGCCGGACTTCGTGTACGAGACGTCCTTCGGTCCCGTCGCGGTATTCGTCGACGGCCCGCACCACGACCATGCCGAGACGGCGCTGCGCGACGAGGAGGCCGCCGAGCGACTGAAGGAGATCGGCTGGGAGGTCGTCCGCATCCGCTACGACGACGACTGGTCCAAGGTGGTCGCCGAGTACCCTTCGGTGTTCGGCGAGGCACGCCGCTGACCTGCGGTGGGGGCGGGCCGACGGGCGCCGCCCCCACCGTCCGCCGCCCCTGCCCGTCCCGTTCCGACACCCGCATGGAAGGCCCGCATGACCACCGCAGTCCAGCCGACCCAGCCCTACGCGGTCGGCTCCCTCGTCCATGCCCGGGGCCGTGAGTGGGTCGTGCTGCCCGACTCCACGCCCGACCTGCTGGTGCTGCGTCCACTCGGTGGCACGGACGACGACATCGCCGGCGTCCTGCCCGCCCTGGAGACCGTCGTCCCCGCTACCTTCGCCCCGCCCACCCCCTCCGACCTCGGCGACCAGCAGGCTGCCGGACTGCTGCGCACCGCCTTGCGCATTGGCTTCCGCGCGGGCGCGGGCCCCTTCCGCTCGCTCGCCTCCATCGCCGTGGACCCGCGCCCGTACCAGTTGGTGCCGCTGCTGATGGCGCTGCGTCAGGAGACGGTCCGGCTGCTGATCGCCGACGACGTTGGCATCGGCAAGACGGTCGAAGCCGGATTGATCGCCGCCGAGCTGCGCGCGCAAGGCGACGCCGAAGGACTGGTGGTGCTGTGCTCACCCGCGCTGGCCGAGCAGTGGCGGGCCGAGCTGCACGGCAAGTTCGGCATCGACGCCCGGCTGGTGCTGCCCTCCACGATCGGCCGGCTGAGGCGCGAGATCCCCTACGGTCACTCTCTGTTCGACCGCAAGGGTGCGTACGTCGTCTCCACCGACTTCATCAAGTCCCCCCGGCACCGTGAGGAGTTCCTGCGCGACTGCCCCGGCTTGGTGATCGTCGACGAGGCGCACACCTGCGTCGCGGACTCCGGGCCCGGCACCCCCGCGCGGAAGTCCCAGCAGCGGTACGCCCTGCTGCGGTCCCTCGCCGATGACCCGGAGCGCCACCTCATCCTGGTCACCGCCACCCCGCACAGCGGCAAGGAGGAGCCCTTCCGCCGTCTGATCGGACTGCTCGACCCGCGGCTGGCCACCGCGGACCTCGACAGCGAGGCGGGCCGCAGGCTCCTGGCGCAGTTCTTCGTGCAGCGCCGCCGTGCCGACATCCGCGACGACTTCAGCGAAGACGCGCACTTCCCGTCCTCCCGCTTCACCGCCGAGGTCCCCTACACCCTGCACCGCGACTACCGCAGACTCCTCGACGAGGTTCTGTCCTACGCCCGCGAGACCGTGCGCGCGGCGGACGGAGCGCTCCGCCAGCGCCAACGCTGGTGGTCCACCCTCGCCCTGCTGCGTACCCTCTCCTCCTCACCGGCCGCCGCCGTGCAGTCCCTGCACACCCGGGCCGGCGTCCAGGAGGCGGACACCCCGGACGAGGCGGACCGCACAGGTAAGCAGACGGTCTCCGACCCGGCCGACAGCGAGACCGCCGAGTCGGCGGACGCCGTGCCCGGCGCCGACCTGTCGGCGGACCCCACCGACAGCCCGGACGACGAGGAGAAAGCCCGCCTGGTCGCCATGGCCGAGGCCGCGAAGAAGCTCGCCGGCCCCACCCGCGACGCCAAGCTGAAGAAGCTGATCGCGACCGTCTCCGACCTCCTCGACGAGGGCTACCGGCCGATCGTCTTCTGCCGCTACATCGCGACGGCCGACTACGTGGCCACCCAGCTCAGGAAGGCGCTCAACAAGCGGGGAACCGAGCACCCGGTCGCCGTGGCCTCCGTCACCGGAGAACTCTCGCCCGACCAGCGCGTACACCGCATCGCCGAGCTGACCGGGGCCGACGAGGAGGGCAACCCGCCCGCCGAGCGCCGCGTTCTCGTCGCCACCGACTGCCTCTCCGAAGGCGTCAACCTCCAGGAGTCCTTCGACGCCGTCGTCCACTACGACCTGGCGTGGAACCCGACCCGGCACGAGCAGCGCGAAGGCCGCGTGGACCGCTTCGGCCAGCGCACCGACACGGTCAAGGCCCTCACCCTCTACGGCGCCGACAACCCCATCGACGAGATCGTGCTGAAGGTGCTGCTGCGCAAGCACGAACGCATCCGCCGCGTCACCGGCATCTCGGTGCCCGTGCCGCAGGAGTCCGAGAGCGCCATGCAGGCCCTCTTCGAGGGAGTGATCCTGCACGAGAAGAAACCTGCTTACGAGCAGGAGGAACTGTTCCCGCAGGAGGCGGCGGCCGAGCAACTGGAGATCGCCTGGCAGTCCTCCGCCGAGCGCGAGAAGGCCTCCCGTTCCCGCTACGCCCAGCACACCATCAAGAAGGACGAGGTGGCCGCCGAGGTCGCCGAAATCCGCGCCTCGCTCGGCACCGGCGAGGAGGTGAAGGACTTCACCCGCCGGGCCCTGGCCGCCCTGCGCGGCATGCCCGCCCCGACCGGGCAGGGAGGCGGCTTCACCGTCCACACCGACGCTCTCCCCGCCGGCCTGCGTGACACCGTCTCGGCCGCGCTCGGCCCCCGCCACCCCCGCCCGGTCGTCTTCCACGACGCGCCCAGCGCCCCGCGCGGCGAGGCCGCTCTGACCCGCACGGACCCGGTGGTCGCCGCCGTCGCCCGCTTCGTCCTGGACGCGGCGCTGGACGACGGCGGCAAGATCCCGGCCTGGCAGCGCCCGGCCCGCCGCTGCGGAGTCATCCGCACCAAGGCCGTCGAGCGCCGCACCACGCTCCTGCTGGTCCGCCACCGCTTCCAGCTGAGCCTGCCCACCCGGACCGGATCGGAGCCGCGCCGGCAGCTCGCCGAGGACGCCCGCGTCGTCGCCTTCCGCGGCACCGCCGACGCACCCGAGTGGCTCCCCGAGGACGAGGCCCTGGCCCTCCTGGAAGCCCGCGCCGCACAGAACACCGACCCCAAGTTCGCCACCGAGCGGATCACCGAGATCCTCGCCGCCCTCCCCGGGGTGCTCATGCCCGAGCTGCGCCGCCGCTCGGAGGAGCTGGGCAGGACACTGGAGGCCTCGCACCGCCGCGTCCGCACCGCGTCCCGGGCCCGCCTCCAGGGACTGAAGGTCATCCCGCAGGGCGATCCGGACGTCCTCGGCGTCTACCACTACCTCCCGGCCCCGTCGATCCACCAGGGAGTGGGCGCATGAGCCTCGCCAGAACCCTCGTCACCGACACCGTCGCCACCGTCGGCGGCCTCCTCCCGTACGACCTCCTCGTACGGATCAAGGAAGGCAAGGAGCAGACCGGGTCGAAGCCCACCGACTACCGCCTCTACGCCAAGGGCGAGACGGTACGGGACGCCGCCGAACGCTCCTGGGGCTACCTGCGCGGCGTGTGGGCCGCCTACCGGGACGCGCTCGCCCGCGACGGCGCCGACGACGACCCCGGCGTGCCCGCGGTCGGCCTGACCCGCGAGCGCTGGCTGCTGCCCCTGTTCGAGCAGCTCGGCTTCGGCGGCCTCGTCGCCGTACCTGCGCCGGGCCTGGCCTCCCGCGACGGCGAGAAGCACTTCGCGATCAGCCACCACTGGGAGCACGTCCCCGTCCACCTCACCGGCTGGAACGTGCCCCTGGACCGCAGGATGCCGGACATCGCCCCGCAGGCCCCGCAGTCGCTGCTCCAGGAGTACCTCAACCGCTCCGGGGACTCCGTCCTGTGGGGTGTGCTCTCCAACGGCCGCCAGCTGCGGCTGCTGCGCGAGTCGGCCTCCCTCACCGGCGCCGCGTACCTGGAGTTCGACCTCCAGGCCATCTTCGAGGGCAGCCGCTCCGACGACTTCGTGCTGCTGTGGCGGCTGCTGCACCGCACCCGCTTCGAGCCCCGCACCGAGGGCGGCCCGGCGGCGACCTGCCCGCTGGAGAAGTGGCGCACCGAGGCCATCGACTCCGGCACTCGTGCCCTGAAGGAACTCCGCAAGGGCGTCGAGAAGGCGATCACCGCCATCGGCACGGGACTGATCGCCCACCCCGACAACGCGGCCCTGCGCGAGGCGCTGCATGCCCGTAAGCTTTCGGTCCGCGACCTCCACCCGGCCCTGCTCCGCCTCGTCTACCGCCTGCTGTTCCTCTTCGTCGCCGAGGACCGTGACCTCCTGCTGGACCCCGAGGCTCCCGAACGGGCCCGGGAGACGTACCGGAAGTACTTCTCCACCGCCCGCCTGCGCCGCCTCGCCCGCCGCACCGGAACCCTCCACGGCGACCAATGGCAGGCCCTGCGCCTGGTGATCGACGGCCTCGGCACACCCGGCGGCCGACCCGAACTCGGACTGCCCGCCCTGGGCGGCCTGTTCGAGCCCACGGACAAGGACCGCGTCCTGGACGGCCTGAGCCTGTCCAACCAGGCCCTCTATGAGGCCGTGCGCGAGCTGTCCGTCGTCTTCGACGCCAAGCTGGGCCGTCCCCGCCCGGTCGACTACCGCCACCTGGGCGCGGACGAACTCGGCTCGGTCTACGAATCTCTGCTGGAGCTGGAGCCCCGCCTGGACCAGGGCGACGTCTACGTCCTGAAGAAGCTCGACGGCAACGACCGCAAGACCTCCGGCTCGTACTACACCCCGTCCCCCCTCATCGACTGCCTGCTGGACTCCGCCCTCGACCCGGTGATCGACGAGGCCGTCCGCTCCGGCACGACGAAGGAGGAGCGCGAGAAGGCGCTGCTCGCCCTCACCGTCTGCGACCCCGCCTGCGGCTCCGGCCACTTCCTGGTCGCCGCCGCCCGCCGCATCGCCCGTCGTCTCGCCGAGGTCCGCACCGACGACCCCGAACCCGGCGCCGACGACGTGCGGCACGCGCTGCGCGACGTCGTCTCCCGGTGCGTGTACGGCGTGGACCTCAACCCGACGGCCGTCGAACTCGCCAAGGTCTCCCTGTGGATCGAGGCGATGGAGCCGGGCAAGCCGCTCACCTTCCTCGACGCGCACATCAAGCACGGCAACGGCCTGCTGGGCACCACACCGAAGCTGCTGGCCGGCGGCCTGCCCGACGACGCGTTCAAGGCGCTGGAGGGCGACGATCCCGAGTGGGTCAAGGGGTTGAAGAAACGCAACAAGGATGAGCGGCAGGCTTGGCAGACGGCACTGCGCCGGGGCGCGAGCCAGAACGCCCTGTTCTCCGAGGAGTACGCCCTCGCCCTCTCCAACGTTGAGGTCGGTGAGGAAGTCTCGAAGATCCTCGGCAAGGACGCCCTGGACATGGAGGATGTCCAGGACCAGGCCCGTGCCTACCGTGAGCTGACCACGTCCAGGGACTACCTCCGCGCCCGACGGTTGGCCGACGCCTGGTGCGCGGCCTTCGTCTGGAAGAAGACCAAGGAGGCGTCCCCGCCCGCGCTCACCACCAAATCCCTGCTGGCCCTCCAGGCCGAGGACGGTGGCGAGAACCTGCCGGAGGGCACCTTGAAGGCGGTGGACAAGCTGCGGGATGAATACCGCTTCTTCCACTGGCATCTGGAGTTCCCGGAGGTCTTCCAGGTCCCGGCGGACCCGGCGGCGCCGGGCGTGGACGAACGCACCGGCTGGAAGGGCGGGTTCAGCTGCGTGCTGGGAAACCCGCCGTGGGAGCGGGTCAAGCTTCAGGAGCAGGAGTTCTTCGCCACTCGCGACGAGAAGATCGCGAAGGCCGCGAACAAGGCGGCTCGCGAACGCGAGATCGTCAAGCTCGCCGAGAGCGAGGACGAGGCGGACCGCAAGCTGCACGCCGAGTTCATCGCCGCCCGTCGCTTCTCCGAGGGCGTCAGTCACCTGCTGCGCAACTCAGGTCGCTTCCCCCTTGCCGGGCGCGGTGACGTCAACACCTACGCCGTCTTCGCCGAGGCCGCCTCGCTGGGCATTGCCCCCGCTGGGCGCTTTGGCCTGGTCCTGCCGACCGGCATCGCCACGGACGCCACCACCGCCGCGTTCTTCTCCGATCTGGTGCGCACCGCACGGCTCGCGTCGTTCCTGGACTTCGAGAACGAGGCGTTCATCCTCAGCCGGGATGTCGACCACCGGGTGCGTTTCTCTCTGCTCACTGCCACCGGTACGGGCGCACGTGTCGAGGAGGCATCGTTCGCGTTCGGCGTCCGCCACATGGAGGACCTGGACAGCCGCCGGTTCGCCATGCCCCCGGAAGAGATCCTGCTGGTGAACCCCAACACCGGCACCCTGCCGGTGTTCCGGACCCGCCGCGACGCCGAGATCACCCTCACCATCTACCGGCGCGTCCCCGTCCTGATGAAGGAGCCGGACGAAACCGGCAGGGGCGGCACGAACCCGTGGGGCCTGTCGTTCATGCGCATGTTCGACATGGCTAATGATGCCCATCTGTTCCGGAACAAGGATGAGTTGGAGGAAGAGGGCTGGAAGCTGGACGGCAACGTCTTCGTCCGACCCGAGGTGGGAGACAAACGCCGTTACCTGCCGCTGTACGAGGCGAAAATGCTTCACCACTTCGATCACCGCTACGGCACCTACGAGGGCCAGACCAAGGCCCAGGCCAACATGGGCACTCTCCCGCGCGTCACCCCTGAACAGCACGACGACCCCGACTTCGCTCCGTTGCCCCGTTATTGGGTGCCGGAGTTCGACGTGGATTCGGGCAAGCGGGACAAGAAGGGGAACCGGATCATGTGGGCGGGAGTGGCGACCCGACTGGCAGACCGGGAGTGGTGGAACGGCTGGTTGATGGGATGGCGGGACATCGCCCGTTCCACGGATACCCGGACGACCATGGCTACAGTGCTTCCGCCGTACGGTGTCGGGCACACCAACCCGCTCATGTTCCCGAGGAGCGCGGAGTCGGCCGCTCTCCTTCAGGCATGCATGTCGTCGTTTGTCTTCGACTATGTGATTCGCCAGAAGATCGCCGGTACACACCTGACGTACGGCTACCTCTATCAGTTGCCGATTCCACTGCTCACCCAGTTCCATGAAGCGTTCCGTGAGGTGGGATGGTTCACCGATCGCGTGGTGGAACTCACCTATACCAGCCGGGACATGGCCAACTTCGCCATGGATCTCGGCCATGAGGGCGCCCCATTCCGGTGGGACGAGTCCCGCCGTGAGCTGCTGCGCGCCGAACTGGACGCGGCCTTCTTCCACCTCTATGGGTTGGACCGCGATGACGTGGAATACGTCATGGACACTTTCCTCGTGGTCAAGCGCGAGGATGAGGCCGCTCACGACGGCACCTACCGCACCAAGGAACTCATTCTCGACATCTACGACCGCATGGCCGAGGCGCGAGCCACCGGCCGCGAGTACCGGACCGTGTTGAACCCGCCACCGGGGCAGGGACCGCGTCACAACGCCTGAACGCCGACGGCCGGGGCAGACGGGAATCGAACCCGTCCGCCCCGGCCGAGGTGCTTGCCTGTCCTCTTGACCGGTCAGAAGTCAAGGACGAGATCCTTTTATCCCCTCCACGAACGCGCTCCACGCCCGCTCGGGGAAGACCAGGGCCGGGCCGCCCGGATTCTTGCTGTCCCGGACGGGGACCGCGTTGGGGAGACCGTCGGCGACCTCGATGCAGTCGCCGTTGCTCGCCCCGCTGTAGCTGGACTTGCGCCACATCAGGCTGTGGTCGTTGATCATCGCTTGTACTCCTCCGACACGGCCTCTAGTAGGGCCAGTGACTCCTCCGACGGCAAGGCATCGCCCAGGGCGAGGTCGTAGGACGACTGGCAGGCTTCGACGATGTCCGGGTCGTCCATGACACGTCCGGTGCGCAGGCCTTCAACGTAGGCCACCGGAGGGGCATCGGTGAACCGCATGAGGGTGACCATGCTCTCCAGCAACGCGTGTGCACCTGCGGAGAAGGGGAGCACGTGGACCCTCACCCGCCCGCTACGTCCCAGCTCGGCGATGTGCTCCAACTGCTCCGCGATCGCGTCGCGTCCACCGATGGGACGCCGGAGAATCGACTCGTCCAACAGGGCCCACAAGACAGGTGAGTTGGGGTCCTCAAGGATGCGGGCACGCTCTATGCGGTTGGCCACCCGCCGCTCTACATCCTTGTGTGTATAGACCGGGGTGCCCGCACGGAAGACCGCCCGCGCGTATGCCTCGGTCTGGAGGATGCCGGGAACGAGGAACGCCCCGTAGGTCTTGATCACACTGGCCAGCTTCTCCATCTCGGCGGCAGCCGCGAAGTGATCGGCGAAGCGGCCCTCGTCCAACGAGCGGCGCATGCGCTCGAAGAAGCCGTCCGTGCCCAGCGCCTGGTCGATCCGGCGGGCGTCCTCCGGCCGGGGTTTCCGCCGCCCGGCCTCGAAGTGGGCGATCATCTGCGGTGAGATGACGACCATCTCACCGAGTTGGGCCTGCGTGAGGCCCTTGTTCTCACGTTTCCGCTGGAGCTCCGCCCCGTAGAACTCCTGTGGCGAGTAAGGCTGGTCGATTCCGCCACCACGACGCATGTGTCCAACGCCCCTCTCTCCAGCCCCACATGGAGAGCCGGAAGCCCTGGTGAGCGTACCGTCGCGGCAGCAATCTGTGAGTGAGTGGATACGGAAAGCCACCACGCGCAGCACGGGAGTGAGCATGGCGACGTACCTCATGGACACCACGCGCAACCGGATCGGTGAGCTGATGGGCAAGAGCGGCGGACGGTACTTCCTCCGCCCGCCCGGAGGCGGCCGGGAGTGGGAGTGCCTGCCCGAGAACACCCGTCTGCTCACTCCCGAGGAGCAGTTGAGCGCGGGGGTGCGGGTGGCGAACCGGTACAGCCAGGAGCGGTGTCGGTGAGGCCCCGCACCTGGGTCACCGGGCGGTGCTGGCTCTACTGCCTCCGCCCGGGGATCCCGGTGACGTGGATCGGGCCGGTGCAGGTCGAGGGGCAGCACGCCGACCTGTACGCCTGCGAGGGCTGCATCCGGACCCTCAACGGGCTGGTGCGGGAGGCGATTTGGCAGCGGTACCACGCCCCTGCCCGGTAGACCCCCGGCCCCACCGGGGCCGGGCCGAGGAACCCGTCCCGCCTCCGGCGGCGGACGGCGCACGGAACCACAGAGCAGACAGAACAGAGGGAGAGAGCATGACGAACCAAACGCGGCAGAACGACGGCGGCGACAAGCTCCCCGGGCAGCCCTACCCCGGCCCGCACCAGCCGCCCACCCCGGACGGCGGACCCGGCGTCCCCAACCCGCCCAAGGCGGACGACGGCCGGTGAGCACCGAAGCACACGAGGAGCGCCCCGGCCGCACCGGGCTGGGGCGCGCCCTCATGGCGGCGGGAGTCCTCTCCCGGGACTGGGCGCCCGCCTTCGCGGCCGTGCCGAGGTCGGCGTTCCTGCCGGAGCTGATCTGGCCGTACGACATGGACGCGGGACGCAGCGTCGCCGTGTCGCTGAGGAAAGACCCGGACGCCTGGGCCCGGTACGCCGACGCCGACGTGCCGGTCGTCACCCAGTGGGACGACGGCCGGCACACCGGCACCGAGCCGGGGCAGGTCCCCACCTCCTCGGCGTCCATGCCGTCCGTGGTGTTCCGGATGCTCCGGGACCTGGACGTGCGGCCGGGCGACCGGGTGCTGGAGATCGGCACCGGGACGGGGTGGAACGCGGCGCTCCTGGCCCACCGCCTCGGCGCCGCGAACGTGGTGACGGTGGAGGTGGACGGGGCGGTGGCCGACGCCGCGCGCAGGGCGCTGGACGCCTTCGGCCTGCCCGTCCGGGTCGTCCACGGCGACGGTGCGCGGGGGTTTCCCGGCGGCGCGCCCTACGATCGGGTCATCGCCACGTGCGGTCTGCGCTCCGTCCCGTACGCCTGGGTGGAGCAGTGCCGTCCCGGCGGCCGGATCGTGGTCCCGTGGGGGACGCACTACGGCAACGGCGACGCCGTGGCCCGGCTGGTCGTCTCCCGCGACGGACGGAGCGCGTCGGGGGCCTTCACGGGGCCGGTGGAGTTCATGAAGCTGCGGGCCCAGCGCCTGCCGCCCGTGGTGCACTCCGCGTACGTCACGGGCAGCGTCGCCGACGGCGAGGAGTCCGCCACCTCGCTGCCGGAGGAGGAGATCACCGGGGAGCGGTTCGGTGTGCGGCGGTTCGCGGTCGGGCTCCGCGTCCCGGACTGCCTGTGCGTCGTGGCCGAGAAGCGAGACGGGGCCCGGCCGGTGTGGTGGTACGGGCTCACCGACCGGTCCTGGGCCTGCGTGATGTTCCGCGACGGGGACACGGCGCGCGTCTGGCAGGCCGGGCCCCGCCGCCTGTGGGACGAGGTGGCGGCCGCCCACCGGTGGTGGGAGGAGCGGGGCAGACCGGGACACGAGCGGTTCGGGCTCACCGTCACGCCGGAGGGGCAGCGGGTGTGGCTGGACGACCCGGCCGACTCCTGGCCCGTGTGACGCCGCCCCGCCCGTCCGCTTCCCGGCGGATGGCGGGGCGGCGCCATGGTGACGGGCCGAATTCCTCTGAAGGAGGACGTAGCGGCGGTCGGAGCAGCATCACCGCCGTGGTGGTGACGACCACCCAGCCCGCGGTGTCACCGGGAGCGGTCCCGTAAGCGAGCGACTCGGAGTAACCCTCCAACCGCTCGCTTATGCTCCCAACGGCACGGTCGGCAAGCCACAGCCCCTCAGCACCCCCGCGGACCACTGCCTCGACGGGGTTCCCCTGCCCGTCGACACGCAGCCTTCCTCGTTGAACCACCGGCCGACAACGCAGGTTCACTCCCCGGCTTGATCGGGACGATCCCCCTACAATGCCGCGCGAAGGTCGGTACCGTGATCCAGGTCATACCAATGGAAGGAGCCTGAGTGCGTGCCGACACGGTCGACCTGAAGCGGATCTTCGGCAGGGATATCCGATACATGGTGCCCCTCTTCCAGAGGCCGTACGTGTGGAACAGAGACGACAACTGGACCGCTTTCTGGGAGGACATTCGCCGCACCGCCGAGCAGGCCGAGAGAGCGGCGGAGACCGGTGACACCGTCTTTCCGCACTTCCTGGGTGCAGTGGTCTTCGACGAGGCGCGTTACGCCTCTTCGGACCTGGAGGCCCGGCAGGTCATCGACGGCCAGCAGCGGCTCACCACCCTGCAACTGTTCCTGTTCGCCGCACGCCAGTCCGCCCAGAAAGCCGGGGATGACCGCTCCGTGCGCTTGCTCAGCAGGTTCCTGGAGAACGACCCGGACCTGTACGACACCGCGCGCAACCCGGATCACCGCTTCAAGGTCTGGCCGACCAACGCCGACCGGGACGAGTTCCGCTCCGTGATGAGCGGAGAGGACGGCAAGGGACGTCTGTCCGAGGCGGTCACCTACTTTCAACGCGTTGTCAACGACTGGTTGGAGGACAGCGAGGACCCCAAGCAGAGGCTCGGCAGCCTGGTCCAGACCCTCCGAGAGCATTTGAGGCTGGTCATCATCGATCTGGAGGAACACGATGACGCCCAGATGGTCTTCGAAACCCTCAACAGCCGCGGCACCCCGCTCGAACACGCGGACTTGGTGAAAAACCTGCTGTTCCGTGAAGCCGAGCACGCCGGAATGGACACCGGCCGTCTGTACAGCACCTACTGGGAGCCCTTCGACCAGGACGAATGGCGAGTCGACCAGACCACCGGGCGTATCACGCGCAGTCGGCTCGATGTCTTCCTGACCCACTGGCTCACCATGCGAACCCAGCGGGACTTCACCTTCCCCGCTCTGTTCAAGGAGTTCGATCGCTGGCAGCGCGGACAGCAGGTTTCCGTCGAAGAGATCTTCACGGAACTCTCCCGCTACGCGGAGATCTACGACGGTCTGGAGAACCGTGCGCCGGACGGAGCGGAAGGCCGTTTCCTGTACCGGATGAAGGTCATGCAGCTGTCCACGCCGATGCCTCTACTCCTGTGCCTGTACGGGATGGGGGAACGGCTGTCCGAGCAGCGGCGCGTACGGGCGATCCGGGGTATCGACAGCTATCTCGTACGACGTTCCATCCTCAACCTCAGCAACAGGGATTACAACCACGTCTTCCGGGATCTCGTCGGCGCCGCGATCAAGCAGCCTGACCAGGCTGACGAGGCGATTCTCAAGACACTGGCGGCCATGCAGGGGCAGCACCGTCAGTGGCCAACCGATGAAGAGTTCCGGAACGCGCTCGTCACCGATCCGATCTACCAGCGTCTCTACCGTCACCGGGTGCGCATCCTCCTCGAGGCGCTGGAGGATGCCCTGCGCACGCCGCTGACCGAGCAGCTCACCGTTCCCGTCGGGGAGAACATCGGGTCCAAGCTCACCATCGAGCACGTCATGCCGCAGAGCTGGCAGGAGAACTGGCCGATCAGCAGTGACGCCCCTGACGCGGCCGCCGCCCGGGACGAGATCGTCCACACGCTCGGCAACCTCACTCTGGCGACCGCGAAACTCAACCCGGCCATCGGCAATATGGGATGGCACGAGAAGCGGCAGTGGCTTGGTGAGCACAGTCTGCTCCGTCTCACCCACGGCACTCTGCTCAATCCTCCGCCTGGCGCCGAGCTGGAGGACTGGGGGCGCACCTGGGATGAGACCCGCATCATCCGGTGGGGGACCTACCTCGCCAACCTCGCGCTGCGGATCTGGCCGTCCGCCGGCGAGCTCCTCGCCGAGGATATCGGCGACGAATGACCAGCCGCAGCCCTGCACCCCGCCCGGGCTCCCACGGACCCGGTGCGGGACGCAGAGAACGCGGCCGGTCTTGAACCCGGCGTCCGCCCGGCGCGGGCGCCGGGCCGCTCCGGCCCCACCGGGCGCGCGCGGATCGAACGCCCGTACCGCATACCATCAGCGTAAAAGGCACGTTCGGAAGGCCCGCGCCGCCCGGCGGCGCCCCGGCCCTCCGGCGACGGAAGAACCTGGTGGGGAATCCACGACCATGACGGCCGAGACGTTCGAGTTCCAGGTGGAGGCGCGCCGGCTCCTCCAGATGATGGTCCACTCGATCTACTCGAACAAGGACGTGTTCCTGCGGGAACTGATCTCCAACGCCTCCGACGCGCTCGACAAGCTCCGCATCGAGGCGTTGCGCGACGACACGCTGGACGCCGATGTCTCCGACCTGCACATCGACATCGAGACGGACAAGGACGCCCGCACGCTGACGGTGCGCGACAACGGCATCGGGATGTCGCGCGACGACGTCGTGGGGCTCATCGGGACGATCGCCAAGTCCGGCACCGCGGAGTTCCTCCAGAAGCTGACGGAGGCCCGGGAGGCCGGGAACACCGCCGCCGCGGAGGGGCTCATCGGGCAGTTCGGCGTCGGCTTCTACTCCGCGTTCATGGTGGCCGACGAGGTCACGCTGCTGACCCGCCGTGCCGGGGAGACCACGGGCACCCGGTGGTCGTCGACCGGCGAGGGCACGTACACCGTCGAGACGGTGGACGACGTGCCCCAGGGCACGGCGGTCACCCTGCGGCTCAAGCCGGTGGACAACGACAACCGGCTCTTCGACTACACGTCCCCCTGGAAGATCAAGGAGATCGTCAAGCGCTACTCGGACTTCATCACCTGGCCGATCAGGCTGATCACGGCGTCCGGTGAGAAGAAGGACGAGGACGGGAAGGACGGCGAGAAGTCCGAGCCGGAGACGATCAACTCCCGGCAGGCCCTGTGGGCGCGGCCCAGGAACGAGGTCTCCGACGAGGAGTACCACGAGCTGTACAAGCACATCAGCCACGACTGGACCGACCCGCTGGAGACCATCCGCATCCACGCGGAGGGCACCTTCGAGTACCAGGCGCTGCTCTTCCTCCCCGCGCAGCCGCCCCGCGACCTGTTCTCGTCGGGCAAGCGGGGCGTGCAGCTCTACGTGAAGCGCGTGCTGATCATGGAGGACTGCGAGGAGCTGGTCCCGCCGTACCTGCGCTTCGTCAAGGGCGTCGTCGACGCCCAGGACCTGTCGCTCAACATCTCCCGCGAGATCCTCCAGCAGGACCGCCACATCCAGATGATGCGCCGGCGGCTGGCGAAGAAGGTGCTGTCCACCATCAAGGAGATGAGGACCAGGCAGCCCGAGAAGTACACGACGTTCTGGCGGGAGTTCGGCCCGGTCGTCAAGGAGGGGCTGCTCAACGACTTCGAGAACCGCGACGCGATCCTCGCGGCCTGCTCGTTCGTCACCACCCACGACGCGGAGAAGCCGGCGACCCTCCAGGAGTACGTCGAGCGGATGAAGGAGGGGCAGGAGCACATCTTCTACCTGACGGGCCCGTCCCGCGCCGCCGTCGAGAACTCGCCGCACATGGAGGCCTTCCGGGAGAAGGGCCTGGAGGTGCTCGTCCTGACCGACCCGGTGGACGAGCTGTGGGTCGACGCGGTGCCCGAGTTCCAGGGCAGGAAGCTGCGGTCCATCGCCAAGGGGGAGGCCGAACTCGGCACCGCGGAGGAGAAGGAGCAGGCCAAGGCGGAGCGGGAGCAGCAGCGGCAGGAGTACGCCGACCTGCTGGCGTGGCTGGGCGAGCGGCTCGGCGACGAGGTGAAGGAGGTGCGGTTGTCCTCCCGTCTCACCACCTCGCCGGCCTGCGTCGTCTCGGACACCGACGACGTCACGCCCGGCCTGCGGAACATGCTCCGCGCCATGGGCCAGGAGATGCCCGAGAGCAAGCGCATCCTCGAACTCAACCCCGACCACCCTCTGATCATCGGCCTGCGGAAGGCCCACGCCGACCGCGCGTCCGACCCGGACCTGGCCGCCATGGCCGAGATCGTCCACGGGATGGCGCTCCTCGCGGAGGGCGGTCGCCCCGACGACCCGGCCCGCTTCACCAGGCTCCTCGCGGAGCGTCTGGAGCGCGCCCTGTGACGGCCCGAGCGTCGTGACGGCCCGAGCGCCGCGGCCGGGCGGACGGTACGGTCCGGCCGCGGCGCCCGCCCCGGCACCGGGCCGGGGCGGTCCGTCGTGGTCGGTGCCGGTGTGCCGCCGGCACGCGGGTCAGGCGCGCAGGTCGACGACGACCTTGACGTCGTCCGGGCCCTTGTGGAGGGCGTCGGCGAAGTCGTCCATCGGCACCCGACGGGTGACGATCCGCTCCAGCCACTTCCGGTCGGCGCGGGCCAGCGCCTCGGCGGCCTGCTCGTAGTTGCGCCGGGCGGCGTTGACCGAGCCGAACAGTACGATGTTCTCCAGCACCATCTCCTTGTTGACCTCGTCCAGGCCGACGGGCACCCTGCGCGAACCCGAGGAGATGCCGGTGAGGCAGACGACCGAGTTGGGCGAGACCGTCCGGGTGAGTTCGAAGACCAGGGGGCCGTGGCCGGTGCACTCGACGACGACGTCGGGCTCCACACCGACGTCCTTCGGGCTTCCGGCGTGGAAGGTGGCGCCCAGGTCGGCGACGAGGTCCGGTTTCGGTCCGGTGTCCTTCAGGTCCAGGACGTGCGTCTCCAGCCCGCGCTGGACGCTCATCAGCGCGGCCAGCAGGCCGATCGGGCCGGCCCCGGTGATCAGCGCCGTCCTGGGCCGCCACGTGGAGCGCTCGAAGATCCGGTCGGTCTGCTCCCACGCCTTGGCCAGCACCGACGTGGGCTCCAGCAGCACGCCCAGGTCCCCGAGGGCGGGGTCGACCCGGACCGCGTACTCCGGTTCGACGCGCCAGCGCTCGGACCCGTAGCCGCTCCGGCCCTTGATGCCGCGTTCGGTGAACCGTCCGTTGCGGCAGAAGTCCCACTCGCCGCGCGAGCACGGCTCGCACGGCACCGGGTCGGGCCGCCGCACGATCCCCGCCACGTGGTCGCCGGGGGAGAAGCCGGACCCGTCCGGCGCCTCCAGCACCACCCCGAGCGACTCGTGTCCCACGATCAGCCGGTCCCGGCCCGACGGCGGCTCGCCGTAGCCCTCCTCCACGATGTCGCGGTCGGTTCCGCAGACCCCCAGCAGGCGTCCCTCGACGAGCAGCGAGCCCTCCTCCACCGGGGGTTCGGGCACCTCCTCCACTCGGACCCGGTCCGGTTCGCCGGGCACCACCGTGATCGCTTTCATCCCCTGGCCTTCCTGCCTCGTCCGGCGCGGTACGTGGGGCCGGGTTCCCCGACCCGGAGGTGGGGGAAACGGGGGAAACAGGGCGCGGCGGCGGCGTGCGGCCCGGAGCGCGATGATGTACCCCCGGGAATCACCGGGGCCACCGGGACCCGTGGGACGCGTGAGACGGAGGAGAGGCATGGCCGGCAGGGCGATCAGGACCGTCACGGTGCGCGGGGTGACGTTCGGGGAGGGCACCCCCAAGGTCATCGCGCCGCTCACCGGTGGCTCTCCGGAGCAGCTCCGGAGCCAGGTGGACGCCCTCCTCGACGTGCGTCCCGACGCGGCCGAGTGGCGCGTCGACCACTTCGCCCCCCTCACCGACACCGCCGCCGTCACGGCCACCGCGCGGGAGCTGACCGACCGACTGGCGGGCCTCCCCCTGCTGTTCACCTGCCGGACCCGGGCCGAGGGCGGGCGGGCCGACCTCGACGACGAGGCGTACGGCGAGCTCACCACCGCCGTCGTCCGCTCCGGGCACGTGGACCTGGTGGACGTGGAGTACCGGCGCGCGTCCGAGGTGGTGCGGCGGATCGTCGAGGCCGCGCACGAGCAGGGGGTGCCCGTGGTCGCCTCGAACCACGACTTCTCCGGGACCCCGAGCAGGGACGAGATCGTCGCGCGGCTGCGGGAGATGCAGGACGTGGGGGCCGACATCTGCAAGATCGCCGTGATGCCCCACTCGGCCGCCGACGTGCTGACCCTGCTGGACGCCACGCGCACCATGCGCGAGGAGTACGCCGACCGGCCCCTGATCACGATGGCGATGGGCGGGCTGGGGCTGGTCTCGCGCCTGGCGGGCCGGGTCTTCGGGTCCGCGGCGACGTTCGGCATGGTCGGCACGGCCTCCGCGCCGGGGCAGATCGACGTGGCGGAGCTGCGCTCGGTGCTGGAGGTGCTGGACCGGGCGGTCTGACGCCCGGCCGTCCGGGGACGTCCGGGAGGGTTCCCCGGGCAGGGCGAAGCGCGGGAAGAGGGAAAGCGCTGGTCGCGAAAGCGCGGGGGCGGAGAGAGGCCGGACGTGGGGGAAGTCGACCGTCGCGGCGGGGATTTCCCCTTCCGTTCGCCTTCTTGACCCTCTGAATGAAACGTTGCAATACTCGACGGCGCTGCGAAAGCGCTTACCGCACCTTCTGTGTTCCGCGCCGTTCCCCGTTCTTTCCCGCTTCTCTCCCGAACCGGTCGGGGACGGCCGCGGCGGGGCGGACCCACCCGGCCGGATCGCACGGCCCGGGACCGTCCGCGGCAGGCGCGCACCCCCACACGCACCCCCCACAAAGGAGTTGAAGGATGGGAAGCGGAGCCGCGAGACCCATCAGGAAGCGCACGCTCGCCGCCGTCACGGCCGGTCTGCTGTCGGTGACCGCGCTGGGAACGCTGGCGACGACCTCGGTCGAGGCCGTGGAGTCCCCGGCACGCCCGGAGCGGTCCGGGCAGTCGTCCGCCGTCGCGGCGGCGGCCGCCTGCGGCGACGGCTCCTATCAGGCCGAAGCGGTGCTGAGCGGCAGCACCTGGACCGCCCGCCGGGGCGGCAGCACCGTCTACACCGGCTCCAGCATGCGCGACGCGATGCAGGCGGCGGTGAACAGCCTGACGCCGAACCGCACCTCCAAGGAGCGCGTGGTGGTGCGCGGTTCGGGCTCGATCAGCGCCGGCACCCGGGTGTCGCTGCCGAGCAACACCGCGATCGACGTGTGCGGCACCATCAACGTGACCGGCTCCGGCTCCGGCGACCAGGCACCGATCTACTCCCGCGGGACCTCGAACGTCGAGGTGGGGCACCTGACCCTCACCGGCAGCCCGCTGTACGGCATCTTCATGCGCAACGTGAACAACGTGGTGCTCGGACAGATCGACATGCGGCTCTCGGGCGGCCTGGGCGTCCGGATCGACAACCACGGCGACCGCTCGGTGCGCTCGCGCAACATCCGGATCGACAACGTCTACATCTCCGGGGCCGGCAACCAGGGCGTGGAGACCTACGGGGTGGACGGGCTGACCATCGGCACCGTCACCACCCGCAACGTCGCCTACTCGGGCCTGCTGCTGAACGACACCGTCAACGCCACCGTGGGCAGGGTCGACGCCGAGAACACCGGCACCGGCACCGGCTACGCGGCGTTCCGCATGGCCAACCGCAACGGCCGGATCGGCGACGCCTACCCGACCAACATCCGCGTCGGCGAGGTGATCGCGCGCGGCGGCGGACGCGGGGTGTTCTGCGTCTCCGAGAGCGGCGGCGCCGTCATCGACCGGGTGACGCTCACCAACACGGGCAACAACGCCATCCTGATCGAGAACTGCTACAACGTCACCATCGCCGGCCAGAGCGGCACGGTCAGCGGCGGTGGCGAGGTCAGGCTGGCGGCCCGCAGCGAGTTCCCGGGCAACCGCGACATCACCCTGCAGAACCTGAGGCTGACCAACACCTCGCTGCGGGAGAGCCCCTGCGGCACCAACATCACCTACCGGAACCTGACGCTGGAGAACACCAGCCGCAGCACCTGCTGAGCGCGGCCGGGACGGGAGAGCGGACACGGAGAGACGGCGGGCCCCTTCCCGTCCGGGAGACCGGGCGGGAAGGAGCCCCGTCCGTCCGCCGTCGCGACCACCCCGACCGGCGGAGGCGCGGAGGCAGGCGGGGTGCCTCAGCGGTCGGCCGCGCCGCCCCGCACGACGCAGGACCGGCTGTTCTCCCAGCCCCAGCCGTCGCCGTCGGGGTCGGAGGCGCCGCCGTTCACGCAGTACGGGTAGCCGTTCGGCGCCGTGCCGCCGGAGCCGCTGCCGCCGCCGGAGCCGCCGTAGACGGTGGCCTGCCGGGAGGTGGAGGCGATGCCGTTGGCGCCGTTGACGATGCGCTGTCCCCAACCGGTCAGGGAGTCGGGGTCGAAGCCGTTGACCATGTCGAGGTACTCGACCCCGCCGCCGTTGCCGCTCCAGGACCAGCCCAGGTAGCCCAGGCGCAGCGACTGCGCGGTCGACATGATCGCGTCCTCGGCGACGTCGCCGTCGGAGTGGTGGTGCCCGAACTCGCCGACCACGATGGGCAGTCGGTTGCCGACGAAGTGGTTCAGGTAGTCCTGGACCTTGGACGCGGTGTCGTAGACCCCGTACATGTGGATCGAGAAGATCGTGTTGCGCTTGGGGTCCGCGTTGAAGACGGTGGAGGCGTTGGCGCGCATGGTGCCCGACCAGTCCTGGCCCCAGTTGGGGGCGTCGACCATCAGCGCGTGCTCGAAGCCCGCGTCGCGCAGCTTCCGGACGGCGGCGGTGGTGTCGGCCGTCCACCGGTCGTAACCGGTGTTGCCGTGCGGCTCGTTGCCGATGTTGACGACGACGTGGTTCTCCTGGCCGACCAGCGCGCTCTTGACGCCGATCCAGTAGTCGGCGGCATGGGAGAGGGTGGCGGCGCCGCTCTGCTCGCCGTACCCGGTGGTGTCGTGCACCTCCAGGACGCAGATCAGCTTGTTCTGCTTGCACTGGGCGACGATGGACGAGACCTCGGAGGCGCTCGTCCTGGTCCAGCGTTGGCCACTGGCGAGCACCACGCGGACGGTGTTGGCGCCCTTGGCCTTGATGCCGGCGAGGGAGGCGGAGGTCCGGCCGGGGTACCAGGCGTGGGCGTGGTTGACGCCGCGCATCACGAACTCGTTGCCGTTGGCCTCGTACACGCGGCCGTTGGCGACGCGGATGCCGGTGGCCGCCTCCGCCTCGTCGGTCGGGCCGAACACCGGCAGCAGCAGGCCGACCACACCGGCCAGCGCCGCGGCCAGGGCCGCCAGGGGCTTTCTCGATCGTTGTGCCATGTTCTCTCCTGAGACGTGCCGTGTCCCGTGGAGGCCGCCGTTCCCCGGGGGCGTTCCCAGGGGCCCCGTGGGGGGTGGGTCCCTGGGAACGCCCGGACGGGCGGCGGGCCGTGGGACGGGGGTGAGTGGTTCCGGGAGACGGTGTCCCGTCCGGGGCCGGGTGTGTACGGCCTGGAAAGACATCGTTGTCATGGGGTTGTCATGGGTGACAACGTTGTCCGATCGTGCCGAGGCGTACCGTGCGCCTGTGGGCGTCGGACCGTCCCTGGTCGTGCCGCTGTCACCGGTGCTTCGTCGGGGTGGGGGAAGGACGGAGACGCTCGGGAGGTGGGCGCGTGGGTCCACGCCCCCCGGGCCGTCCGGTGGTGACACCGTTGCGAGCGCGGCGCGAATGCCGCCTCCATATGAGGCCCGATTGTTCTTGCCCTGTCAATACCGGTGACGCTCGTGATGCGTCCGTCGTTCGCCCGCGAGCGTCCCGGAAAAGAAAACCGCCACCCGCGCCATGACGTGATCGCGGCGTGTTCCTCGACGAGAGAAACCGCTTTCGATCGGCCGTTTCCCCGATACACGGAAATCGCTCACCGGAATTCGGAGCGCCGCGCCGGGTACGGCGACGAAAATCGGAGGAGCCCGGGGAAGCCCCCGTGCCAGACTGCCGACCATGCCGATCCGATACCCCCGCCCCCTGCGCCCCGGTGACCGGGTCGCCGTCACCTCGCCGTCGAGCGGCGTCGCGAAGGAGTTGCGGGAGCGTCTCGACGTGGCGATCCGCGCGGTGGAGGCGCGCGGCTACGAGGTGGTCGTCGGCCGCTGCATGGACGGCACCGGACACGTCAGCGCCCCGGCCGCGGACCGCGCGGAGGAACTGACGGCGATGCTGACGGACCCCGACATCAGGGCCGTGGTCCCGCCGTGGGGCGGGGAGACCGCCATCGACCTGCTGCCCCTGCTCGACTGGGACCGGTTGCGCGAGGCCGAACCCACCTGGCTCGTCGGCTTCTCGGACGTCTCGACCGTCCTCACCCCGCTGACGCTCCTCACCGGAACCGCCACCCTCCACGGCAACAACCTCATGGACACCCCCTACCGGACGCCCGACGGGCTGCTCTCCTGGCCGGACATCGTCGCCCTGCCGGAGGGAAGCCGGTTCGCGCAGACCTCGCCGGGCCGGTACCGAGCCGGGGGTTGGGACGACTACCGCACCCACCCGCGGGTGCGCGAGTACGCCCTGGACGCCGTCGGCACGTGGACCAGGCTGGACGGCGACGGCGACGTGGAGGTCGAGGGGCGCCTCGTCGGCGGCTGCGTCGAGATGCTGTGCAACCTGGCGGGGACGCCCTACGGCGACGTCGCGGCCTTCGCCCGTGCCCACGCCCCGGAGGGGCTGCTGGTGTACGTGGAGGCGGCGGAGGACAACGCCTTCACGATCTGCCGCACCCTCCACGGCATGAGACTGGCCGGGTTCTTCGACGCCGCCAACGCGATCCTGGTCGGCCGGACCGCGGCACCCGACGCGGACACGCTCACCCAGCACGAGGCCGTGCTGGACGCGCTCGGGCTCCTGGGCGTGCCGATCATCGCCGACGTCGAGTGCGGCCACGTCCCGCCGTACCTGCCCCTCGTCAACGGGGCGCGCGGTCGCGTGGTCCACACCGCGACCCGGCACGAACTGGTGCAGACGCTGGACTGACGCCCGGCGCCACGCACCGGATCCGCACTCCGCGGACCCGCCGGCCGGCGCCCCGCCGACCGGGCGGTCACACCGCGGAATCATGATCGCGACGCCCGCCCGTGTCGGGGTAGCGTTGCGACGGCCGAACCGCTCGGCCCAACGCCCACGCTCTTTCCCACCGTCGAGGAGCACCATGACCTACACCGCCGCGGAAACCCGATACGACACCATGCCCTACCGTCGTGTCGGCCGCAGTGGACTGAAGCTGCCGGCGATCTCGCTGGGGCTGTGGCACAACTTCGGTGACGACAGGCCGCTGGAGACCCAGCAGGCGATCCTGCGCCGGGCGTTCGACCTGGGCGTCACCCACTTCGACCTGGCCAACAACTACGGCCCGCCGCCCGGCGCGGCCGAGGCCAACTTCGGCCGGCACCTCGCCCGCGACCTCCGCCCCTACCGCGACGAGATCGTCATCTCCACCAAGGCCGGCTACCACATGTGGTCCGGCCCGTACGGCGAATGGGGCTCGCGCAAGTACCTCCTGGCCAGCCTGGACCAGAGCCTGAGCCGCATGGGCCTGGAGTACGTGGACATCTTCTACTCCCACCGCCCCGACCCCGACACGCCCCTGGAAGAGACCATGGGCGCCCTCCACACCGCCGTCCGGCAGGGCAAGGCGCTGTACGTCGGCATCTCCAACTACGACCCGGAGCAGACCCGCGAGGCGGCCCGCATCCTGGCCGACCTCGGCACCCCGCTGCTGATCCACCAGCCGTCGTACTCGATGTTCAACCGCTGGGTGGAGGACGGTCTGCTGGACGCCCTGGAGGAGGCGGGCGCGGGCTCGATCGCCTACTCCCCGCTCGCCCAGGGCCTGCTGACCGACCGCTACCTGTCCGGCATCCCCGCCGACTCCCGGGCCGCGAGCGCCAGCCCGTTCCTGACCGCCGAGGGCATCACCGAGGAGACCCTGGGCAAGGTCCGCGCGCTCGACGAGATCGCCCGGCGGCGCGGCCAGACCCTGGCGCAGATGGCCCTCGCCTGGGTGCTGCGCGGTGGACGGGTGACCTCCGCGCTCATCGGGGCCAGCAGTGTCAAGCAGTTGGAGGACAACGTCGCGGCCATCGGCAACCTCGACTTCACCGACGAGGAACTCGCCGAGATCGACCGCCACGCCCGGTAGCCCCGGACGGACGCGAGCGGAGCGGAGAAGGGCGCGGCACGACCGGCGCCGCGCCGTCCGGCCACAGCGGATCCGGACGGCGCGGCGCCGTCGGCGGTCGGCTCGATCCGCGCGGTCGACGGCCGGTTGTCCGGTGGGCCGCTCCCGGTCCACCGGGTAACGTGCCGAACCGGCCCGTCGGGAGCCCGCCCACCGAAGGAGACGCCGTGACGATCACCAGCCGGCAACTCGTCGAAGCCGTGGACGCCCTGGTGCCGGTCGGCGGTCCGGTCCTGGTGCACGCGTCGCTGCGGTCGTTCGGCGAACCCGTCGAGGGCGGCGCGGACGCGGTGCTGGACGCCCTGCTCTCGCGCGGGCGCACGGTGCTGGTGCCGTCCTTCAGCCACTCCCACTGCGGGACATGGGCCCCCGAGGGGGTGCGTCCCGAGCGCAACGGCGTCCTCTACGCGGACGGGCCCGGCCCGGTCGGCGTGCCGTACACCACCGACCACGGCCCGATCGACCCGGACATGGGAACGTTTCCGGCCACGTTGATCGGCCGGGACGGCGCACACCGCGGCGACCATCCCACGGGCTCCTTCGCGGCCGTCGGGCCCCTGGCCGCCGAACTGGTCGCCCCTCAGAGCCCAGCCGACGTCCACGGCCCCCTGCGGGCCCTGGCCGAGCGCGACGGCACCGTCCTGCTGCTCGGGGTCGGCCTGAACCGGATGACCCCGCTGCACCTGGCCGAACAGCTCGCCGGGCGGCGCCTGTTCCTCCGCTGGGGCCGCGTGGCCGACGGCCGCGTCGTCACGGTCGAGGCGGGCGGCTGCTCGGAGGGCTTCCCGCGGCTGGAGCCGGTCCTGCGCCCGTACGCGCGCACGGTCTCGGTGGGCGCCTCCCGGTGGACCGCCCATCCGATGGCGCGGGCGCTCGCCGCCGCGTCGGCCGCCATCGCCGCCGACCCGGAGGCGACCCGCTGCGCCGACCCCGACTGCCGGCGCTGCCGCGACGCCGTCGCCGGCGGCCCGCTCGGGACGTTCCCCCTGGGCTGACCCCGTCCCCGGGCCGCCCCTCGGGGTGGCGGAGAACGACCCCTCCGCCGCCCGGACGCGACTACCGTCCGGGCCCATGACCGAACTCTCCTGGTTGAGCGCCACCCGGGCCTCCTACGACGCCATCGCCGCCGACTACGCCGAGTACGCCGCCGGCGACCCGGAGAACAGGCCGCTGAACCGGGCGGTGCTCGTCGCGTTCGCCGAGTACGTACGGGCCGCCGGCGGCGGGCGGGTCGCCGACGTCGGCTGCGGGCCCGGCCGGATCACGGCCCTCCTCCACACCCTGGGAGTGGACGCCTTCGGCGTCGACCTGTCGCCCGCGATGGTCGCGCTGGCCCGGCGGACGCACCCGGGCCTGCGGTTCTCGGAGGGCACGATGACGGAACTGGACGCGGCGGACGGCTCGCTCGCCGGCCTCGTCGCCTGGTACTCCGTCATCCACCTCCCGCCGAAGCTGCTGCCGGACGCGTTCGGCGAGTTCCACCGGGTGCTGGCGCCGGGCGGCCACCTGCTGCTCGCCTTCCAGACCGGCGACGAACCCCTGCACCTCGACGAGGTGTTCGGCCACGAGATCTCGCTGGACTTCCACCGCCTGCGGCCCGACCACGTGGCCGGACTGCTGGACGCGGCCGGATTCGAGGTGCGGGCCCGGGTGCTGCGCGAGCCCGAGGAGGAGAGGACCCCGCAGGCCTTCCTCCTGGCCCGCAAGCGACAGAGGCCGTAGCCGCTCCGGACGCGCCGTCCCGCTCCCGCGCCGTCCCGCTCCCGCGCCTACGCGGCGAGCGTGCCGCGCCGCCGCAGCAGCGGCAGCACGTGGTCGCGCAGGGCGGGGGAGAACCGGAGGTCGCCCTCGTGGCCGGAGATCCACCGCAGGTCCGCCAGCTCGGCCCCGGGACGGGGTTCCCCGTCGACGCGCGCCTCGAACACCGTCAGGCGCATGGGCACGCCCTCCAGGGCGGCCACGGCCTCCACATCGGTCAGGAAGCGCGGCTCCAGCGGCTCCACGCCGAGTTCCTCGTCCAGCTCCCGCGCCAGGGTCTCCAGCGGGCTCTCGCCCGGATCGGGCTTGCCGCCGGGCAGGTAGAAGACGTCCGGGGCCGCCTGCTTGCTCACCACCAGCAGGCGGCCCTCCCGGACGATCACGGCGGTGACCACCGCCATGGGCGCCCGTCCGCCGGCGTCGTGCGCGGGGACCGTCCCGTCCTGGTGTGCCATGCGTCCGATTCTGCCGGCCGCCGTGTGACGGCCGGGCGGACGGCGGACGCCGGCGCCCGTACGGGCCGGGGGCGCGGACGGCTCCCGTGGACGGGTCAGCGCTTCGTCGACAGCCGTCCCGTCGCCAGGCCGTCGCTGAGGTCGCGCACCAGCCGGGAGGAGAGGTCGTCCAGCCGGGCGCGGAACTCCTCGAAGGCGGTGAGCTGTCGGAACGCCTCGCTGTAGGGCAGTTGCTCGGCCAGGGGGAGCTGGAGGACCTGGAGCCGGCGCACGTCCACCCGCGAGGCGCTGGAGGCGTGGGTGCCCGCCTGCCGGCCGTTGGACGGTGCCCGCAGACAGCCCGCCAGGAACCAGGCGTCCATCTTCTCCGGGTCCACGCGCAGGGAGTACAGCTGGGCGCCGAGCACGGTGGGCGGACCCTGGTGGACCCAGGCGGTGAAGGCGCGGATCACCCCGGCCACCACGACGTCGCCGGGCTCGGCCACCAGCATCCTGCGCTCCGCCACGTCGGTCCGGTGCAGCCAGCCGGTCGGGCCGCTGTCCTGCACCAGGTCCGCGACGGTCAGCAGGGGCACGCCGTCGTCGGCGGGCTCGCCGTTCACGACCGTCCCCTCCGGCGGCTGCTGGCCGCCGCGCAGGGTGAGCGCCCCGGCGCGGGCCAGCTCTCCCACGGTCGTCGTCGGGCGCCTGCCCGCGTCCGCGCCGGTCGGCTCCAGGGCGGCCAGTGCCGTGCCGGTGGTCCGCAGTCCGCCGACGGCCTCGGCGAACTCCCGCCAGGCGTCCTCCAGGTGGAGGTCCTCGCCGACCGCGGCGGGGGTGACGTGCCGGCCCGGAGTGAGGTCGACCTCCTCGTCCAGCAGGTCGATGACGGCCATGCGCCGGGCGCCGTCCGGCAGGTCGTCCTCGCCCCGCTCGAACGCCCCGATCGCGGACCGCACGAAGTCGCCCAGCGCCTCCCAGTCCACGCCGCCCTCACGGCCCGCCGCCGGCTGGGAGTCGGACGCGTCGGCCAGCAGCACGCCGGGGGACCGCGCCGGTTCGGCGCCGGCGGGGGTGCTCAGCAGCCACAGGTGGAGCGAGACGCTGTGCGGCTGGGCGCAGCCGGGGGGCAGGGCGATCACGGCGCGCAGCAGTCCGGCGCGCAGCAGGGCCCCGCGGATCCTGCGCCCGGCCTTGCGGGAGGCGACGGCGGGCGGCAGCAGCAGGACGGCGGTGCCGCCGGGCCGCAGCCGGGCCAGAACGTGCTGGACCCAGGCGAGTTCGGACTCGGTGCGCGGCGGCAGGCCGTGCACCCAGCGCGGATCGGTGGAGAGTTCCTCGTAGCCCCAGTCGCGCTCGTTGAACGGCGGGTTGCACAGGACGACGTCCGCGGCGACCCGCGCGTGCGGGTCGGCGCGCAGCGAGTCGCCCTCGCGCACGTCCGCCGTCACCTCGTCGGCCTCGTCCGCGACGAACGCCAGCCGTGCGGCGGCCAGCGCGGCCAGGGCCGGGTCGTTGTCGCAGCCCAGCAGCGCGACCGGACCCGCGCCGGCCTCCGTGGCGGCGTGGGCGGCGGCGTCCAGCAGATGGCCGGCGCCGCAGGCCGGGTCGAGGACGGTCAGCGGGGCGCCGGACCGCGGCGGCCGGGCGGTGAAGGCGACCTCGGTCATCAGGGTCGCCAGGGGGCGGGGGCTGGCGCTGACCTGGCGGACGTGGGCGTCCAGCCAGCGTTGCAGCAGGAACTCGAAGGTCTCCCGCGCCCCCTCGCGCCGCCCCAGGGCCACGGCCTCGCCGACCAGTTCGCGGGCCTCCTCCGACAGCCCCGGGCCCGACGCCCTGGCGCGATTGCCGCGCATCCGCCGGCCGGCCTCGGCGATGGCCAGGCCCGTCTCGTCCCGGCTGCCGAGGGCCTCGAAGCCGGGCCAGAGCAGTTCGCGGTCCCCGACGTCCTTGAGCTTGTCGTTCTCCCGCAGCCACTGTTCGACCTGGGCGAGGGAGAACAGGGGGCTGGCGTCGGTGCCGCCGATCCGCTCGGGGAACGAGTCGTGGCGGCGGCGCCAGTTGCTGACGGCCGCTCGCCCCACCCCGGCGATCCGCGCGATCTCCGCGAGAGTGACCGGAACTGCGCGTGTGGAAGGCATCGAGATCTCCGAGGTCGTCGACGGGTCACCGCGGGCGGCTGTTCGAATTCGAAGAACAGCGGTCGGGCCTGGAATCGAACAACCCGCGTTACTGGGCAGGTTACTACGCTCATTGACTGGGTTCACAAGGTGAAGATGTGCGCTTACATGCGAAAACGCGGTGAAGAGGAAAAGTGGAACGAGCGGGGGTGCGCCGGACGGCGTGTCGCCCGCCCGTCTCGCGCGGGACGGGAGTCCTGGCCGGCAGGGCTGATTGGTGAACTCTGTTCACTCATCACATCATCTGTTACGCTGATGCCGCGCCGTTGGGGGGTGGGGCAGGCGGTGAACGCCTGCCCGGCGCAGCCCCGGACCGGGTCACCGCGGTGGCCCGGTCCGGCATGGTTCCCCGGTGTCCCTGCCGTCTCCCCGCCGTCTCCTCACGGGTGGAGGACGGTCTCGGCGATCTCCCGTACGCGGTTCAGGGTGATCCCGGTGCGCTGCTCGACGGCGAGGGGGTGGTCGGTGGGCTCCAGTTCGATGAAGGGCCGCTGCCCGACCGGACGCGTGTGGGCGTTCGTCCTCAAGTTGACGGTGCTGGGGGAGTAGAGCCCCAACTCGGTGCACAACCAACCGAAGTAGGGCCTCTCGGCCTCGCGGCCGGGCGTCTCCCACAACTCCACGGCGCGGGTGAAGTTCTCCCGGGAGAGGGAGACCCACGCGCCCCAGGAGAAGACGCTCCCGTCGTCGAGTACGGGTATCTCGATCAAGCCCTTGACGAAGAAGTGCTCGCCCTTGATGACGCACCGGTCCGAGGAGAGCATGCTGTCGGGATCGTTCGCGAAGTCCTCGTTCCAGACGTCGGGGGCCGTCGTGGAGTAGCCCTTTGGAAGCTCCGCGTGGTGCTCACCGCAGCAGGAGCAGGTGAAACCGGGTGCGTCGGTCATGGGCGCAGCGTAGTGGCCGGGTGCGACATCCCCCGCGGCGCGGGCGTGTGGGTCGGGGGCGGGAGGAGTTCGGCTACCGGTCGGCCGGCCCGAAGTCCCGCAGGAGCCCTTCCGCCTCCGCCCGGACCACGGGATCGGGGTCCGAGGCCGCCAGGGTCGAACACAGGGCGGCGAGGCGGCGGACGTCCTCGGCGGACTGACAGCAGACGTCGGTGACCGCCGCGTACAGGTGGTCTCCGGTCTCGGCGTCCTCCGCCCGTCCGAGGGCGGCGAGCACCAGTCGCAGCCCGGTCGTGTCGCCGCGCCCGAGGAGCGCTTCCGCCGTCTCCTGGGTCACGGCGGTGTCGTACGCGTCGAGCAGGAGATGGTGCAGCGCCTCGGCCGCCGTGGGCGCGTCGGCGTGCGCCGCCAGTCGCCGCCCGGCGGAGGCCCGGACCGACCACGAGGGGGAGGCCGCGTCGCGGAGGGCGCCGGCGTGCTCCGGCGCGTCCTGTTCCATGCGTTGCCCCTGCCTTTCGGGAGGCGCCTTTCCGGAGGCGTCGACGGGGAGGGACGGGATCGTATCCCCGTCGGGGAAAGCGTGGCCGTGGTGGGGGCCGGGCGACGCCGAGGCCCACGCCCCGGGACTTTCCGGACAGGAACTCCTCGGCCAGAGCGCCGTCCTCGCGTGGAGCCCTCGGCGGTGACGCGTGCCGTCCTGCGCCGACGGCCGCTCGACGGCGCGGGGTTGGCGTGCGGCGTCCCACGAGTCCTGGCCCGAGTCCTGGTCCGAGCCGTGGCGGGCCCGCCGCCGCGGGGCCTCCGCCGTGTCCGCCGGCGCGGGAAAGGGCGTCGACTACCTGCCTGCCCGTCAATTCGACTCACATAACGGACGAGTTGGCAAGTGTCATACAAGCCATTCCGATAACGTCATTCGTGAACTCTGTCAATGTTTCTCGTATAGAGTGACGGAGCGTCGAGGGCGTTCATCGCCCTCCGCCGCGCCGCGCCCGTCTCACGCGCCGCGCCTCGGAAATCACCACCGCGCCGCCCTGTGGCCAGGGCGTCGTCATCCGTCCGGGAGGGTCCATGGCACCGGTCGCCAGGGGGAACGGCAACGGCCCGGTCGAGGGGAAGGACGTGAAGCTGGGCTGCGGCTGCCTGGTGATCGCCGTCCTGCTGCTGGGGCTGCTCGGAAACTGTTCCCACGACGAGGACGGCGGGGCGGCGGACGGGCCGGCTCCCGTGAGCCAGTCCCCGACCTCCGAGGCGTCCACGGCGTCCCGGGAGTCGAGGGGTTCCCTCGACGTCCTCGACGACAGCGGGACCACCCGGGCCGGTGCGGCGGTCGAGGTGGACGTCGTCGGCAACGACACCCTGACCGACGGACTCGCCGGCTCCCCGAAGCCCGTCGGCGACCTGGCGGCGTACGACTTCGAGGTCGCCGTGGACACCGATCCGGCGCACGGCACCGTGGAGGTCCGCGACGGCACCGTCGTCTACGAGCCGGACGCCGGCTTCGACGGCGAGGACGCCTTCGTCTACACCCTCACCGTGCGGGACGGCGGCGACGAATCGACCGGCACCGCCGAGGTGACGATCACCGTGGAGCCCGGGCCCACCCCGACCCCGGAGCCCGCGCGGGAGGACGACACCGGCGACGACTCCTCCACCGGGAGCGGCGGTTCGAGCGGCGTCCACCACGAGAACCGCGCCGCGGCCCGAGCGGCCGGCGCGGCCCCCGTCCGCATCGGGGAGCCCGGCTACGGCAGGCACCTCGACCGCGACGGCGACGGCATCGGCTGCGACTCCTGACCGCGTGACCGCCTGACCGTCCTCCCCACCTACGGGCCGGCCACCGCGCAGGGGGGCGCGGTGGCCGGCCGTCTCCGGATGCGGCGGCGGGGGCGGGCGGTCAGCCGTTCACCGGGAGCGGGTCGGCGAAGTGCCAACCGCGGGCGAGGAGTCCGTCGACGGCCGCCACGGCGGTGCGCAGTCGCTCCTCGTGGGGGCCGGTGAGGACCAGGTGGGGCAGGCCGCGGCGGGACAGCTCGGTGCGGAAGCGGTCGGTCATCCAGGCGCGCAGGTGCTCCCCGTCGCGGAGCCCGTCGTCCTCGAAGGGCACGCCCTCGTGGTCGGTGAGCAGCCACAGGTGGTGGCCGCCGCGGGCGGCGATCGCCTCCACCGCGCGGCTGCGGCCGCCGACGTAGCGCTCGTGCCAGACGGTGGTGGCCAGGGCGTCGGTGTCGCAGAACAGCACGGGCGACCCGACGCGCGCGGCGGCGTCCTCGTCGGCGAGCTGCCGCTCGGCGATCAGCTCGAACTCGCCCGACTCCCAGACGAGTTCCTCCAACCGCGCGTCGGGCTTCTCCGCCCGCAGCCGCGCGTACTTCTCCTCGCTGTGCCGCCGCCCGTACTCGGGCACCCAGCGGGTGTCGGCCCACACGCCCCCGCGGGAACGGTAGTGCTCGGCCAGGGCGCGGGCCAGGGTGGTGGTTCCGGTGGACTCCGCGCCCACCACGACCACCCGGCGGGCCAGGGCCGCCCGCACCGGAGCCGCCAGGTATCCCCAGCAGCCGACGGGGTCCTTGCGGACGGCGGTGCCGGAGACGGGGTACGCGGTGCGGTCGACGTCGACGGCGACCGACACCGCCCCGAAGCGGCGGCCGAGCTCCTCGCCGTACGCCTCGGAGGTGAAGACGGCGTCGACCGGCTCGGGGACGGCGGCCCGGAAGACGGCCATGTGGGCGTCCCAGACGTCGGGGTCGGAGTAGTCGACGGGGACGTCGTCCACCGCGCCGACGACGTCGACGCCCTCCTCGGGGTGCGCCTCCCGCATCCACGCGACCCGGTCCTCCAACGGGATCGACTCCACGGACGAGGCGCACACCAGCACGGTGAGCCGGCGGCAGCGCGCGGCGGCGGTGCGGACCAGATGGTGGTGGCCGGCGTGCGGCGGATAGAACTTGCCCAGCACCAGCCCGTGCCCGAACTCCCCGGCGGTCCCGCTCACGCCGGCGCTCCCACCGGGACGTCGGAACCCGCGCGGCCGACCAGTTCACGCCGCCAGCCCACCAGCCCGACCACGCACAGGGCCATGAAGCCCAGGTAGAGCAGCGCGGTGAGGTAGAGGCCCTTGTAGGCGTAGAGGGGGACGTAGACGACGTCGGCGGCGATCCACAGGTACCAGGACTCGACCTTCTTGCGGCACTGGCCGTAGGTGGCGGCCAGCGACAGGGCGGTGGTCAGGGCGTCCCAGAAGGGCACGGTGGAGTCGGTGGCCCGGTCCAGCAGCAGGGTCAGGCCCACGGTGACGGCCGCGGTCGCCGGCACCAGCACCCACCAGGTGCGGGCGTCGGTGCGGGTGACCGGCAGACGCCCGGAGGCCGCCTCCGGCCCGCCGCGGACCCACGACCACCAGCCGTACGCCGCCAGCGCGATGTAGACGACCTGGAGCCCGGCGTCCGCGTACAGGCCGGCGCCGGTGAACAGCAGGATGAAGAACAGGTTGTTGGCGATGCCGATCGGCCAGTTGGCGATGTGCTGACGGGCGACGAGCCACACGCACAGCGCCCCGCTGCCGAAGCCCAGCACCTCCGTCCAACTCACGGGGGTGTCCAGCAGGGTGAACAGGGGCTCCTGGAGCGGAGCGAGCAGGTCCGCGATGTCGGTCACGCGACGACCTCCTTAAATGTCAGACTGACGATAACGGGGGTCGTCGCGCGACGGCAAGGGAATTGGGGCGGCGGAACGGATGTCGGCTCGGCCGGGGATGGCGGTGCGCGATTTCGGGGGATGGGTCGCCTTCGTTCATTGTGGCGGGCGGCGCTGCTACCATCCCCGCAGATAAGCTAAGTTCACAGCTTCATCGTGTGGGGGCGGAAGTCGCGCACGTCTCAGGGGCGAGGCGACGGCGGCCCGGCGTGCGGCCGTCCGCACGGTCCGTTCCCGAGCCGATGGCCCGCCTGACCGCCGGACGGGCCGTCCCGTGGTGTTCGCGTACCGCCGGGGGCTGCGAACCAGAGGGGGGTTCATGAGCAAGTACGACAGAGACCCGAAGTGGCCGGGCACTGCTTCCCACCGCGGGAACCACCTTTCGCCGGGACGACGGATGTGACCTCGTCCGCGCCTCGCCGAGTCCGGCGGGGCGCCGCACGCACCCGCGACCGGACACCGAGCGTCCGGGGCCCCGCACCCGCGTAAGGGGCGACGCATCCGTACTCGCCGAACAGGAAACCCCGTGACTCTGCCCGACCACATTGGGCCCTACCGGCCGACCCGCCGTATCGGCGCCGGCGGCATGGGCACCGTCTACCACGCGACCGACCCCGCCGGCGGTCGACCGGTGGCCGTCAAGGCACTTCACCGCGAGTTCGCCGCCGACACCGCCCACCGGGCGCGTTTCCGGCGCGAGGTCGACACCCTCCGCAAGGTCACCGGCCCGTACCTCGTCCCGTTCGTCGCCGCCGACCCCGACGCCCCCGTACCGTGGCTCGCCACGGCCTACGTCCACGGCAACACCCTCCACGAACACGTCCGGGAGCACGGGGCGCTGACCGGGAACAACCTGCTGACCTTCGCCGCGGCCGTCGCCCACGCACTGGCCTGCATCCACGCCGCCGACGTCGCCCACCGCGACCTGAAGCCCACCAACGTCATCCTCGCCGCGGACGGACCCCGCGTCCTGGACTTCGGCATCGCCCACCACTTGGACGCCACCGCCGTCACCGCCACCTCGGTGACCACCGGCACCCCCGGCTGGATGGCGCCCGAGCAGTTCTCCCACGGCACCACCACACCCGCCTGTGACATCTTCGTCTGGGGCGTGCTCGTCGCCTACGCGGCCGCCGCCGTCCACCCCTTCGGCACACCCACCGGCATCACCCACCGCATCACCACCGCCGAACCCTCCCTGGAAGGGCTCCCCGAGGCATTGCTGCCCCTGGTCACCGAAGCGCTCCACAAGGCCCCCGAGCGGCGGCCGAGCGCGGCGGACCTGGCCGAACGGGCGGCGGCCCTGCACGGTCCCGACGGCACCGACGCCTTCCCCACCCTCGCCTACACCCAAGTACAGGGCGAGGCGCCCGAGACCGGAGGGATAGCCGTGCTCGGCAGCGGACGCTGGAGCATCCCGCTTCCACCCGAGGGCGAGTCCGCCCCGCCGTCCTCCTCGGCCCCGCCGACGCCGACGGTCGTTCCGCCCCCTCCTCCGTCCTCCCCGCCGGACGTCGCGGTGCTGCCCACCCAGTCGGCTCCGTCGGGCGGTCCGTGGAGGCAGCCCGTCCCACCGATTCCGGTACCTCCGCGGTCCTTCCGGCGCCACGCCCCGTACGTGCTGCTCGCCGTCGCCGCCGCCATCGGCATGATCGTCGCCGGGGCCTGGGCCGGCGGGGTGGTCGAGGACCGTGCGCAACCCTCCGCCTCGCCCGCGGAGCACACCACACGGCCGGCCGCCCCCGAGCCCGGAACGCCGACCCCCACCGCGAGCACCACCCCGGACGAGGAACCCACCCCCGAACCGGAGCCGGAGCCGGAGGTGGTGACGGTGTTCGGCGGACTGGAGGTCACCGTCCCCACCTCGTTCGACGGAACGGTCCACGACGGCACCGAAGCCGAGGACGGATTCGGCGGCCTCACGGACGAACCCGCTCCCGGCACGGCCGCGACCGAGGTGGACTTCGCCGTACCCGGTGAGGACCCCAACGGGCTGCGGATCGCCTACTCCCCGGACCTGACCACCGATGCTCTCCGACAGGGGATGGCCGAGGGCGAGCAGGGCGTGCTCGGCGAGACGTGGCCCGCCCTCGACGGCGAAAGCGCGCCCGCGCAGACGGGCCGGTACGAGACGGTGATATCCGCCAAGGAGGGTCCACTGACCGACATCGGCGGCAAGAAGGCCCTGAGCTGGACCGTCCACACCGATGTGCTGCCCGACTACGACGGCTCCCGGAAGAACAGCCACCGCATGTGGTGGCTGCCGTACAGCAAATACCTCCTCTACACCTACGGAAAGCACGACAAGCAGTCCGACAGGAAGGTCGACCGGCTCCTGGAGGGGATCGGCTTCAAGGCCACGGAGATGCCCCGCGACTGCGCGGACGCCATCGTGGCCCTGGACAAGGCGGCGGCCGGTGGCGAGGCCTCGGACGACCACGGAACGCTGCTCAACTGCCGTGCCGCCGCCGTGGACGGTGCCGAACAACTGGACCCGGGCACGGTCGACACCAGGACCGAGGCCGCGTGCGTCGCCCTGGCACACGCCTACAGCGGGCCGGGGGCGGACCTCGCATACGGGGGGATCGAGATGTACAAGGAACTGCGGCCCTGGTGCGACCTGCCGGGAGCGGTCGAGGATCCGGTCGTCCCCGACCAATGGTAAGGGCGGCTCGCGGACGAGGGCCGAGCCGGCGGGCCGGGGAAATGCCCGGGCTCCGGTCCCTCCTCCGGAGATCCACCGGCGGAGCGCCAAGCCGCCGCGCCGGTGGATCGGGCGCGACGACCGCCGTCCGGCGGGCGCTCACTGCCCGTCGGCGGTGTACCGCTCCTCGTGCGGAGGAGGGATGTCGGGGGAGGGGAAGGCCAGCCCGGTGATGCGACCGCTCTGGATCACCGGACCGCGCTGCGTCCCACCACTGATGACGTTGTGCACGGTGGTCGGTGGTTCCTGCGGACGGCCGTTCAGCGAGTCGAGCAGGCGCAGGAACTCCTCGGCCGCCACGGGATCCGTCCGCGCCAGACGGTGCAACCGGGAGAGCCACGCGGCCGTGACGTCGGCCGCCGTACGGGCCGCGGTGAGACCGTCTCCGTCCTCGTGGGCCGTCACCAACTCCCGCCGTGACCCGTCCAGTTCCGTTAGGGCTTCCTCCAATCCGCCGTCGCGGTGCCGGGCGAAGAACTCCCCGAGCCTGTCGCGTACGTGACTCCAGGAGTCCGAAATCACGAGCCCGACCAGCGTTGTCGCGCCGGAGGCGGCCAAGGCCGCCCATTCCGCTTCCACTGCTCTCCTCCAGGACCCTCGGATGGTGTGGCCGGTGCGGATGGTCAGAGGGTGGGGTCCTCTGTTCCGCCGGGCGGCGGGTCGGGCAGGTCGGAGTCGTCGGGCGCGGAGGCCTCGGGACCTTCCGGCGCGTCGAATCGGCGCAGCAGTTCCTCGGCCGTCTCGTACAGCCCCTGTGCCTTGACGGCCTCGGCCACGTGGCGGGTGACCAGATAACGCCGTGCGTCCTCCTCGGGAAGGCCCATGGCCCGGAGGAAGGCGTCATAGCGGTCCGCCGTGGACGCCCCGGGGTCCTGTGACGGGGCGGCCGACGCGAAGTCGCCGAGGTGGGACGCCTCCGCGCCCGTCGTTTCACGCGGGGGCTGCGGTACGAGGTGCCGCAGGCGTTCGGGCACGTCGGTGTCGTTGGCCGCGGACGCCAACTGGGCGAGGAGGCCGATGTCCCGCACCGTCTTGTCCACCTGCTCGTCGTTCTTGGCCAGCCACCAGACCACGGCGCTCCCGGTGTCCTTCAGCACGTCCTCGCCGAGGTACTCCCGTTTGCTCTGCTCGTGCTTCCTCTGGTGCTCCCAGACCGCCTTGTCCTTCCGCACCGCCGCCAGCCTCTCCAACCGTTCCCGATCGTGCTCGGGGAGGACGAGGGTGACCGACTCGGCCATGACGTGCAGGGAACCCGTCGCGTCCGGCCGCATCCGGCCCAGCGCACCGTTCAATTCGTGCTGGACGAGCGAGGCCCTTCCGGGCTCCCGTTTCTCGGTGATGTCACGGGCGCGGTCCAGGATCGCGTCGACCGCCAGGCCGGCCGGGTTGAGGACCGGCTCCTCGGACGGTGCCCCGGTCGGACACCAGCGGACGGTCGCGGAGAACAGGAAGTCGTAGTCCTCCCAGAGGCTCGGCAGCGCGACGCCGGTCACCCGCTCCTCCCTGCGCTCCACGGGCGCCTCGGTGATGTGGGGGATCATCTCGACGGGCACCGGCCCGCCCCGGCGCGTCGCGGCCTTCACGACCGAGACGGGGAGAGCGACGAGCAGTACGGCCAGGGCGGCCCATGCCCATACCGGCCAGCGCGCCGACACGCCGACGACGGTGAGCAGCAGTCCGCAGATGACGGTGAGGAAGACCGTCACGGTCTTGGCACCGGAAGTCATGACGTTGCCCCCCTGGGCGGTTGTGGTGACTGTGAAGGGGAGGGACTGAGGCCCTGGGCGATGGAGATCTTCGACAGCAGGCGATCGGTGAGCAGGGCGCCGCGTTCCCTCCCGCCGGGCGCCGAGCGCTGCCCGCTCCGGGCGGTGGCGTACAGGGCGCCCAGGAGGTCGCCGCGTTCCCGGGCACCCGCGACGAGCACGTCGAGGAGCGGGTCGCCGTGCCGTTCGTCCGCACAGGCCGTGTGGAGCCAGCGCCGTACGTACGGCTCCCACGTCTGCCGTGGGCACTGTTCGAACACGGCGGTCCAGGCGGTGGCCAGCCACTCCCGTACGGCCGCTTCGGCGAAGAGGGCACGGGGGCGCGTGCCGGGGGAGGTCAACGGCAGGGGATCGGCGATCCGCAGGAACAGGCCCGGGTCGGCGGGGTGGGAACCGCGGCCGAGGTCACGGGCGAGACGGAACAGCATGAGCCGCAGCAGACGGTGGTCCGCCCCCGTCAACAGCAGCAGGGCCGCGCACGCCCGGTCGGTGCGGCGCTCGTGCCTGGCCAGGTGGTGGAGGCGGACCACCGCCTCGTCCGGGCGGTGCACGGCGATCACCTCGACGCACAGGTCGACCAGGACGTGCGAGAGCCCCTCGCTCACCTGGCCGCTCCTGGACCAGTCGTAGACCCTCCTCCGGAACGAGCGGCCGTGCTCCTCGTCGTTCAGGCCGTGCTTCAGGACCTGCGCGGCCGCTCTCAGACGGTCGGCCGTCACGGGTGGTGCCGTCCACTCCTCCGCGAGGGACGCCAACTCCTCCGGGCGCTTCGTACGCAGGTACTGCGCGGCGAGGCGTACCACCAACCGGTCGCGGTCCTCCAGGGAGAAGGACGGGTCCGTGAACCCCACGGTGTGGCCCACCCAGGTGCGCAGGTGCCCCCGGAGGTCGGGTCTGTGGTCCCAGAAGTGGTCGCGGACCGCGGCGTCGTGGTCGAACTCCTCGAAGCGGACCCGGCCGTTCGCGTCACGGACGGCGGAGATGTCCTCGAACCGCCGGGCCAGGTCCTCGTGCTCCAGCAGCGGCCGATCGTCCTTCGGGGACCCCGCGATGCGCAGCAGGGACTCGGCGCCGTGATGAACGACGTCGGAGTGGGCCTCGTGCAGCATGGCAGTGCTCAACAACAGAGCCCGTTGGGGCCCCGTGCCCGCTTCGGCGAGCCGTTTCGCCACCTGCGTGCGCGGGCCGCTCAGGTCGGCGAGCGCACGCGCACACCAGTGGGCGAATCCCTTGTCGGGCGGGGCCGCTTTCCGTGCCCGAACGATCCGGGCGGCGAAGTCCGCGATCTCGCGCATCGGCCGCCCGGACCCCAGGAAGTCGGAGAGGACGGGGAGCGAGGGGGAGCAGGCGTTCCTGGGAACGTCATCCAGGGTCAGGTGCCTCAGGAGCACCTCGTGTTCTCGCGGCCGTTCGATCTCCGCCCGGTGCCGCCAGAGGTCCTCCAAGGGCCTCTGGTCCCTGTGGTGCGGCAGGACGACCACGAGGTGGGCCTGCTTCTTGCGCACAGTCCCGGTGAACGAGGGGAGTTCCTCCCGCACCCCCGCCCACAGGGCTTCCTCGACCTCCGAGAGGTCCAGCAGCATCCGGTCGCCGTTCCCGACCAGAGCGGGGCTCAGGAAGGGCTTCTCCTCGTTCGGCAGCAACTCGTGGAAGGTATCGGCGTCACGGCGCAACTCGTACAGGAGGACGCGGGCCGCGGAGGTCCTTCCGCTTCCCGGAGCGCCGTCCAGCAGGACGGTGCCGGTCGCGCGGAGGAGCCGTCGTGCCTCGCCGAACCCGCCGGGGTGGACGAATCGCCGCCATAACCAGAGCAGTTGGTCTTCGGCGACGTCCCGGGGGCTTCTGTCTCGCGTGTCCTTCGCCAGTCCGCCGATGACGGTGAGGTTGATCTGGGCTCCGACGCCCGCATGGACCGGACCGTGCGGGTCGAAGATCCGTGTGTCGGGCGGCACGGTCACCGTTCGCCGTCCCCGCTCCGACGGGACTGCCCGAAGTGCTGGTGGATGCCGCCCTGGTTGTCCCCCTCGAAGTACGTCGTCCCGTCCCCGTGGAAGTGTCGGCCGCCCGAGACGTGACGGGAATTGTGGTAGATGTCCCCCTGGCCGGTGTGGACGGGCCCCGAGCTGTTCTTGACGACGGTGCCCACGTCCCCGATGATGTCCCGGCTCTGGACCGCGGTGCCGTGCACGTCGCCCGTCGAGTTGCGCACGGAACCGGGAGCGGTGTCGGTCTCGGGGGAAGGGCGAGCCGCACGGTCGGCCGCCCTCAGGGACGGCACCATGTCGGCGGCCAGGTCGCCGATGCGCGCGAGATCCGCCGGGGCGTTCCGGGCGTCCAGACGCAGGGACTGCAGGTCGGCGAGCCGCGCCAGCTCGGCGGGGAGGTCGGCTTGGGCAAGCCGCTTCGTGTCCCGTCCCACGAGGACGGGGACGACCGGAATCCCCCATTCGAGGGCTTCGAGGATCTCCTTGCGGACCCAGTCGTCACCGTCGTGGAGTTCGGGGAAACGCGTCCACTCCGGGCCCATGACCGCCAACAGCAGGGAACTGCGCCGTACGTTGCGAAGCAGTTCTTCGGGGTAGGCCGCGCCGGGTTTGATGGACCGGGAGGCCCGGAAGGAACTCTCCTCGCCGAAGCGGCGCGACAGCTCCTGGTCGATCGTCGCGGCGGCCATCTCTCCGTCTCCGGTGCGGTAGTTGACGAACACCTCGGGCATGGGAACGGCTTCCTCTCTGTCAGTGGTTCACGATCTGTAAGGCCGTGCCGAGTTCCGGAGCCAGCGCGCGCACCGAGGGATTGCGCGGATGGCGGCCCAGGACGCGGGCGAGGCGGCGAAGGTCGGCGGCGATGGTCGCGGAGCCGACGGCCGTGGCACCGTCGAGCAGCGGGGCAACCAGCTCGCACGCGTGGTCGATCTCGCCCGCCGCCGCGTGGGCGAGCGCGCGGCGCACTCCGTAGCGGACTCGGGTGCGCAGGGCATGGGAGGGAACCCGCGCCAACTGCTCGTCCAGGGCCGCGGCGGCTTCCCGCGGCCGACCCAGGTCGTACAGGCACCAACCGGTGATCATGGCGACCGGGTCGGGGAGGTGCATGGTGCCGATGACGGGCGCGTCGGAGTCCGGGACGTGGCGTGCCAGCAGTGCGCGGGCCCGGTCGAGGCTGCGCATGCAGGCACTGTGGTCGCCCGCGATCGCGTGGCCTTGGGCCTCGCGCTGGGCGGCCAGGCCGCGGATGCGGGGCGGGAGCCTCCCGTCCTGGGCGCGTTGCGCCAAGATCACGGTTTGCTCGGCGTCCTCGCGGTAGAGTGTGACCAGCGCACGGCGTACCAGGGCATACCCGCCCAGGTCGCGGTCGCCGCCGGCTGCGGCCAGGTCGACGGCGCGCTGTGTCCACCACAGGGAGGCCTGTTCGTTCCCCGTCTCCTGCACCAGCCAGCCGACGTACTCGGCGTACCGGGAACCGAGCGCCAACAACTCCCGCCGGGTGCGCGAGCCGACGCGGTTGGACAGCTCCCGCAGCGTGTGCGTCTGCGCGATGAGCACCGGAAGCAGGAACTCCGGGCCGACCGTCTGGCCGAGCCGCCGGTAGTGGTCGAACAGGGAACGGGATGCCTCCAGAAGCTTCCCGCCCTCGGTACCGGACGGCGAGCCGGGCACACCGGACGTGCCCAGCCGGACCACCGAGGCGGCCCCGGCGGCCACCATCTGCCGTCGCCCCACGGGCTGGAACCAACTCGGGCCGTCCGCGGACAACTGCATCACCCACACCTCCTCGTCGCCCCCTTCCGGTTCCGGCGCCCGCTCCCCGGCGGGCCGATCGGGGAGCAGGGTCATGAGCGCGCCCCCGGCGCCGAGCGCGGCGTCACAGAGGCGTGCGAGGTCACGGCTGGGTGCCTTGAGCCCGCGCTCGACCTTGCTCAACTGGCCCTTGCTGTAGTGCACCGCCCCGGCCAGTTCCGTGAGGGTGAGGCCGGCCGCGAGCCGTCTCCTCCGGAGTTCCTGTCCGAACCGGACGGATGGCTGGACCGCTTCCACATGAACCTCCGTCACCGTCCGTCCGGGTGGACGCGGGGGCCGCACGACAGACTGCGGCAGGCCGCGCCGGACGAACAAGGCGAATGTCGCTGTTTCCCGTTTCCCGTTCCGAAGGCAACCGGGTGTGGAACCGCCTGTCGAGAAGGCATCGGTCGACTGCGGCGCGTGCCGGCAGCGGGCCGCCGACTTCCACGCCGTGTACCGGCCCAGGGGCGGGGCGGAGCGGTACGGGGGGACGTTCCGGCGTGGCGGGGCCGACCGTCGAAGGGCCGTCCCGGCCGCCGACCAGGCGCGGTTCCCGAGCGACTTCGGGGTGAGGTCGGGCCCTGTCGGACGCCGGGAAGCCAGACGGCCCCGACCCCTGCGGGTCGGGGCCGGGACAGGGCGGCCGGTGTCCGTCAGCCCCGTGGGTAGCCGATCCCGGTGATGTCGTCGGCGAGTTCGGCCAGGGTGACCTCGGGGTTCAGCGCGGCGACCACCTCGTCGGTCAGCGGACGCAGGGCGAGGACGTGGCGGACGGCCGCCAGGTCGACCGGCGTCTCGTAGTAGTCCCGGGCGAACTCCCGGAACGCCTCCGGCGAGCGGTCCACCAGCAGCTCGAACAGGTACCCGGCGCCGTCCGGGTCGTCCGTGCCCTCGGGGAACTCGATCGTTCCCGCGCGCCAGGCATCGTCCCCCGACTCCCGCCACAGGCACGCGGTGACGCAAGGCAGCCCGTCCTCGTCCGAGAACGCCGGCTCGGTGACGTACGGACGGAAGACCTCCGGAACGTCGTCCAGGACGCCCGGCCACGGGCGGTCGTCCACGTAGGGGCTCATGGGCGACTCGTGGTCGAACCCGCGCAGGTACGCGCCGGCCGCGGAGAAGACGATCGAGTGGTCGTCCCCGGAGCCGGTGTCCATCGAGGCGAGTTCCTCCGTGTCGGACCAGCGGGCGTCGAAGTGGTGACGGCGGTGGGCCGCCTCCGGGTTCAGGACGGCCTCCGCCATGGCCATGGCACGGCAGTGGTCGCGGAGGGTGCCGATGTCGGGCAGTCGGCGGGCGATGTCGTGGACGGTCACGCGCTCATCCAAGCGCACGCCACCGACAGTCGACCGGCAGTCGACAGGCAGTCGACCGACAACCGTCCGCGTACCGGCTCAGCGCAGGGTCGGCACCGCGCCGCCCTCCACCACCTCGACCTCGACCCCCGGCAGGCCCCTGCCCCACCGCTCGGCGATCCCGGCGACCGTGCCCCGGTCGGGCGGGGTGCGGCCGAGGCCGATGGCGTACCGGGCCAGGGCCGGGCCGGTGTCGAAGGGACGGGGCCAGGCGTGGACGTCCACCGCCCCGGCGTCCTCCAGGGCGGTGAGCAGCGCCCGCAGCCGGCCCCGGGCGGCGCCCAGGACCTCCTCGAACTCCTCGCTCCGGGGCGGGCGCACGGTCAGTACCGCCCACGCCGCGTGGCGGCGGTGGAGGGGCGGCGGGGAGAGCAGTTCGGGCCGGGGGTCGGTGCCGGCCCCGGCGGCCGACTCCAGGATCTCCCAGGCCCGGTAGAACTCCCGGACCAGCAGGTCCCGGCCGCCGGCGCCCACCTGCGCGGTGCAGGAGCGGACCGGTGCGGCGGGCGTCAGGACCGTCACCGCCGCCCCGGAGTCCCGGGCGGCACCGGTGAGGGAGACCGGTCGCCGCCAGTCCCAGGCGGCCCAGGTGCCGTGGAAGTGCCGGAGGAGGTCGTCCTCGGGCAGGTCCCCGGCCTCGCGCACCACCACCGCCGCCAGCACGGACCAGGCCAGGCCCGGCAGTCCGCCGAACGGCGCCGAGTCCAGGCCGCGCGCCCTCGCCCACGCCTTCACCTCCCGGGCCAGCCGGGCGAAGGCGGCGTGCCGGTCGCCGACCGTCTTCCGCACGGCGTCCGCGTCGGCCACCGCGCCGAGCGCGATCGCCGCCGCCTCGCCCGACTCGGCGCGGCGGTCCACGGCCTCGGCGGGGTCGAGCGGACCGGTGGCGACCACGGTCAGGTCCACGCCCAGGCCGCCGACGGCGAACTTCAGCCCCGGCACCCGGGCGCCGGTCACCTGCCGCACGGACACGGCCTCGGGGAGCGCCGCCGTCACCCGCGCCCGGACCTCGGCGACGTCCACACCGCCCGGCAGCGCGGCCACCAGGTCCAGGTCCGCGCCGTCCAGGGCGCAGCCCATGCGCCGCGATCCGACGGTGTGGACGACCCCCTCGGGCAGGGCCTCGGCGACGCGCCGGGCGATCCGCTCGGCCCGCTCGCCGTCCCGGGGCTCGGCCGGGGGCGTGCCGGTGCCGTCCTCGGGAAGCCACCGCACCTCGCCCGTCCCCAGGGCGACCGTGGCCCGGGGCCGCATCGGCTCGTGGCCCCGGCGGGAGAGCAGCACCAACTCCCCGACCCGCGCCGAGACGCCCGTCAGCCGGGCCGCGCACTCGGCCGCGACCCGCTGGGGGTCGGTGGTGCGGCCCAGCGACAGGTGCGGGGTGAAGCCCTTGTGGCGTCCGCGGCAGCGCGGGAACCGCCGCACCAGCGCGCGGTACAGCTCCGTCCACGGCTCCTCGCCGCCGTCGGCCGCCGGGTCGAGCCAGACGGTCGCGTCCTCCCGGTGCCCGAAGGTGTGGACGCCCTCCAGGCGGGCGGTGAACGGCGCCACCTCGGCCGCCGCGGCGGCCAGCGGCGGGGCGGCCCGCTCGAACTCGGACTCCGGCACGAACCCGAAGAGGACGTTGACGTGCGGCGGCCAGCGGCGGATCTGCCGGTCGTGCTCCCGGCGGAGCTCCTGGATCGGCGGCCACAGCTCCTCGGGCGGCAGCCAGGCCAGCGCCGTGCGGACCGTCGGCCGCGCGTCGAGGACGCCGGGGGAGCCGTCGGGGCCGCCCTCGTCCAGACGCAGCTCCGCCTCCACGCCGTAGTGGTCCGACACGTACAGCCCCCGCTCGGCGGGCGTGTCGCCCCGCAGCGCCGCCCCGGTGACGCGCGGGGCGCCGCGCAGCAGGATCCGGTCCAGGCGGGAGGCCCGGCCGGTCAGGGAGGAGACGGCGGCCAGCGGGTTGACGCCCGGGTCGAAGGTGGGGGTGCGGTCGTCGGCGCCGTGGACCTCCGTCCAGGCGTCGCGCAGGCCGAGCGCGGCGGCCGGGCCGTCCTCGCCGTCCCGGCCGTCGTTGAAGTCGCCCAGCAGGGCCAGATCGCCGTCCACCCCGGCCAGCCCCTCGGCGAGCCGCTCCAGTTCGGCCTCCCGGCGGGCCGGGCCGTTCGCGGAGTGGTCGCTGGTGAGGTGGGTGGTCGCCACGGTGAGCGGCCCGGCGGCGGTCTCGACGGTGACGGCGGCGACGGCCTTGTGTGGGCCGAGGGAGTGCAGGCCCGCCTCCCGCACGGGCAGCCGGCTGAGCAGCAGCAGCCCGTGCTCGTCGACGTCCCCGCCGCGCGGGTCGGTGCCCAGGGCGTAGGCGGCGCGGACCCAGGGGGCGTCCAGCAGCATGGCCAGCAGCCCGGCCTCGACCTCTTGGAGCGCGATGACGTCCGCGTCGGCCTCCGCCAGGGACGCGAGGAGCAGGGGGCGGCGGCGGGCGGTGTCGATGCGGTCGCCGTCGTACCGGTCCCACAGGGTGTTCCAGGTCAGCACGCGCACGCTCGACGCGGTGGGCGGGGTCGCGGCGGGCTCCGTGGACGTGTTCCGCGCGGGCCGCCACCCGGCGGACGGGTCCCAGACGTGGGGTGTGCGGGCGGTGAAGAACGGCGCGCGCAGGCGGCGCGGGTCGCGTACGCGCCCGGCGGCGGAGGAGCCGACGCGGTCCACGCCGGTGGCGCGGTCCCAGACCACCTCGCCGTCCGCCTCCACGAACAGCACCCGGTGCCAGGGGATGTCGCCGCCGGGCGTGAAGGCGGGCAGCGGAATCCGCTGGGGCTCGGCCCCGCGCCGGCGGATGCCCAGCACGAACCGGGCCGGGTCGAGGCGCGGGTCCCAGCGGACCTGGTGGTAGATCTCCTCGCTGGTGCGCATCACCACTCCTCCCCGTCGTGGGCGCCGCCCGGAATGCCGTCCCGGGCGGCGCCCAGATGCCCGTCGGTGTCCGCCACCGTCCCGTCGCCCCCGACGTACCACGTGCGGTGCGCCTGACCCGGGTACGGCGGGACGAAACGGCGCAGTTGCGCGGCGAGCACCGACGACGGCACCGGGTGTGGCCGGACGGTGTTGCGCCGCGCCAACTCGTCCTCGTCCACCAGCGCGACGACGTGCGTGACCAGCGCGTCCCGACGGCGCGCGACCGCGTGCACCTTGGCGCGCTGTTGCGGGGTGAGGGAGGTGGCGTCCCACACCACCGTCGCCGTCCGGTCCGCGGCGAGGGCGGCGTCGAGCCGGGCCAGGCCCTCCCGCAGGACGTCGTCGTTGGCGCGCTGGTCGGTGCGGGAGCCGCGGGCCTGGCGCAGGTCGTCCAGGCAGACGTACGCGGCGACGCCGGGGAGGCGCTCGGCGAAGGTGCTCTTCCCGCTGCCCGACGGCCCGACCAGGTGGACCAGCCGCGGGAACTCCCCGGACCGCCGGCGCCAGGTCGCCGCCACGGCCTCCGTCACGCCCGCGATCCGACCCAGCGCGTACGCCTGGCGCGCCTCCGCCCAGCACCGGTCGGCCGCCTCGGCGTCCACCCCCGCCTCGGAGAGCGCCCGCCGCAGGTCCGCCCGCAGTCGGCGCAGGGGAGCCTCGTCCAGCAGCCCGGCGTCCTCGGCGTACAGCGCGGACCAGTCGACCTGCTCGCGCGCCTCGGCCGCCTCCGCGTCGTCGCGCCCGGCCAGGATCGCGGCGGCGACCGCGTGCAGCACCGCCGGGTCGGCGGCGAACGACATCCGCGCCAGCCCGGCCCGGCGCTCCTCGTCGGGGTGGGGGCGGTGCAGGAGCGGAGCCAGTCCGACGAGGTCGGCGACGCGCCGCGCCAGGGGCATCCCCAGCGGCGCGACCAGCCGGGACGCCACCCGCGCCCGCGGTTCGCCGTGCAGCAGCGCGGCGAGCACGCCGGCCAGCCGCGCGTCCCCCGTCCGCGCCGGCACGTCGAGTCGGGCGGACACCTCGGCCACGGCCGCCTCGGCGCCCGCCGTCTCCCTCTGACGCGCGCGCCAGACGGTGCCCGTCGCGCCGCGCCCGAGCGGC
>NZ_BAAASZ010000028.1:56150-107022 GCF_039533145.1 Streptomyces macrosporus
GGCCGACAGGGCGGGCACGTCGGGGGCGGCACCGGAGCGGACGGCCCAGAGCGCGGCGGCCGGGCCCAGACGGTTGGCCACGACGGCGGCGTGCATCCAGTGCGTGTCCGTCCGCACGTGGTGCGGGCGGACCCACTTGGCCACCCGGCCCCCGAACTCCTCCCGCGCGAACCCCTCGACGGTCCGCACGACGTACCCCTCCTGGCGCGCGGTGTCCAACCTCAGCCCGCGCAGGGCCCGTTCGTCGAAGACGCCCCGCCACAGCACGCGCGGCACCGGCACGCCCAGCCGCCGCAGGAACCGGACCGTGCCGTCCCAGTCCAGGCAGCGGTCGTCGTCGTCCCAGACGGAGAACCCGTAGAAGTAGCCCTCCAACTCCTCGTACGCGATCGAGTGCCGGGCGAAGACGTTCTCCCCGCACACCCGCCACCCCGGCGGTATCGCCGCGCCGATCCGCCCCTGCAACGCCTTGACCCAGGCGCGCGAGGGGTGGTGGGCGGAGTCGAGCGACCGGGCGTGCGTCCCGTCGCGGTAGAGGGTGGTGTTCTCCCCGTCGAGCTTCTCGGTGACCACGACCTCCCGGCCGCGCAGCCCCGACAGGTCCCCCGCCCGCACGTCGTCCGGCGACGCCCCCGGCGACCACGGCAGGTGCGGCGTACGGGGGTACGGCACGCGCATGATCCGCTCCTGGCAGGGCTGGTGGGACGCGGGCCACTGTAGGAGGGGCGCGGGAGCGGACTCCAGCGAATAACCGCCGGTCGGCGGGGGCTTCTGCGGGTTACGAACCGCCGCCGCGTCCCCGGTCCGCCGCCGACAGGGCCTCCGGGCCGACGAGCGCGGCGGAACCGGTGGCCGTGCAGGCGTGGGCGCCCGCCACCGTGCCCAGGCGGACGCACTCCAGCGGGTCCCGGCCGGCGAGCCTGCCGTACAGGAAGCCGCAGACGAACGCGTCGCCCGCCCCGTTGGAGTCCACCACCGGCGCCGGCGGGACGGCCGCCGGGACGTGGCGCGGGTCGGGGCCGCCGTTCCGGGTGAGGAGGTGGGCGCCGTCCGCGCCCGCCATGGCGACGACCGCCTCCGCCCGGCCCTCGCGGAGGATCTCCCGCATCAGCGCGGGCGTGTCCTCGCCCGCGCCCGCCGCGCTGAGGAAGACGAGGTCGGAGCGGAGGGCGAACTCCCGGTGGTGCTCGGCCAGTCCGTCCCAGTCGTGCAGGTCGGTGGAGACGGGCACGCCGAGTGCCTCGATGTCGTCGTAGAGGAAGCGGGCGAAGTGCGAGATGGACAGGTGGACGTGGCGGGTGCGCCGCAGCCAGGGGAGGTAGGAGTCCCGGGGCATCCGCAGGTCGGCCGGGTCGCGGCCGTCGTAGAAGGACATCCGGCGGCCGGTGGCGTCGACGAGGTTCACGGCGCGGCGGGTGCCCGTGGGGGAGTGGACCGGGACGAACTCCACGTCCCCTTCGGCCAGTCGCTCGCGCAGCAGGGTGCCGAGCCGGTCGTCGCCGACGAAGTCCAGCAGCGCCACCCGCAGGCCGAGCGCCCGGGCGCCGAGGGCCACGTACCCGCCGGTCTGGCCGGGGTGCTCCTCGATGGGCCCGACGTGGACCGAGTCGGCGAGGGGCACGGGCAGGGCGTCGACGCGGACGACGGTGTCCACCCCGCTGCCCCCGACCACCAGGACGTCGTACTCCGCGTGCCGTCGGACCGTCACTCCGCCTCCTCGCTCCCGTCACCGCCACCCAGTATGGGCGCGCGGTCCGAGCGGACGCCGCACCGGGCAACTCACGGGAGGAACGCCCCTTTTGGTGTGCCGAATATCGGTTCCCGATGACCGCTCATGGCAAAAAACCTGTCAAGCACCTGTCAATGACGCCCAGGGGATGACACTCTCTCGAACGAGTCGCCGCGTGTCGAAAACACGATCGACTCCGCGTGCTCCGGCCTGTCCCCCGACGTGATGCCCCGACACGGCCATGGACGCCGCGCCACCGATGAACGGACCGCCCCACGCGGTTCTGTACCGAGGAGACCGAGTGACCCCTCCCCCCACCACCCGGAAGACCACCCTGCGCATCGCGATACCCGTGGCCCTGGCCGCCGTGGCGCTCGCCGGGGTGCAGGCCGGACCGGCCGGTGCCCGACCGGCGCCGGAGCCCGGCGCCCAGGCGGTCGAGCTGACCCCCACTCAGCGGGCCTCCGCCGTCAAGGCCGCCCAGGCCGAGGCCGCGACCCAGGCCGACGCGCTCGGCCTGGGCGCCAAGGAGAAGCTCGTCGCCCGTGACGTCGTCAAGGACGCCGACGGCACCGTCCACACCCGCTACGAGCGCACCTACGACGGGCTGCCCGTCCTCGGCGGCGACCTCGTCGTCCACGAGAAGAAGAACGGCACCCGCGACGTCACCAAGGCCACCGCGGCCCGCATCACGGTGGCGAGCACCAGCGCGGACGTGTCCGCCGCGGCGGCGGAGAAGTCCGCCCTGCGGGCGGCCTCCGCGCAGGAGACGGCGGAGGCCGAGGCCGGGGACGCCCCCCGCAAGGTGATCTGGGCGGCCGACGGCAAGCCGGCGCTCGCCTGGGAGACCGTGGTGACCGGCGTCCAGGAGGACGGCACCCCCAGCGAACTCCACGTCGTCACCGACGCCCGCACCGGGAAGAAGCTCGCCGAGTGGGAGGGCGTGCACACCGGTACCGGCGAGAGCATGTACAGCGGCCGGGTCACCCTCGGCACCAGCGGCTCGGGCAGCTCGTACACGCTGACCGACGCCGCCCGCGGCGGTCACAAGACCCACGACCTGAACGGCGGCACCTCCGGCACCGGCACGCTCTTCACCGACGCCGACGACGTCTGGGGCAACGGCCTGGCGTCCAACCGCCAGACCGCCGGTGTGGACGCTCACTACGGCGCGGCCCTGACCTGGGACTACTACAAGAACGTGCACGGCCGCAACGGCATCCGCAACGACGGAAGAGCGGCCTACAGCCGCGTCCACTACGGCAACGCCTACGCCAACGCCTTCTGGTCGGACTCCTGCTTCTGCATGACCTACGGCGACGGGGCCGGCAACTCCAAGCCGCTGACGTCGATCGACGTCGCCGCCCACGAGATGACCCACGGCGTCACCTCCAACACCGCCCGCCTCAACTACAGCGGCGAGTCCGGCGGCCTGAACGAGGCGACCTCCGACATCTTCGCGGCGGCCGTGGAGTTCCGGGCCGCCAACAGCACGGACGTCGGCGACTACCTCGTCGGCGAGAAGATCGACATCCGCGGCAACGGCACCCCGCTGCGCTACATGGACAAGCCCAGCCGCGACGGCAACTCCAGGGACTACTGGTCCTCCACCCTGGGCAGCGTGGACGTCCACTACTCCTCGGGCCCGGCCAACCACTTCTTCTACCTGCTCAGCGAGGGCAGCGGCGCCAAGACGATCAACGGCGTGAGCTACGACTCGCCCACCTACGACGGCAAGGCCGTCACGGGCATCGGCCGCGCCAAGGCCGAGAAGATCTGGTACCGCGCCCTGACCGTCTACATGACCTCCACCACCAAGTACGCGGGCGCCCGCACCGCGACCCTGTCGGCCGCCGCCGACCTGTACGGCAGCGGCAGCGCCGAGCACCAGGCCGTGAACGCGGCCTGGGCGGCGGTCAACGTCAAGTAGCGCGCGCCACACCAAGCCACACCCGGAGGGTCGCGCCGTCGTCCGGACGGCGCGACCCTCCCCCCTTTCCCGTGGCCGCCGGCGCCCTTGTGCGGGCGGTGGCCCCTCGCTAGGTTCCGCGCCGATCCGTTGTCGATTCGTTTCAGCCACCGACGGGCCCCGGCGGAAGGGCGCACACATGACGCACCCGGGCAGGCGGGCCTCCACCGCCCCGACGGAACCGACGCCGCCCGGCACCGCACCGGCCTCCTCCTCCTCGGACGTCGAGTCCCCGGCCGTGGTGGGCGACAACCTCCCGGCCTTCCACGAACGGCTCAAGGAGGAGCTGACCTTCCCGCTCGCCTGGGGCACGTCCCCGATCCGGGACTTCCCCACCTGGCGCGCGACCGCCCGCGCCACCGTCGAGGCGCACCTCCTCCACCCGGCGGACGACTCCCCGTTCGACGCGGAGACCGTCGACGAGCGAGTGGAGGAGGGCCACCGCCGGCGGATCGTCCACTTCGACGTGACACGCTTCAGCCGGGTACGCGCGACGATGCTCCTGCCGGAGGGCAGGGGCCCGTTCCCGGCGGTCCTCCTGCTGCACGACCACGGCTCGACGTTCGACATCGGCAAGGAGAAGCTCGTCCGCCCCTGGTACGACGAGGCGAAGCTGTCGTCGGCGCGGGCCTGGGCGGACAGGTGCTTCGGCGGACGCTTCGTGGGCGACGAACTCGCCCGCCGCGGCTACGCGGTGCTCGCCGTCGACGCCCTGGGCTGGGGCGACCGCTCCGGACTCGCCTACGAGGGCCAACAGGCCCTCGCGAGCAACCTGCTCCACCTCGGCTCGTCACCGGCCGGCCTCATGGCACGGGAGGACCAGCGCGCGGCGGCCTTCCTCGCGTCCCTGCCCGAGGTCGACGGCGACAGGGTCGCGGCGCTGGGCTTCTCCATGGGCGCCTGGCGGGCGTGGCAGGTGGCCGCGCTGTCGGACCACGTCCGCGCGGCGGTCTCCGTCTGCTGGATGACCGGCCTGAAGGAGATGATGGTGCCGGGCGACAACACCCTGCGCGGCCAGTCCGCCTACTTCATGCTCCACCCCGGGCTCTCCCGGCACCTGGACATTCCCGACGTGGCGAGCATCGCGGCCCCCAAACCGATGCTGTTCTTCAACGGCGGACGGGACACGCTGTTCACCGCCGCCGGCGTGGAGACGGCCTACCGGAAGCTGCGGGCCGTCTGGCGCTCCCGACACGCGGACGACCGGCTCCGGACGAAGGTGTGGCCGGAGCTGGGACACGTCTTCACCCGCGATATGCAGGACGAGGCGTTCGCCTGGCTGGACCGGTGGGTGGGCCGCGCCCGTCGCTGAGCCGGGAGCGGCCGGGGCCGGAGCGAGCCGGCGGAAGGCCCCGGGGCGAACGCCGCGCCGTCGCCCGGGATCGCGGCCCGGCCGCCGAGCGATCGGGTCGGCGGCCGGGCGTCGCGCGGGCGTCGCGGCATCAGGAGGCGATGTGCTCCCACTTCCGGGTCTGCGCACAGTCCTCGAACCCGAAGCGCTTCGCCGCCGAGCCGACGGCCTTCGCCGCGTCGTGATTGACGCCCGCCTGCAGGATCACCACCAGGTCCATTCCGGGCCGATAGTTTTGGAGTTGGCTCCTCAAATCGTCCAGGCCGGTGATGTACTCGCCGAGCTTGTCCAGCCAGCCGTTCAGCTCGGCCCGACCGGTTTCCGGCTTGGGCATCTTGCGCACGTGGCTGCGCAGGTCCTTCAGGAGGGCCACCCGTTCGCGCAGCTTCGACACCGACTCGACGCCGATGCCCTCGCCGTACGCGAGGTCGCCGGCGAACCGCTCGTTGATCGTGCGGCATCGCTCGTCGGTGCTCTCGATCAGTTCCTGTTTCGGCGAGGAGGAGCAGCCGACCACGGCCGGCACCGCGAACACCACGAGCCCCACGACGGCGGCAGCCGCCCGGTTCATTCCTGTCATGCCGGTTCGGTTGCCTACCGCGGCGATGTACAACCGTCGTCGGCACGCGTGAACAAAACCGCATGGGGCGGGAGCCACCACCGTGGTGCCGCCCGGGAGACCCGGGAGAGGGGCTCCGCAAGTCCTCGCCCGCCCACTCCTCGGAACCACTTCCCTCCGGGAGCACGGACCGGCGACCCTTGGAGAAAAGCATGTGAAAACTGAGTCAAAGGCATTGACGTCCGTGAACGCGTGCGTAGGCTGATAGTGGTCGACACGTCGTCGGCCCAAGAGGGTTCTCGGGGGTGGGTCTGGATGAGCGGAACCAGGTGCAAGCGGTGCGACCTCCTCATCGGCATGGGGTGCGCCTGTTCGTCCCGCAAGAACGGCGGGCAGGGCGAGAAAAGGAGCGGTTCCGGGGGGAAGCGCCGCCAAGAGCAGCCGGTGACGGTCCGACGGATCGCGAAGACCACGACCCGACGGAACGGAGGGCGCCCGTTCCCCGCGTCCGCGGTGTGGTCCGACGCGCTCGCGTACGACGACGACCGCGAGGCCGAGGCGTCCCGGGAGGAACTCCGCGACATCACGGAACGCGGCACCAGCGTCCGGACCGTCTCGGGCGGGCTGCCCACCCTCGGCCGCCGACGCTGACCGTTCCCGGCGGGCATCCCGACGAACCGCGTCGATCGAACCCGCGCCTCACCGCACGGCGAGCAGGACGAAGAACAGGGTGGAGCCGCCGAGGGCGACGGCCTGGACGGTGAAGACGATCCACGCCCGCGCCCGGGCCGCCGGCACGGCCGTGACCACCGCGCCGACCGCACACGCCACGGCGGCCTTCCCCGCCATGCCGGCCGCCGCCTCCCGGTCGGGCACGACGTCGAAGCCGTAGGACACGGCGGTGAGGTAGAGCAGCACACCGACCAGCGCGGCGTCCAGCAGGAACAGGAGCACCGCCACCAGGGCGTCGGTGCCTCGGGAAGCCCTCGTCCGGGCCGTGCTGTTCATCCCCCCACCGTGCCGACGAACCGTGGCCGGAGGCATGAGTAGCCGTACTCGGTTCCCCAACAGGCCACGGGCGGAGCACCTGAGCGTGCTCGGCCGGAGGCTTGTCGAATTCGTCCGCGGAAGGCCACACCGCCTTTTGGGGCCTGACCGGAAAGCTCCACCGTCTTCCGCCACACGATTACCCTTGATCACATCGTCATCGCGGCCCGACGGGCTTCCGCTCCACTCCCGTGGAGTTTCGAAGGACATGCCCCCACCCGCACGAGTTCTTCCGTGCTGCCTGGGGGCTTTCCTTGCTGTTCCGTGAGTCCGCCGAGACGATCGCCGTCATGGCGTTCGACAGCTCGCTCTTCCTGCGTCTCACCGAGCAGTTCGTCCACACGCACGGCCACCGACCAGGCCTCCCCGAGGTCCGCTCCTGGGAACGGAGCATCCCTGTGTTGGCCACGGCACTCACCGAGGCCGGCCTCGGTGGCGTGGAGATCATGCTGGAGTACGCGCTGCCGCTGAACAGCAAGCGCGCCGACGCCGTGCTCGCCGGAGTGCACCCGGTCACCGGAGAACCGTCGTACGTCGTGGTCGAGCTGAAGCAGTGGAGCCAGGCCACACCGGACGAGGACGACCCGACGCTGTGCCACATCGACGCGTACGCTCGCCCGGTCCTCAACCCCATCGAACAGGTCCGTCGTTACTGCGAGTACCTCGTCAACTTCAACGGCGCGGTCGCCGAGCACCCGGAGCGCGTCAGTGGTGTCGCCTACCTCCACAACGCCACCGAATTCGGCGTCAGCGGCCTGCGCGAGATCGAGACCGACGACCGGGGACAGCTCTACACCGCCGGGAGCCGGGGGGCGTTCATCGACTACCTCCGCGCCAAGCTGAGCACCGAGCACCCGGGCGCCCGCGCGGCCGACGAACTCCTCTCCGGCAAGGCGGTCCCGTCCAGGCAGCTGATGTCCGTCGCCGCCCAGGAGGTGCGCGAACGCGAGCAGTTCGTCCTCCTCGACGAGCAGCAGGTCGCGTACCGCATGGTGCTCAACGCCGTGCGCAGGGCCAAACAATCCGACCACAAGGAGGTCGTGGTCGTCACCGGTGGCCCTGGCACGGGCAAGAGCGTCATCGCGCTCTCTGCTCGGCGAGCTGTACCGGCAGGGCGTCCCCACCCTGCACGCCACCGGCTCCCAGTCGTTCACCAAGACCATGCGCAAGGTCGCGGGCGCCCGAAAGCGCGAGGTGCAGGACCTGTTCAAGTACTTCAACAGCTTCATGACGGCCGAGAAGAACTCTCTCGACGTCCTGATCTGCGACGAGGCCCACCGCATCCGCGAAACCTCCGCCAACCGCTACACCAAGGCCGAACACCGCACCGGCAAACCGCAGATCGACGAGCTCATCGATGTCGCCCGCGTCCCTGTCTTCCTCCTCGACGAGCACCAAGTGGTGCGGCCCGGCGAGATGGGCACGGTCGCGGAGATCATGGCGGCCGCGGCCAGAAGGAATCTCACCTGTCACGTCATTCCGCTGGACAGCCAGTTCCGCTGCGGCGGCAGCGATGCCTACCTGCGGTGGGTGGTGCGGCTCCTCGGCCTGGAACCGGGCGGCCCGGTGGTGTGGGAACCCGACGGTCGGATGCGGCTCCTCGTCGCCGACAGCCCCCAGGAGATGGAAGCGTTCCTGGAGGAGCGCCGTGCCCAGGGCTACGGCGCCCGCATATCCGCCGGCTACTGCTGGAAGTGGTCGCCGGAGCCGAAGCCGGGCGACCCGCTTCCGGCGGACGTGGTGATCGGCGACTGGGCCCGCCCCTGGAACCTGCGCGGCGACCGTTCCGTCTCCGGCGCGCCCCCGGCGGCGCTGTGGGCCACCGATCCGGCCGGTTTCGGGCAGGTCGGCTGCGTCTACACCGCGCAGGGTTTCGAGTACGACTGGTCGGGCGTCATCATCGGCCCGGACCTGGTCTGGCGCGGCGACCGGTGGGTCACCGACCGTACGGCGTCCAAGGACCCGGTGTTCAAGAAGTCCACACCGGATGCCGACGTGGACCGCCTGATTCGCAACACCTACAAGGTGCTGCTGACCCGCGGCATGGTCGGCACGGTGGTCTACTCGACGGACCCGGAGACGCAGGAGAAGTTGCGGGAACTCGTCGGAGAGAGGCGAGAAGTGGCCGCAGTGTGACCCTTCGGCGGAGCCATGCCGTCGAGCAGGCACGGCGAACCGAACATCCGCACCGTGAAGAAGCAGGAACCGGTGCTCGTACGCAGGACCGGTCGTCCGGCATCACCTGACCGAATCGCGGCCCGACGGGCTTCCTCCGACAGGACACGCCCCCACCCGCACGAGACCACTCGTGTTCTGGGGGAACCACCTCGTGTCCATGCTCTTGCTGAAACTCTCGGCCAGGGACCTGCTCGCTCTGAACGAACGGCGCAGAATGGTGCCTCACCTCGCCGCGAGGTGGAAGCGCTTCCGGGGCAGCGAGGCATCGGAGGGCGAAAGCTCGGCGTGGGCGGAGAGTCTCGTCACCTTGGCCGAGGACCTGGTGGCGGCCGACCGTGGCAATGTGGAGATGATCGTCGAATGCGCGGCGACGACCGAAGAGGACGACCGTCCCGGTGGGCCTCGCCTCATCGACGTGGTCCTGGTCGGCCGTCATCCGAAGAACGGACGCATCTCGGTCCAGCTCGTCGAGCTGAAGCGGTGGTCGACCGTGACCAGGGTGGAGGAGGCCACGGCCGAGATGGTCCGCGTGCCGGGGCTGGGAGAGAAGAACGAGAAGAAGAAGCACCCGGTCGTGCAACTGCGCGAGTACCACCATCTCTTCACCGGTGACAAAGGACCGCTGAACGGGCTGTCCTTCGAGTGCGGCGGCTTCGCCTACCTGCACAACGCGTCCGACGAGTCGGTGAAGCCGCTGTTCGACATCGACGTGCCCACCGGGATATACGCCCGCACCTACACGAGTGACGGCCGGAAACAGCTTCTACAGGACATGCGCCGGTATTTCGCGGAAGACGGCGGTGCCTCGGAGGCCGAGCTACTGCTGCAGCGGATGAATCTGCGGAACACGCCCCTGTTGGACGCCATGATCAACTCGCGTGGCGAGGACACCGTGTTCACGCTGCGCGGGGCACAGAGGGAAGTGGTGGAGGACGCCCTCAAGGCCGCGGCCCAGGTTCTCGACCCTCCGGAACAGACAGCTCTTGTTGACAACCCGAAACGAGCTGTGTTCCTGGTGACCGGTGGTGCCGGCACCGGGAAGAGCGCGATCGGTCTGGAACTCAAGGCGCGCTTCGAGGCCGAGGGGCGGAGTGTCAAGTACGCGAGCGGTTCGGGCGCCTTCAACAGTGCCATGCAGGAACACGTGGGCTACGGCGACAGGGAGTTCAAGGAGAGTTTTACCTACTTCAGCAGCTTCGTCACTCCGCCCGAGCCCCCATTGGACGTGCTGATCTGCGACGAGGCACACCGAATTCGGGCGCGTTCCACCAATCGGTTCTGGCCACAGGAGAAGTGGGGGAAGAAGCCCCAAGTGGACGAGTTGTTGGACGCCTCGCGGCTGACGGTTTTCTTCCTGGACGAGGGGGCAGTCTCTCAGGCCCGACGAGGTGGGCACGGTGAAACTGATCGAGGACGCCGCGGAGCGCCACGGAACCACCGTGCGTCGATACCACCTGCGGGAGCAGTTCAGGTGCGGTGGGAGCGACGCCTACTTGCGCTGGGTGCACGGCCTTCTGGAGATGTCGGGAGAGGAACCGAGGGAGTGGACGCCGGACGGACTGATGCACGTCGAGACCGTCGACACCCCCGAAGAACTGGAGCGGATCATCCGGACGGAAGCCGCCGCCGGCGCGTCGGCGCGTATGGTCGCCGGTTTCTGCTGGCCCTGGAGCGAACCGCAGGGCGATGAACTGAGACTCGAACCCGATGTCCGCATCGGAGACTGGCACCGCCCCTGGAACGCCAAGGGTGACAAGTACTGCGAGGGTGGTGAGGTTCCTCCTTCCGACATCTGGTCGGTTCATCCGAACGGGGTCGGTCAGATCGGCTGTGTGTACACGGCGCAGGGACTCGAATGGGATTGGTGCGGCGTGATCATGGGGGACGACATGGTGCGCCGCGGGGACCGGTGGGTGTTCCAGCGGGGGAAATCCCGGAAGGACGAGACGGGGCTCAGGAGGGTTGCGGTGCCCGGCTCCCAGGACCCGAAGGTGAACGTCGGCAGTCTGGACGACGACGAGTTCGAACGATGTGTCCGCCATGCCTACCACGTGCTGCTGACCCGCGCGAGCCGTGCGGCGGTGCTCTACTCCACGGACGAGGAGACAAGGGCCTATCTGAAGAAACTCGTGGGGGAGGTCCGACTCGACGGCCTCCGTCCCACTTGGGGCAACCTTCCGCCGGAAGCACGTGTTCCGCACCAGAGGCGCCCCAAGCGCAGTGGGAGGAACAACCGTGGCTCGGGAAAGAACGTCAAGAAGGGTCGAGGGCGGCAGGGAATGCTGTTCTGAAGGAAGGATTCCCGGTCGCGGGATCGCCTCGATCCAGTAAGGGGCGGTGGGCTCCCGGACCCGCCGCCCGTCCGGCTCAAAAGAGCCAATGCGCTGCCGCCGCCAGCGCATCCAGCACGAGACCGGAAATGATTCCGGCGACGGTACCGACCAGGACCTCACGGCCCCAACCACGGCGCGCGGGCTTGTACTCGACAGGGTTCATACAGGACCACTCCTCGGCGTGAAAGTGGTGCGACAGGGGTTGCCCCACCGGGGCATCCGCCCTCACGCGAGGTGAGGTCCATGGTGGATCCGTCGTCCCGTGCTCACGGCCTGGAAGTGGTTCGCGAACTCCGCACTCGTACCCTCCGGGAAGGCGCGCGGCGCGAAAGAAGTTTATCGCATGGACACTTGGGGTACTGCTGACATCCCGTCGGGTGGGAGCGGTGAACGGGTACCGGGATTCAGACGGCTGAGACGCTGCCGGAATCAATTCCTCCGATTTCTTTTCCTGCCTTGGTGTCTGTTCTCAGCGGAACGCTGCGGACGGATGCGTGGCCCTATATGGGAGGAATCCGGTCCACCGGGCCGATCTGCCGGCCGGCAGGTGGCCGAGCAGCAGGGTCTCGGCCCGGGCTGTCTTGCCCACCGGCAGGCACTCGCCCCGCCGGAGACCGCGATGCGCAGCAGACCACGTCGGGGACGGTCACAACTCGAAGCCCAGCCCGAGCATGTGCCCGTGCCGCACCGGAGCGTGGAGGTTCCGACCGCGTACGCGCCCGTGGAGGCGGTGCCGTCCGCCGGTCCCGCAGCGATCCGCCCGACCGCGAGCGGCAGGGCGAGCGGCCTTCCGGCCCGGTGTGATGGAGAGGGCCCACGTGTCGGCGGACGGATGTGTGGAAGGTCTCCGGTGGTCCGTGGCGCGGCAGGTCACACGGGCGGGCCCGATCGGAGGGCGGTGAAGAGGCCCGAAGTCTGCCGACCGACGCGGCGTGCCGGCTGGGCGTACTCGGTGGTGGATCCGGGCCGGCTGACGGGCGCGGTCGGGAGCGGGGGCCCCGGCGGCCACACGGTGTCGTGCCCCCTGTCGGGTGCCGCGGTCCTGGGGAGGCAGCGTCTACGGCCGTGCCGGGAATTCCCCGCCCGTCTCCGTGCCGCCGATGCGTTTGCGGATCCCCTCGGGCAACGGGTACGAGACCTCCCGCGGAAGCCCGGACGCCGCCTCGTCGAGACGGCCGGCCTCGACGTACCGTTCCACGGCTCCTCCGAGAGGCCGACCTGAATGGCGCGGTGAGGCAGGGGTTGAAGCGTGACCGAACGTACCGGCGGTGAGCGCGGCCCAGCGCAGGTCTGGCAGCCGAAGAAGGACTCTCCCAGCTGTCGACCCAGGTCCGTACGCGGGAGGGCCCGGCCCGGGTGACGTCCCACCACTCCCACCCCCTGGAGTCGTCATCGAGGTCGAACCGGTGGAGCCAGTTCTGGAGCGACCACGGCCGGCCCCCGTGTGGGCCTCGTACGCGGCACGCCCGCTCCTCGCGAAGTCCGGAGCCCCGTCCCCGCCCGGTGAGCAGGCCGCGACGAACCAGTCCGGTACGCCCTCGGTGGGGAGTTCGCCCTCCTCGAAGTCCGCGGTGACCCCCTGGCTCACCGCGGCCGAGAGCACCGAGCGCAGCCGCTCGGCGTACCGGGCCGGATCACCGGAAAGGTCCACCGTGAACTCGCAGAGGACAGGTGGCCGATTCGTTGGTCGGGCGGCTCCGAGGACGCTCGAACTCCGCCTCCAGGCTTTCCTCGCTGTGCATCATCGGGTGAAGAATCACCCTTCTTGAATGACACACCCCGATCCGGGGAAAGCGCCACCGCCACCGGCGGCCCTCCAGCCGTGTCGGCGGAGCCATGTCTCGGCCTCTGCCGAGACATGGGGCAGGGCTGCGTCGTTCTCGCGGGGTGTCCGATTCGATCACCTGACGTCCAAGGTGGCCGAGGGCCCGGCGGGGCTGCGGACGTGGCGGCGGAGGCCGGCGGCGAGGCTTGCGCGGCCGGTGAGCCGGAGGACCAGGGGTCACGGTTCGCCAGCGTTGATCCCTCGGGTGTGGGCCCGCGCCTGTTCTTCCAACGCGTTCCCGAAGGCAAGGTCGTCAAGAATCGGGGGCACCTTGACGTGCGGGTCGGCACCGGACTCGTGGGTGAGGAGCGCCTGGCCGCACTCGAGGCCGAGTGCGCACGCCTGGTCGCGCTCGGCGCGGTACGCGAGCGGCTGCTGTACGACGGCAACGACTCGTGCATCGTGATGCAGGACATCGAGGGCAACGAGTTCTGTCTCGACTGAGCGTCCCCCGAGACGGCGAGGTGGGGAGCCCTCTCCCTTTGACTGACGACGGTGCCCTGTACCAGGAGAGGGGAAATGACACCAGGGCCTCCCCCAGGCATAGCGGTCCTCCGCCGGACCCCGTTCGCCGGTCATGAGACTCGACAACGCCTGCGCCTCGCCGACGCCCAGGAAGTACGGTCCCATGAAGTGCAGACAGAAGAACCGGCCGAGACCGTCGACGAGCACCAGCCCGTTCTCGACGGTCCCGTACCCCACAGGGAAGAGTTTCCGCCCCAGCCCCCTGCTTGTTTTCCTGAATTTCTCTGCCTCCGTGCACGGGAAAGCAATCAGTCAGCGGCACGCAGGAGCTCGACCCTGTGTTTATCCAAGGGAAAACGAGAGGACAGGATTTCGGAACGCACCTCTCCCGTCAGTGCAGCCGCAAGGAAATCGGCGCATCCCATCTCGAAGTGCTCCCAACCTTCTCCGCGAGCTTCCCGGATCATGACGGTCCAGTTGTCCGGGTCTTCTCCGGGAAGTACCAGCCAGAAGAGTACCTCTCCGTTGTCGGTGGTACCCCAAGGGGCCAGTCGACTTCCTTCCGGTTGGAGCTGGACGGGCTTTTCCTCGAATTCCCAGTCCTCTTCGAGGATCTCGCTCTGCTCCCGCTCCCACTTGATCATGTCATAGTGGACATTCGAGCATTCCGGTTCAAGGATGTAAAGGTAGTCGTCCCAGTGGCTTCCGCCGTAAGTCTCGATGAGTTCCTTGTAGTCCTCCGGCAGCGAGAATCCGATTTCCTGCTGGTGGGAATCCCAGTCCTTCCGCATGGGGGAACCAGGAGGGACGACGATGGATGTAAGACGATTGATCTTGCCGCTCATCACAGAACCTCGTTTGGTGCGGTTTTCTTGGCCGTACAGGGCTTTCTCTCACTGTCCGTGGAGACCGGTCAACGTTTGGGCACATTGAGGATGGTCACCACGTTCACTCCGCCGCCGTCGGACCCGCGAGGCGTAAACGTGAATCCCTTGTCTCCGTATGCCTCTATGGTCACACCGAGAGGGATTTTACTGTTGCCATCCCGATAGATCGGTGTCACGCTGTACTGAATTATTTCTCCCGCTTCGGCCGCCAGTCTCACCTGCCGTTCGATTCCCCGCATGACCGGGGAATTCGCATAGTAGTGCATGGTGACGAAGTTTCGAGGATCCTTGTTGGAGCCGCCGAGCTGCGCACCGAGCAGGTGGGCCCTGTTGTATCCCTGATTGCTCACCCAGCCGGCCGGATCGACCTGCGGGTCGGTCTTCCCGCCGATCATGGCCTTGGTGATGGTGGCGTGCATGCTTGTGGCCCGCCCGTGCGGGCCGGGCGCGCCGTACTGGACCCGGCCACCCCATTCGGGGTCACTCTCGTCACACGGCGCCAGGCCGAGGGGGTCGGTCCAGACGTGGGGGTTGTGGGGGTAGGTGACCGGGTTGGGCGCCGGGGCGAGGCCGAGGGGGTCGGGGGTGGTGTAGCGGCCGGTGTCCGGGTCGTAGTGGCGGAAGTAGTTGTAGTGCAGCCCGGTCTCGGGGTCGGCGTACTGACCGGGGAAGCGCAGCGGGGTGTAGGCGGTGGCGTCGGTGTTCCAGGTGGTGGTGCCCCACAGGGTGGTGCGGGTGTGCCAGGCGATCTCGCCCGTCTCGTCGACGAGTTCGGTGGGGGTGCCGATCAGGTCGGTGACGATGGCGAAGAAGCGGCGATCGACCTCGGCCTGGTCGTCGGGGTCGAGGAGGCGTTCGGTCTGGGCCAGCGGGCGGTGGCCGTCGTGGTCCCAGGTCAGGACGGTGTGGGTGGCGGTGTTGGTCTCCTCGGCCAAGCGGGTGCCGTCCCAGGTGAAGCGGATCTCCTCGGCGACCTCGCCATCCACCGTGAGGCGCTGCTTGGCGGTGCGGCGGCCCAACGGGTCGTAGCGGTAGCGCCAGAGGGTGCCGTCCGGGGTGGTGCAGGAGATCAGGCGGTCCTCGGCGTCCCACTCGTAGCGCCAGGTGTCGGGCTTCTTCGACAGGTAGGTTTTCTGCCGCAGGACGGTGCGGCCGGCCCCGTCGTACGCGTAGCGGACGCGGCCGGCTTGGAGAAGACGGGTGCCGTGGTAGGCACGGGAGCCGCGGGCCTCGGGGTGCGGCGCGACATCGGGCCAGTGGGCGGAGGTCTGGTTGCCCGCCGCATCGTAGGCGTAGGTCTCCGTCCAGTCCTCGGCGGTGACGGTCAGGGGGCGGCCGACCGGGTCGAGGTCGACGTGGCGGGTGGTGCCGGTGAGCCGGTCGGTGATGGAGGTGAGGTGGCCGTCGGGCCGGTAGGTGTAGGCGCGGGAGCGCAGGGTGCGCCCGGCCGCGGCCAGGGACTGCTCGGTCGGACGGCCGAGCCGGTCGAAGGCGGTGGCCAGGGTGACGGGCCGGCCAGGCGGTCCGAAGGAACGTTCCAGCTCGCGACCCAGCGCGTCGTGCCGAAAGGCGAGGGTGTGGCCGGAGGCGGTCAGGGCGGTGCGGTTGCCGACCTCGTCGTAGGTCAGCTCGGTGACCGCGCCGCCGGGGGTGGTGCGGGAGGTGCGGCGACCGAGGACGTCGTAGGTGTAGCGGATGGTACGGCCGTCGACGGTCTCGGCCAGGACGCGGCCGAGGACGTCGTACTCCACGGTGAGGGTCGAGGTGGGAGAGGCGACGCGTATCAGGTGGCCGGCGGCGTCGTAGGTGTACTCGGTGCGCGCCCCCTCGGCCTCCTTGGCCACCAGACGGTCCAGGACGTCGTGCTCGTAGCGGATCCGGTGGCCCAGCGGGGTGGTGTAGGAGGTGAGGCGACCCGCGGCATCGTGGTCGTAGGTGACGGTGCGGCCGTCGAAGTCGGTCTCGGATATCAGCCGGCCGAGCCGGTCGTAGGTGTAGTCCCAGGTCAGCCCCTGAGGGTCGGTGACCTGGGTGAGACGCAGCTCGGTGTCGTAGCGGAACTCGTAGCGCGCCCCGTCCGGGCCGGTGCGGGCGGCGAGCTTGTCGAAGTGGGTGTGCTCGAAGCGGGTGGTGCCGCCGTTCGGGTCGGTGTGGGAGGTGCAGTTGCCCTCGCCGTCCCACGTCCAGGACTCGGTGCTGCCGTCCGGCGCGGTGCGGCGGGCCGGGTGCCCCTCGACCGTCCACTCCAGGCGCGTGACCGCGCCCCTGGGGGTCTCCCCGCCGGAGGCAGGGGAAAGATCGGTGATCTCGGTGGGGCGACCGAACGCGTCGCGGACCATGGTGGCGATGTGTCCGGCGGCGTCGGTCACCGTCAACGGCAGCCCGGCGGCGTCGTTGGTCAGGTACTGGACGGTGCCCGCCGGGTCGGTGACGGCCACCACCGCGCCGCGGTCGTCGTGCGTGAAGGTGGTGACCGTCCCGTCCGGGGCGGTGACGGAGGTGCGATTGCCGCGCTCGTCATACGTCTGACGCCAGCTGGTGCCGTCCGGGCCGGTGATCTCCACCGGCAGGTTGAGCTCGTTGTAGTGGGCCGTGGCGGTGCTGCCGTCGGGGAACGTGACCCCGGTGACGTTGTCCGCGTCGTCGTACGTCCACGCCGTGGTGCGGCCGAGCGCGTCGGTGCGGGTCAGCAGGTTGTCCCGACCGTCCCAGGTCTGCCGGGCGGTGTGGCCGGCCGGGTCGGTCCGCGCGACGACCTGACGCAGCCCGTTGATCTCCAGGACGGTGACCGCGCCGGTGGAGTCGGTGTAGCGGGTGACCTGGTTCCCCACCTCGTTCGTGCCGTATTCGAAGGTCGAGGAGAGGATGCCCTCGGGCCCGACCGTGCCCACCACCCGTCCGGCGTCGTCGTAGACGTACCGGAAGGTGGAGTCGTTGCGGTCGGTCCAGGAGGTGATGCGGGCCGCGTCGTCGTAGGCGAAACGCAGCGCCTGCCCCGAGGAGTTGACCACCGCGTCCAGGTTCCCGGCCGCGTCGTAGCCGTAGGACACCACCGTCACGGGGCCGTCCGGGGTGTGGAGGGCCAGGCCGGTCACCCGTGCCGGGCCGTCCCCGTCGAGGCGGGTGGTGGTGATCTCCACCTGGTAGCCGCCGGAGTGGACCACCGCGGTGGGGGTGCCGCCCGGGTCGCGGACGATGTCCACCCGGTTGCCGTTGCGGTCCTCGATCGCGGCCAACCAGCAGAAGGCCGGGGCGTCGAAGACGCTCTCCGGCAGCTCCGCCTCGGCGAAGTACCGGGTCCACCCGGTGTGCGGATCGGTGACGGAGAAGGAGACGCCGGACTCGCCCGCAGTGCGGGCCAGCGGCAGGCGCGGTCCCTCCACCGGCCGCACCGGCTCTCCGCCCGGCTCCGGCACCCCGGGGTAGGTCAGCAGCGAACCGTCCTCGCGCGCCCAGACCACCGTGCCGTCGCCGTCGACGTGCAGCCGCTCGTCCAGGGTGGAGGCCCAGGAACGGCCGAACCAGTGCCCCCACCGGTAGTTGGACAGGTGGGTGCGGCGCAGCACCAGCGGCAGCACGCCAGGGAGTTCGAGGTCGGTCTGGGCCAGGGTCATCTCGCCGGTGGCCACGTCGACCGGATCGTTCAGACACGTCTTCTTGCCCAGCGGGATGCTGTGGGTGCGCGGGTCGGACGTGACGGTGCGCAGCGAGTCGGGCTTGGTGTGTGGGTTCGAGGCATCGCCGTCGCGCCGGGACGAGGGGCCGCCTCCGCCCGGGCCGCCGCCCTTCCGGCCGTCGGTGGTGTCGGGGGTCTTGAGGGCGTCGAACCTGTCCTTGGTGTTCTTGTCGTTGGTGGTGTGGGCGGTGGAGATGTTCCGCACGCCCTTGGGGAGCGCGCCGCCGAGGTGGTCGCCGAGCTGTTTGGTGGCCTTCTCCAACGAGCCCATCATCTTGTCGGCGACCGCATCGATGGCCTGGGCGATGTCGTCCCGGCCGCGGGTGCGATTGTGGCTGGCCTTGGCCTTGGTCAGCTTGCCGCTGGTGCGACCGTTGAGCGAAGTGCTCACCCCGTTGAGCTTGGTCGCGGCGCGGTCGTGCTCGTCGGGGTCGATGTCGAGCGTGCCGATCAGCCCGCCCAGGTGCGGCACACCGTCGGCGGAGGCGAGGGTCAGGCCGTCCTTCAGTCCCTCCTTGCCGGCGTCGCCCACCTTGTCCATGTCGACGCCGTCCTGCAGACCCAGCCCGTCCGCGGCGAGCTGGACCACCAGTTCGGCGGCCATGTTCTCCAACGCGGCCGCCGCCGGCGCGGTCATCGCGGTCACGATCTCCTGGACCGCCAACTCCGTCATCTCCTTGATGGCCCGCTTGACCGCGATCCGGCAGGCCTGGATCGCGCCCGCGCCGATCAGCGTGGACAGCCCGGCGGTGAACGGGGCGGCGGCCAGTGAGATGCCGGCCGAGGCCGCGCACGCGGTCAGCTCCCCGATGGCGACCCACTTGCGACCCTCGATGATGTCGGCCGCGGCGTCCATCGCGCCGGCGAAGATCCGCGCCGCGTCCGCCAGGTCCTTCAGGTGCTTGTCCTTGACCTTGCCCCAGTAGCCGTTCAGCGCGGTCAGCGCCTCGCTCTCCCCCGAGGAGATCAGCCGCTGCATGTTCTGGTGGGCGGCGTGGGCGTCCTCGTCGACGTCGTCGGCGAAGTCCCGCAGGTCCTTGGCCATGTCCCGGTAGGCGTCCTCGTCGACGTTGGGCCAGCCCACCCCGATCAGATCGAGGATGGCGTCCACACCGTCGGGCAGCACCACGGCCACGAGACTCCCCTTTACCGCCTGCACCGGCTCCCTGCCGGCCGGCGAACTACTGTTCCATACACGTTCGTTGGCCACCGAACGGTTTCCGGGCACCTGGTGAGCGAGCCGCGGGAGAGCATGACAGGTGCTCTCCGATGATGAGCAGGCCCTGGTCGGCGCAGCGGCATCTGCGGCATGTGGTGCTCCGGCCGGAAGGGGGCGTGCGGAGGTTGGGGTGGGTTGGCCCGGGCCCTCTGCGGCGGCCTCCGCGAGGCGGCTCGGCCATTCCACTGCCCACATCGAGGCGACCGTCCCGACGAGGGGCCAGAAGCCGTCGACGTGCAGCAGGCCGGTGAGCCATACGATGAGCCAGAGCACCAGTGCGTTGACCGACACGAGGATCAGCGGCACCACCCCGGGCACGGGGAGCGTCAGAGTCAGCCGGAACCGCAGGTGGAACAGGGCGGCGACGACGGCGAGCGTCAGCCACTGCGTGCCCGTCGCTTCCACGCCGCTCAGCCAACCGACCACGCGCACCTGCTGGGCACCGTGCGGACCATCCAACGCATCGGACTGTCGGCCACGGTCGGCAACCCCCGGCACCTGCTGGAATGGCTGCAAGGGGCGGGCAGAGGCCAGCGTCCCGGCCGGGTCGTCGCCCCAGAGATCACCGCCGCCCCTGGGGAGACACGGCCCGCGGGCGAGGTGGAACTGGACTACGTGGGGTCGCTGGAGAACGCCGCCAAACTGATCGCAGCCCTCCACCGCGGAGAGAAACGCCTCGTCTTCTGCGACTCGCGGCGGCAGGTCGAACAACTCGGCGCGGCCCTACGGGCCCGCGACGTGACCGTCTTCCTCTCCCACGCCTCCCTCTCCGTCGACGAACGCACCCGTTCGGAGCAGGCATTCGCCGAGGCGCGGGACTGCGTCATCGTCTCCACCTCCACCCTGGAACTCGGCATCGACGTCGGCGACCTGGACCGCGTCATCCAGATCGACTCGCCCACCACCGTGGCGTCGTTCCTGCAGCGCATCGGACGCACCGGCCGCCGCGCCGACACCGTACGCAACTGCCTGTTCCTGACCACCGACGAGGACACCCTGCTCCAGGCGGCCGGGCTCCTCCTGCTGTGGGGACGGGGCTGGGTCGAACCGGTGACCGCGCCACCCGAGCCGCGCCACCTCGTCGCACAGCAACTCCTCGCCGTCACGCTGCAGGAGCACAAGCTCGGAGACCGGATGTGGCACGAGCAGTGGAACGGGCTGGCGCCCTTCGACCGCTCGGCGGCCCCCGTCCTTTGACATCTGCTGGAGCAGGGCTTCCTCGACGAGGACGGCGGCATGCTGTTCGTCGGCCCCGAGGCGGAACGTCGCTTCGGGCGGCGGCATTTCATGGACTTGACCGCCTCCTTCACCGCCCCGCCCCAATTCACCGTCCTGTCCGGACGGCAGGAGATCGGCCGAACCGACCCATCGGTGCTGACCGAGGAACGCCCCGGCCCGAGACGGTTGCTGCTGGCCGGACGGAGCTGGCAGGTCACCTTCATCGACTGGAAACGCAAACGGGTGTTCGTCGAACCCACCGACAGTGGTGGTGTCGCCAAGTGGACCAGCGGCGGCATCATCGGGTTGTCGTACGCGCTGACCCAGGCCATGAGGGAGGTGCTGCTCGGAGCCGATCCGCCGGTGACGCTCACCCGCCGTGCCGAAGCGCGGCCGGCCGAGATGCGCGAGGCCAAGGCGCCGGACACCGTCCACCCGGGCGGGACACTGGTGACCCGGGTCGGAAACGACGTGCGCTGGTGGACCTGGGCCGGATACCGGGCCAACGCCACCCTCGCCGCCACCCTACGGACGATCGCCGACCCGGTGCAGCGGCCCAACGACCGCTGCGTCCGGCTACGGGAGGATCTGACGCCCGAGATGTGGCGCGCGGTCCTCGACACCATGGGGGAGCACCTCGTCTTCCCCGACGTGGACCCCCGGGCCGTGCGCGGGCTGAAGTTCTCCGCCGCCCTTCCGGAGCGGCTCGCCGTCGCCACGGTCGCGGCCCGGCTGGCGGACTTCGACGGTGCCATGGCGGCTCTGGCGGAGCCCGTGCGGTTCCACCACACGGGGTGAGCCGACGGGGAGAGCCGCGGAGAGCTTGCTGGGGGCTCCCGGTGGACCAGGACGACTGAACCCGGCGACTCGGCCTCCCAGGCAAACGAAACGGTGGTGGGCGCGCAGCCACTCCGGTCGACGGCGTATCAATCCGGCCGGTCTGGCCTTTGCGGTCCGGTTCACGTTCTGGAAACGGGTGAACGGGCTGCTTTGACGGGCTCTCACCCCCGCGGAAAAAGTGATGCGAGTGAGCCACAACATGCCTGATGAGGGCTCAACCGGCACCGGCGCCACCGCCCACCGGGCCCTGCCCACCGCTTGAGGTCAAGTGGACTCCGCGCCGACTGATTACGTTCTCGTTGAGAGCGCTTGTACTCGACGATCGCAGGGCTGCCGTTCTCGTCCGCACCGAGTGAGTCGATCCGCCCGCCGTGCCGGGGGTCGGTGCCGTACTCGGTGGCGAGAAAGCGGACACCGAGCATGGCCTCCATGTTCTCGATCAATGTCCGCAGGTGCCGCTCCAGGGCCACCACCCATGGGCACCGTCCGGCGATGAGACGTCGGGCCACGCCGTCCCCCGGCGGCGTGGCCCGACGCCGTCACGGCGAGGGCGGTGACCGGGTCAGCGTTGCCCGTGATGGGCAGGGACGCGGTCGCCGACCAGCGGCGGGGGAAGCGGGGAGATCTCCCGGTCGAAGAAGCCGAGGAAGTCCTCCGCGCGGTCGTAGAGGGTGTCGAAACCTGTTGACGTCTCGGCGATCAACTCCGGATCGGTGAACCGGTTGGCTCCCGCCGCGTTTCCGTCGTCGTAGAGCACCTCGTACATGACCCGGTCCCCGAGGATCACGACCTCGGGAACGGGGCGGTGCATCTCGATGTCGGAGATGGCCCGCGCGTCGATCACCCTGATGTTGTCGCCCAGTTCCACGCGCAGGCGGAGGACGTGGAACTCCCACTGCACGTACGGGGTCACCGGGAATTCCACGACGCGGAGGCGGCGCTGCAGGACGCCGCGGTCGGCCGCGTCCCGGAACTGCTCGGTGTAGAGCTTGCGTTTCTCCTCGACGAGCGAGAGTGCCTCCTCCCACTCCCCGGCGGCGAAGGCCTCCCAGCTCGCGAAGCCCTTCTCCTTGAAGTGCTGGCCCCGCTCAAGCTTTCTCAGGTGCCTGATCCCGCTCTCGAAGACGCGGTAGAAGTCCTGGTGGTACGCCTTCCGGTCGAGGCGTTCTGATGAGTTTCCCGGGAACGATTCAAACATTGGGAATATCCGGCTTCGCCGCGATCATCATGCTCCTTGGGATTATCACCAGGCGCTCGTCGGCGCCGATCGAGACCCCTGTGGGAAGGTGCTTTCCGAGTGATTCCGTGAGATCTCTCCCGATGACGGCGATATCCCCGTTGTCCAGTTCCCAGATGTCGGGGCAGTCGGGGTTGTCCGTCGTCACCCCTAACTCCTGGGGTGCCTTCCCCAGTCTCCTTCTGAACCCTGTCGCGGGGTCGGCTTCCCATGGCCTGACCACACCATCACCCCCTCTGGCCGACCCTGCCGGTCGACCTTTCGAGTCGGCCGAAATGTTACAACTGTAGCGCTCGGAGTGTCCCGGGAAACCCTCTTTTGAGTCGACTTGCTCAAGATGGGGGAAGGGTGGCATATGCGTTCGGTGGTTTCGCAGTGCTGTTCCAGGCAGGCTCTCTTGTCGCTTCCGCCGCACTGGTGTATCAACGAATGATCGAGAAAGGAATCACCTGTCCGTGCGACGGAAATTAAGCCATATGGACCATTGACGTCCAACCGGGTGCCGCCGGAAAACCAGGCTGGGGAACTGTGGAACCGGAAGTCTCTTCACCCGCACACAGCGCGGAGGCAACATCGGTCACCGCGATGACGGCAAACGCCCGACGACGGCCAGCCGTGGGCCGATGAGGGGCGCGATGGACGGCCGTGCCGAGGACGGCGGCCGTGTCTACCAGGCGTCGGGCGACCAGCACATCAGCGAGCACCACCACCATCACCACGCCGGCCGGGAACCCGTCTCGGACACCCCCGACTCCGTCCGCCGCCCGATGGTCGGCCGGCCTCCGGTGGTCCTGCGCGACCGGGCCGAGGTCCTGGAACGCCTGCGGGAGAGCGCGGCATCGGACCGCGGCTGCGACATCCACGTACTCCACGGCATGGGCGGCTGCGGCAAGACGGCCGTCGCCTACGACTTCTTCCGGACCGCCACCGAGGAGTTCGGCCGGGTCGGACTGTGGGTCAACGCGTCCGACCGCGCGAGTCTGCGTGCCGGCATGCTCGCCGTCGCCGCCGACCGAGGAGCCGGCGACGGCGAGCTGCTGGCGGTCCGCAACGGCTTCCGACCCGCCGCCGATCTGGTGTGGGACTACCTCGACCGCTCCGCCGAGCCCTGGCTGCTGGTGCTCGACAACGCCGACGACCCCGCGATACTCCGGGACGGAAGCTGGCTGCGCACCAGCCCCCGCGGCATCGTCGTGGTCACCACTCGCCGGGCCGCCGCCCGATGGTGGCCGGGGGCGCGGTTGCAGCACATCGGGGTGCTGCCGCGCGAGGACGCCGCGCGCGTGCTCTGTGACCTGGCCCCGCAGAGCGGCACAATGGAGCAGGCGGCCGAGATCGCCGACCGGCTGGGACGGCTGCCGCTGGCGCTCACGCTCGCGGGCGGCTTCCTCTCCCACCAACTGATCGATCCCTGGTCGATGGAGGTCTACGGACGCTGTCTCGACGAGGGCGAACGAGTGGAGCTCATAGACCAGGGAGCTGACGCCTTGGACGAGGAGGACCCCCGGCATCTGGTGGGCCGGACATGGCAACTGACCCTCGACTCGTTCGAGGCCCACGGGCTGCCCGAGGCCGTGGCCCTGCTGAGGCTGCTGGCCCGTCTGGCGCCCGAACCGCTGCCCCTGTCCGTGCTGAACAGTCCGGAAGTCGGCGACGTCCTGCCCCGCGCCCGCATCGAGACCGCGCTCAGAGCACTCCTCGACCACTCGCTGACCGAACTGGTCGACGCCGGCGTGCGCTGCGTGCGCAGCCACGGCGTACTGCTCGACAGCGTCGCCGCCGCCACACCCCGCGAAGGACTCGCGGTCCTCGACGCGACGGCGATCCGGCTGCTCGACGCGGCCGTCCCCGCGGTCCCCGACGCCGGACCGTACGAGCCGCGGTTACGGCTGCTCGCCCCCCACGCGCTCGCCCTGCTGCGGCGGGTGGCGGACGACCCGTCGGCGGCGGCCGATGCGCTGTCCGTCGCGACGCGGCTGTCCGTCGCCCTGCATCGCACCGGGGACTACCTGTCCGCCTGGGAGACCGTCCGCGCCGCGGTGGTTCTCGCGGAACCGCGCCTCGGACCGGAGCACCGGCTCGTGCTGGCCGCGCGGTCCAGAGAGGGACGGGCACTCTTCCGGCTGGGGAGATACGCCGAGGCCGAACCTCTGCTCCGCAGCGTCCGCGCCACCCAGGAACGGCTGGTCGGCGCCGACGATCCGGACACCCTGGACACCTGTCACGGCCTCCAGCTCGTCCTCGGCAACGTCGGCAGACGTGAGGAGGCCCTGGCGCTCCTGCGGCGGACCGTGGCGGGCCGGCGCGCGGTGCTGGGCCCCTCGCACCCGTTGACCCTGCGCTCGCGCGCCAGCCTCCTGGTGATCCTGTCCGCCTCCGAACTCACGGCCGAGGACGACGGCACCCTGCTCTCTCTGCCGCAGGAGTGCGCGAGGCACCTCGGCCCGGACCACACCGTCACGCTGGGCGCCAGGCACAATCACGCCTGGGCGTTGTACGTGCTGGGCCGCATCGAGGCGGCCGACGAGGAAATCCGGCTGGTCACCGAGGAGTACGACCGCCGCTTCGGCCCCGACTACCCGATCGCGCTCTCGGCCAGGCAACTCCTGGCCCGGACCCGGTCCGCCCTCGGCCACCCGGACGAGGGGGCCGAGCTCATGGCCGATGTCGTGGCCCGGCGCGAACGTGCTCTGGGGGCCGACCACCCTTTCACGGCCGCGAGCCGCGAACTCCTGCGCGAACTCAGGAGAGATGGCAGAGCGGACGGGGACGCCGTCCCCTCATGACGGAATGCCGGCGGCCGGAAGAACCCGACGGAGCGGGGACACAGGACAGGGCACGGAACAGGGGAGGGATGCGGATGGATCCGATCGTCGCGGCGGCGGGCGGGGCACTGGTGAGCGCGATGGCCACCGACGGCTGGCAGCACGTGCGGGACGCGGTGGTGGCCTGGTGGCGGCGCCACCGCCCCGAACGGGCCGAGGAGGTCGACTCGGAGCTGGAGGCGTTGCGGGGCCGGGTGCTGACGGCCCGCGAGGAGGCGGACCAAGAGACCGAGCAAGCGCTGACGGGAGCCTGGCGGTTGCGCTTGCAGCAGCTTCTGGAGGAGGACCCGGCCTTGGCGGCCGGGCTGCGGCGGCTGCTGGAGGAGCACCTGGCTCCTGCCCTCTCCCCGGACGAGCGGGCCCGGAACCAGGCGGTCGTCATGCGGGCCGAGGCCCGTGACTCCGCGCGGATCTACATGGCCGGACGCGACCAGCACATCACCGACGCCTGAGCAGCACGGTCACCGGAGGCCGGAGCGGGCGGACGTCCGGAGGACGCGGGCCGCCCTCGGCGCTTCCAGGGCACGCACGAGCGGTCGCGGACGAAGGCCTGGTCGGGGCCGGGGTACGTCTTCGCCCCGGAGCCCCGGGGACACAGGACGGGGCGTTCGCCCGGCCGTGCGGCGGTACGCGGAGACGAGGGCGTCGAACTCCGGGAGCGCCGACCGGAAGTCCCCGCCCACGATGAGAACCGCCGCTCGACGCCTGCGCAGGCTCAGCACGCGCAGGTTCTCGGCACCGAGCGCCTCCGCCGCCGGGGCAATGACGGCCCGAAGCACCTCGGCCGCCTGGGCGAAGCGTCCGCCCTCCGCCAATTCCTTGGCCTGGGCCGTCGCGACCTTGACCGCGTCCCGTAACTGTGCGGCGAGCCCTGGCCGCCCTCGGGCTCACCGGATGAGTCCGGACAGATCTCGATCACGCAAGACACCCTGGGTGTGACGCGATCAAGCCGATTCGCGGCCTTACGTCTTACGGCGCCTCGGGCGGTAGCAGGGCGCCGCTGGTGAGGCCCAAGGCGGTGAGGTCGACCGCTTCCGCGGCGAGTTCCGCGGCTCGGCGGGCGGCGGCGCGCAGGTCGTGGAGGCGGCGGAACGCCTCGCCGTAGCGGCGCTGCTCCTCCAGCGGGAGCAGTGGGACGCGCAGGTGTCCGGGGGTGAGGCGGACACTGGTGCCGAGCGTGGAGGCGCTGCTGATGTTCTCCTCGGCACTGAGGAAACCCGCCAGGAACCAGGGGTCCAGGCGGTCGGGGTCGGGACGGAGCAGGAACAGGGTCGGGCCGAGGACGTGCCCCGCGTCGCGCTCGTCCGCGACGCGGGCGGCGACCCCCCTGTAGCTGCTGAGCACCCGGGGCAGGATCACGTCGCCGGGCTCGGCGACGGCATACGCGCTCATCGGGGTGTCGAGCTCTCCGGAGGCCGGGGTGCCCGTGGCCACGTCCTGCCCCGTCAGGACGGGACGGCCGGCGTACTCCTTCGGCAACTCGGCGACCCGCTTCCCCCGCCCGCCGGCCGGGACCGTCTGGTGGAGGGTGAGCGCCGCGCCGCGCGTCAGGTCGGAGACCGTCGCCGTGCGCCACGACCGGAGCTGGTCGCCGGCGGGCCGCCAGTCACCATGACCGCCGGAAGCCGCAAGGGACTTGACGCTCTCGGTGAGGCGCCCGTACAGCTCGCGCGTCTGTCGGGCGATGTCGGCCGGGGACGCGGCGGGGCCGGCGGCGCGGACGTGGCGGGCCGGGGTGAGATCGGTGACGTCGTCGATCAGGTCGATGACGGGGACGGCGTGGGCGGTGCCGGGGACGGAGACGAAGCCGGACGGGTCCTCGGCGAAGGCCCGCCAGTGGGTGAGCGCCGTCCCGGTCAGACGGTCCCAGTCGACGGAACCGGTTCCCCGCCGGTTCCCGGCCGGTTCTTCGGCGGTGTCGACGAACAGCACCGAGCCCCGGCCGCCGCCGCCGTCCGGCTCGGGGCGCTGGAGCACCCACAGGTGCAGCCCGATGTGGAGGGGGGCGGCGGCACCCGGTGGGAGAGCGATCACGGCGCGCAGCGCACCGCCGCGCAGTAGTTCGGCACGGACCCGGCGGCCGGACGGCCGGGCGGCGGGGGCGGGCGGCAGCAGCAGCACGGCCAGGGCGCCGGGCTCCAGGTGATGCAGGACGTGCTGGACCCAGGCCAGTTCGGACTCCGCGCGCGGCGGGAGGCCGTACGCCCAGCGCGGATCGTAGGCCAGCTCGTCGTGCCCCCAGTCGCGGACGCCGTACGGGGGAGCGCACAGCACGCCGTCCACGGTCAGGCCGGGGAAGGCGTCGGCGCGCAGGCTGTCGCCGTCGCGCACCGCGACGTCCGCGTCGGGCGCGGCGAGGGCGAGCCGTACGGCGCTGCGCTGCGCCTGGACCGACAGCACGTCCTGCCCGTACAGGTGTGTGGCGCCCAGGCGGGCGGCGGCGACGAGCGTGGTGGCGCTGCCGCACGCCGGGTCGAACACGCGTGACGGGTAGGGATCGGTGGCCGGGGCGAGGAGACGGGCCATCAGGTCGGACAGCGGCTCGGGGGTCTGGTACGCGCCGGAGGCGGCGCTGTCGTCCAACTCCCGTTCGGCCAGCACGTCGAGGGCGCTCTGCCCGCCGTCGTCGCGGACGCAGCGGAGCAGGGCGCGCAGCAGGTCGGCGTCGCCCGGCTGGTAGCGGACGGCGTCGGCGCCGGGGACGGTCCCGGACAGCTCGGCCACGGCACCGCCGGCCCGTGTCGCCAGGTCCGCGTCGGGCAGCTCGGTCAGGGCGGTGAGTGCGTCCTTGTCGCGGCGCGCGGCGGCCAGGACGAGAGGGAGGGCGCGGGTCGCGGCGGAGTCGCCGGAGTGGAGACGCAGCACGGTGCGCAACTCCTCGGCGGGGGTGGCGGCCGCGACGTGGCCGCGCGCCCGCAGCCAGGCGCGTACGGCTTGGAGGTCGTAGAGCGGGCTGGCGTCGGTGCCACCGGCCGGGGCCGGGAAGTCCTCGTGCCGGCGGCGCCAGTTGCTGACGGTGGCGCGCGTGACTCCCGCCATGCGGGAGATGTCGGCGGCGGTCACCTGGGCGGATGGCTTCGGCATGACGTTCCTGACGTCCGGGGTCGGCTGGCTGCCAAGAGACTATACCGTCCATCTAGCCCGATAACTGGATTGACAATGCTTTCAGGCTCATGTTTCTCTGGTGACGCTTCCGGATGGCAGCGTCTCTCTCGCGGTCTGCCAGGACTCACCGGTGCTCGTCCGTCGTGCCGTGGCCGCCCGAACGCGGCCGGGCCCCTCCTGTCCACTCACCCCAACCGAAGGGAACCGCTCGTGCCCATCACCATGCCGACCGCCGCCGTCGAGGGCGTCCAGCTCACCGTCACCCCGTTCCGCCCGGACGCGGTGATCGGAACCATGGGCCTGCCGACGCTGCTCCAACTCGTCCCCTCGCCCAAGGCGGAGGAGGACAAGAGGGCGCTGAAGTACGCGTCCGGAGCCCTGCGCCGCCACGCCGAGGTGCGCGGCCTGGTGCAGCGGATGCTCAAGGCGTCCCAGAAGGGGAAGAACGTCACGGCCTACGCCGCTTACATCGCCGCCGGCGTCAACGGCGACCACGGCTCGGCCTGGTCCACCCCGCCCATCACCCTGTGGCTGGACGGACAGCCCGGCGCGGTGAGCGAGGAGCTGATCCCCGGCAGCGGCATCCGCACCATCACCGTGCTGCCCGGCTCGCCGGTCGTCGCCATCGACGGGGAGACCCAGGTCACCGCTTGGCACGAGCTGTACGACGCCCCGGAGCGCTTCGGCGTGACGTACGAGCGACTGGGCACGGTGCGAGTGCCGTTCGAGCTGTACTTCGGCCTGAGCGTCGAGGACGCCCGGCAGATCTTCTACGACCGCAACGTCGAGGGCGTCCCCGTCGCCAAGAACCTGGCGATGTCCATGGACCAGCGCGACATCGGCACCCAGCTCGCCCACCGGGTCGCCGACACCGTCAAGGTCGAGCACGAAGGGAGGATCGTCCCCTTCGCCAAGCTGGTGCAGGCTCGCAAACGGCAGCTCACCAGGACCGACCCGGAGCTGGTGACCCTCTCGGCGCTGCGTGTGCTGGTGATCACCACTCTGTACGGCAAGCGCGGCCTGGAGCGGTCCTCCTCGACCGTGCGCGAGGACGACCTCCTCGTCCTGGGCATCGACGCGGAGCGGGCCGAGCGGGAGCTCGTGCCGCTGCTCTCGACGCTGATCTCCCACCTGTACCCGCACTTCGCGGCGCGCGAGGCGATCTCCGCACCCGCCGTCCTCGCCGGGATCGGCATCGCCGCCCACCGCGCCACGAGCTGGACGACCGAGGCCGGACGGCTGAACGAGGGCGAGCTGCTGCGGCTGCTGGCACAGGTCCGCTGGGAGCGCGAGGCCCGCTACTGGGACGGCGTCGCGGCCAGCGCCAACGCCCGGGGAGTCCTCAACTTCGGCGGCGGCGCCAAGGACTCCGGCGGCCGGGTCGCCGACGCCCTGCTGCACCCCGACACCGAATACGGCCGCCGCATCCGCGGCTGGTAGTCCGCCCCTCGTTCGCCACCGCCCGACCCGACGACAGAAGGGAACACGCGCCGTGAACATCCCGACCCCGCCCCCGCCGCAGCAGCCCGGTCGCTTCGGCCCTCCGAACCCCCACCCGTACGGTCCCGTGCCGCCCCCGAACACCCGACAGGCCGCGCGCCGCAAGGCGTTGATCACTCACGGGGCGGTGGCGTTCGCCGCCCTGCTCGTGGGAGCCGTCATGGGTGGCGGCGACGAGGCGGGCGCCACGGACACCCCCGCGAAGGCCGGGCCGCGGCCGACCGTGACGGTGACCGCCACCGAGACCGCCGAGGCCGACCCCGCACCCACCGTCACCGAGACGGTCACCGCCGAACCGAAGAAGGCCGAGCCGAAGAAGACCGAGAAGCCCGAGCCGGCGACCGGCTTCTCCGGAACCGGTGAGTACCTGGTCGGCGAGGACATCGCCCCCGGCACCTACAAGACCGAGGGCCCCGAGGACGAGTGGGGCTGCTACTGGGAGCGCGCGAAGGACTCCAGCGGCGAGTTCGACTCGATCATCACCAACAACAACCTCCAGGGACCCGGCCGGGTGACCGTCGCCAAGGGGGAGGTCTTCAAGACCAACGGCTGCCTGGAGTGGAAGAAGGCCGGCTGAGTCGGTCCCGCAGAACCACGATTTCCACCGTGACCGGCCGACAGGCCGCCATCCCGTCAGGAGTGTCCGTGAAACTTCCCGAGCTGTCTCCGGAGAAGGAGAACGAGATCATCGAGCAGATGATCCGGGAGCAGGGGGCGTCCGACCCCGCTTCCCTGGCCGACGTGACCGTGCTCGTCGCGATCGGCCTCACCAACGGCGCGTGGCGCAACACCCGAGTGGAGAACTGGCACGCGGGCGACGGCCCGCTGTCCGACGGTGACATGTTGCGGATCAACTCGGCCACCACGTACGGCACGCACCAGAGGCTGAAGGGCTGGCTGCGGGAGTACGGGCTGTCCCGGGGCAACGAGACGGCCGCCCTCGACACCCTCGACGCCGACGACCTGGAGGAACTCGCCGTCCGGCTCTTCCGCTGGCTCGTCCGCCCCTCCCGGACGCTCGCCAACGGAATGACGCTGGCCCGGCTCGCCTCCGAGGCCGGAGACACCGTGGAAACGTACGCCGACGACGCCGAGCGGGCCCTCACGGGATTCCTCGCGGGAGGAGAGAAGAGAGGGGTGCGGTATGCGTTCCTGCGTGCCGCCGCGCACGGAGCGGGCGCCTGCTCCCACTGGTGGGGACACCCGAACTGGCCGAAGCTCGTCGACGCCTTCCTGGAGGCCGTCGGCGACCCGCGGCACGAGCACTGGGGTGCGGGAGGAAAGAGGCTGAAGGACCTGCCGCCCATACCCGCGGAGTTGGAGGACCGCGGGACCGTGCGGGTCGTGCTCCTCAAGCGCCCCTGGAAGCTCGGGGCCGATACCGCCGACTGGATCACCTGGGCGGGCATCCGCTATCTGCGCTCCCCGGCCACCGCCTGACGCGCACCAGGGCTCCGACCGCACGACACCCATCCGTCACCTCCCTCACGAGAGGCACCACCGACATGTCCGAAGACCCCAGAGAGCCCGAGGACGGCATCCCCGGCGAGCAGGCCCCCGCTCCCGCGACCACCGAGGTGCCGGTCCCGGCTCCGCCGCCGTACCCGCCGACCCCACAGGTTCCGCCGCCGGCCACCGCGCGCCGCTCCCTCGCCGCGCGGGTACGGGCGATGCGGCCCACCACCGCACTCGCCGTCGGCGCCGTCGCGGGGGCCTCGGCCGTCGGCCTCCTCTGGACGCTGACCGACGCGGAGTTCGGCGGTCCGGACACCTTCGGCACCAGTGGGAGCATCACCCTGGCCGACCCGGATGGCTTCACCGAGCTGTCGGAGGGGTGCAGCGGCGACAACGGCTACGAGGACCTGGACGCGGGCACCGAGGTGACCGTCACCGACGCCTCCGGCACCGTCGTGGCCGCCGGCTCCCTCGAACCCGGTGAGGTCGCCGACTACACCTGCGTCTTCACGTTCACGGTCGACGACATCCCGGCGGGCTCGAAGCTGTACCGCGTCGAGGTCTCCCACCGGGGCGCCCTGACCCACACCGAGGCCGAACTCCGGGAAGGTGAACTCTCGTTCAGCATCGGTGAATGACAACACGAGGCGTCACCGGACCGTACGCCGCACCGCCTTCCAACCGAAGGCTCGCCGGCGCGCCGACACGCCCGGGGCCGGAGACCGCGACGGGTGATCGGCGCGGTGTGGGAGCGTGGGCGGGTCCTCGGTGGGGTTGAGAGCGGGGCCGGAGGGGGATGGATGGTCGGGGGCCGTGGGGGCGGTCGGTGGCGAATCATCGCGCGTTGATCGGATGTTGATGGCCTGTTGATCGACGGCGGGCAGGGTGACCCGTATGGCGATCGATTTCTCCGGCCCTGTCAGGCAGCTCCCCGGTTGGTGGGAGCGCGCGCTGTGCGCGCAGATCGGCTCCGAGCCGTTCTTCCCGGAACCGGGCAGGACACCCGCCGAGGCCAAACGGATCTGCCGGTCGTGCGAGGGGCGCGTCGAGTGCCTGGAGTACGCCCTCACCCACGACGAGCGCTACGGCGTGTGGGGCGGACTCTCCGAGGAGGAGCGCCGCAGGCTCAAGCGCGCCTGACGCGGGCGGTGTCCGGCGACGCCCGGCGACGCCCGTCAGGCGGTGCGGTAGCCGTCGACGGTCTCCTCGTAGGACCGCAGGTGCGGGGCGAGTTCGCGGCCGATCAACTCGGCGTCCTCGGGCGGAAGCGTCAGGACGGTGCGGCGCAGACGGACGCTCCACGAGGCCGGATCGGGGAAGACCGACAAGCGCGGCACCAGATCGCGCAGCACCAGCCCCTGGCGGAACGGCGCCAGTGCCTCGATGCGCAGCTCGCACCCCTCGGTGAACTCGCGCTCGCCGAACCGCACCGGCTCGGGCAGGACGCGGACGGGACCGGCGACGCGCGCCCGCGCCACGATCCGGCCCAGGTCGCGGGTGGGATTGTGGAAGCAGCCGCGGGTCGTGTAGATCAGCAGCTCGTCGCCCTCGGCGAGGGAGGACGGGACCCGGCCCCGGGGGAAGGCCATGCGCTGCGCCGTGACGACCCAGGCGAGCGGCTCCCGGTCGCCGATGATCAGAAGGTGCGTCGCTGCCACGGGCCACACCCTAACGCGGTCGGCCGGCGCGCCCGGGAACGCCGTTGCCGATCCCGTGACCGGCCGGTAGGAAGGCACGCATGACTGCTCTCGGTGTGGTGTTCCGTCCCCAACTGCCCCCCGAACGGCTGCGCGCCGTGGCCCGTGCCGCCGAGGCGGCCGGGCTGGAGGAGCTGTGGCTGTGGGAGGACTGCTTCCTGGAGAGCGGCATCGCCAGTGCCGCCGCGGTCCTGGCCTGGACGGAGCGGCTGCGCGTCGGGATCGGCCTGCTGCCCGTGCCGCTGCGGAACGTCGCCCTGACCGCGATGGAGACCGCCACCCTGGACCGCATGTTCCCCGGCCGCCTCGCCCTGGGCGTCGGCCACGGCGTGCAGAGCTGGATGGGACAGGTCGGCGCACGGGCCGAGTCGCCGCTCACACTGCTGCGCGAGTACCTCGACGCGCTGCGGGCGCTGCTGCGCGGCGAGGAGGTCACCACCGAGGGCCGCTACGTGCGGCTCGACGCCGTCGCCCTCGACTGGCCCCCGCGGACGCCGCCCGCCGTGCTCGCCGGGGTGACCGGGCCGCGTTCGCTGCGGCTGTCCGGCGAGGCCGCCGACGGCACCATCCTCACCGCCGACACCCCGCCCGACGGGGTGCGCCGGGCCCGCCGCCTCGCCGACGAGGGACGCGCGGCGGCCGGACGCACCGGCCGCCACCGGGTGGTCGTCTACCTCCACACCGCGACCGGGCCGGACGCGGACGCGCGCCTTGCGGCCGAACTCGAACGCGGCCCGGTCCCCCCGGAGGAGGCGTTCGGGGTCGCCGGGGACGCGAAGGCGGTCGCGGAGGCCGTGAGGCGGCTGGCCGAGGCCGGGGCCGACACCGTCGTCCTCCAGCCCACCGCCGACGAACCGGACATCGAGGGCCTGGTCCGCTTCGCCGCCGAGGAGGTCCGTCCGCTCGTCCCCTGAACCGTGAACGCGGGCCGGGAGAGGGGGAGTTGTCGCAGGGAGCTGCCATGCTGCCCGCATGACCGACGGAACGATCGACCCGCCCGAGGACGTGCTCGCACCGGTCGACAACTGGGCCGGGGCGCTGCGGAGGCGCCTGGCGGGCGCCCCGCCCCGGGTGGCCGAACTGGTCGCACACCTGGCCTCGTTGGAGGACGCGCGTCCCCGGCGGACCTGGAAGCGCCGCACGCTCGCACTCCTCCGGGAGCCGGACGCGCGGGCGGTGGTGGCCGACGGGGTGCGGCTGCTCGCCCGGTGCGGCCCCGGACGCGTTCCGGTCTACTCCGCCTCCTGGGACGACAGGGGGCTGATCGGGCACCCCAACCTGGGCGTGGCCCGCGGCTTCCTGTGGGCGGCGACGTCGGCGGGCGACACGGCCGTGCTCGCCGACCTGCTGACGGTCGGCCGGCGGGCCGGCGGGAACCTGCCGGAGTTCTCCCCGTGCGACCGGTTGACGGAGTCCCTGATCCACGCGCCGGCGGAGTGGGCCGATCCGGCGGCGCTGGAGACGCTGTGGACGCTCCACCGCGATCTGATCCCCGGCAGGCCCCACCGCCGGCTCTACGCCAGGGTGCTGCCCAAGGCGGCCGACCGGCTCGGGATACCGCCGGAGCGGCAGGCCGAGCGCACCGTCCCGGCCCTCGGGCTGCGGGCCGACGGGTCGGTGGCCTTCGGCGGCCGGCTCGGGCGGGGGGCGCACTGGCACCTGCCCACGTTCTCCGCGCTGGTGACCGTCGAGGACGCCCACACCGTCAGCCTGGTCTACGCCGACGCTGAGGTGGAGCAGCGCACCGTCCACCCGTTCGCCGCACCGCACGGCTTCGAGAAGCGCCACCACGCCGAGACCGTCGACTGGATGCGGCGGTACGCCAAGAACGTGCTCGACACGGTGCGCGGCGAACGCGAACGGCTCCGGGGCCTGGCCGAGGAGGACCGCGACCGGACGTTCGAGGAGTGGGCGCACCTGTACCGCGACCACCCGATCACGGGTGTGGTCGCGCGCGGCCTGGTCTGGGAGTTCCGGGACGCGCGGGGGGAGGTGGACCGCCGCCCGTCCGACCGCGCCCGGCGGGGAACCGACGACCGCCGACGGCCGGACGCTCCCCGCCCCCGACGACAAGGACCCGGTCCGGCTGTGGCGCGCGGACCGGGCGCCGGCCGACGAGGTGGCCGCCTGGCGGGAGCACGTCGCCCGAGCCGGTGTGCGGCCCTCGTTCGACCAGGGCGCCGGAGCGCCGTGAGCGGTCCGTGCGTCATCCGGAGCCCGCGGAGCCTCCGTTCCCGGTGGGCCCGCCCCCGGTGGGTCCGTCCCGGGTGAGTTCGGCGAGGCGGGCGTCCAGGGATCGGACGCCTCCCGGGAAGGGGTCGTCCGGATCCCACCAGTGGACGTCCGCGATCTCCTCGTTCGCCCGGAAGGGACGGGGAGCGGCGGTCCGGCCCGTGAACAGCGCCCCGTACTCGGCCCGCCGGTCGGGGCCCAGCAGGAAGGCCGCCCAGCCGACGAACCGCGGCGGCCGGTCGGGCCGCTGCCCGCTCTCCTCCAGCAGTTCGCGCACGGCCGCCGCGCGCGGTGTCTCCCCCGCCTCGATCAGCCCTCCCGGCAGCTCCCAGCGCCGCCGGAACCGGTCGAAGACCAGCAGCACCCGGCCGGCGTGCCACAGGGCGGTCAGGGCGAGGGGCAGCGGCGCGTCGGTCGGGGGCGCGTCCTCGCGCCCGCGCACCAGGGACACCAGGACGTTCCCGTCGGCGTCGACGGCGAGCGGACGGGTCACGGGGCTCCGCCCGCCCACACGCCCGGCCGGCCCCGGACCCCCGTCAGTCGCAGGGCTCCCCGCCGACGTGGAGCGTGCCGCCGCGGTGGCGGGGGACCAGCTCGACCTGGATGCGGTGGGTGGTGTCCTTGCCGGCCTTGCCGCCCAGATCGGCCGTCACCACGCCGATGCGCAGACCCGTGCGGCCGGTGCCCTCCTTGCGGACCTGGATGGCCACCTCCAGGCACACCCGGTCCACGGCGAAGCGCAGTTCGCCGCCGCGGCCGTCGCCCTCGCGCTGTGCCGCCGCCAGGTCCGCGCGGACCTGGCGGATCACGTCGACCAGTCCGATCTCGCTGTCGTCCGAGGTGTCGCGTGCGTCGGTCACGGCTCGATCCCCCTGCCCCGTCTACGACTTGACACCAAGAGGTTACAGAGAGAAGCGGTTCGCGCGTATGCTGCCGAGCCATGGGGGACGGTGTCACACGGGGGACCTCGGACACCACGGGCCACGCCGCGCGAGGGGCGTGGCGCGTCCGCATACGGTCCCAGGGGTCGGACAGGATCATCGGGTCGGGCGTGCTGCTCGGCGGTGACACCGTCCTGACCTGCGCGCACGTGCTGGTCGACCGGACGTCTCCGGTCACCGTCGACTTCCCCGAGATCGAGGGGGCCGACAGCTCCACCGCGACCGTCCTCGACGGCTGCTGGGTGCCCCCGCAGGGGGAGGACCGCGGGGACGTGGCCCTGCTGCGCCTGGACCGGCCGCCGCCCGGCCGTCCCTCCGCGCCGCTGCTGCGGGCGGCGGCGATGCGGGGCATGCGGGTGGACCTGTGCGGCTACGCCGACTCGCTCCGGTACGTCCGCGGCGCCGCCCTGTCGGCCACCGTCAGCCTGCCGTTCGGCGAACGGGTCCAGCTCAACCTGCCGCCCTCGCACCTGCCGCGGCGCGGCTTCAGCGGCGGCCCGGTGCTGGACATGAACGACCCGCCCAGCGTGCTGGGCATCACCGTCACCCGGTACTTCGACTCCGCGGGGCCGGCGCCGTTGGCGATGGCGCACATGATCCCGGTGGAGACCATCGTCAGGCACCTGCCGGACGTGCGGCCCTGGGTCACGGGACCGCCGGGGGTGAGGCCGCACCTGGCCTCCTCGGCCTCCACCGGCCGGACGACCGACTTCGACTACGCCGAACGGCTCGCCGCCTGGCTCGGGGGCGGGAACCCCTCGCCGGTCCACGTCACCGAGGTCGAGCGGGGCTCCGGACGCGACCGCACCCTCCAGCGCGCCCTGGCCCTGGCCGACCGCGAACTGTCCGTGGACGCGCCCACCGTGCTCTCCACCGATCCCGCCGAGACCGTGCCCCCGGTCGGCAGCCTCGACCTGGCCGTCGACGCGCGGGACGCGACGGTGGACGAGGTGGTCGCGCAGGTCGCCGAGCGGATGAACCTCAAGGAGCCGGACCCGGCGCGGGCGCTCAAGCGGCTGCGCGCCGGCCGCATGCCGCTGACCGTCGCGCTCCTGGGCGTGAACGAGTCCGCCGAGCCGGACCGGCTGCTCGGGCTGTGCGGCGAGTTCGCCGAGCGCGGCTGCCGCCTGCTGCTGGTCTTCCACGGCACCGGCACCCGACCCGGCCGGGAGACCGAGGACGACCTGGCGCTGCGGCACCGCATGGGCGCCCTCGCCGAACGCCTCGACGCGCTCGACGCACGACTGCGCCGCCTGGCCCGGGCCAGGGCCCGGCTGGCCGGTGTGGAGCCGCCGGGCGACGCCGTGACGGACCTGCACATGGACCTGTCCCTGCTGCGGCACGCCCACCGTGTCGGAGAGGGTCCGACGCCGCGGTGGACGCGCGCCGCGCAGGACCGCCTGGAGCGTCTGGAACGTCGCACCGGGCGGGCGGAGCGGGAGGCGGACGCCGCCTGGGAGACGGCCCGCAGGGGGTACGAGCGCAGGGCGGAACTCCGCGGGGAGCTGCGGACGTACCGCCAACTGGCCGTCCGGCACGGCCGGATCGAGGACGTCGAACTCGACAGGGTGTACCGCGCGGCCCACCGGGCGCTGTACAGCGGGCGGTTCGCGGCGGAGGACGCGGCGGAGGCGGTCGCCGGCTACGTGGACGCCGTCCGCCGCGTGCTCGGCTGGCCGCCGCGGGAACCGGACGGGCACGGGGACGGGCACGGGGAGCCGGAGGGGCACGCGGCGGGGGAGGAACCGGAGGGGCGGCGGTGAACGGACGACGCACGGCGCACGGCGCGGGACCGGAGCCCGGCGGAGAGCCCACCGGGGAGGGGCGCGGGCTGCTGAGCCTCCCCGAGGTGCCCCCGCCCGCCTCCCCCGAGGCCCTCGTCCTGCGGAACCCCACCCCGCCCCTGCTCGGCCGCCCCTGCGGGAACCCCCGGTGCCGCCGCACGGTCGGCACGCGCTACCCGGGCACGCCCGTCCGGTACGAGGGCTACTGTCCGAACTGCGGCACCCGCTACTCCCTGCTTCCCCAGCTCAGGCCCGGGGAGCCGCTCGACGGCGGGCGCTACGAGGTCCGCGGCCCGCTGGCGCACGGCGGCCTGGGCTGGGTCTACCTGGCGGTCGACACCCGGTTGCGCAACCGTCCGATCGTCCTCAAGGGCGTGCTCAACCCGCACGACCCCGAGGCGCGGGAGCGGATGCTGGAGGAGCGGAACCAGATGATCGCCATCGGCCACGAGTCGATCGTCCGCATCGTCGACTACGTGCCCCACCAGCCCGACGACGACAGGACCCCGGCCGACTACATCGTGATGGAGTACGTCGGCGGCAAGTCGCTGCGCGGCATCCTGGAGGACGCCGGGACGGAGGCGGGACCGTTCGGCTCCGGCGAGCCGCTGACCCTGGAGCACGTCGCCCGCTACGGCTGCCGGATCCTGGGCGCCCTGGCGGTCCTGCACGACCGCGGCCTGGTCTACTCCGACATGAAGCCCGACAACGTCATCCACCGCGGCGACCGGGTGGTGCTCATCGACCTGGGCGGCGTGCAGCGGCCCGGCGACCCGGACCGCACGCCCGTCACCACCAAGGGGTACGCGGCCCCCGAGGTCGAGGACGGAAAGGGGCCGCCCACCGTCGCGCACGACGTCCACACCGTCGGCAGGACGCTGGCGGAGCTGGCCCGGGCCGCCGTGGACGGCGAACCCGGCGCCGCCGGCACCGGGCTGGGCCACGACTCCTTCCACCGGGTGGTGGAACGCGCCACCCACGCGCGGCCCGAGCGCCGGTTCTCGTCCGCCACCGAGATGTCCGAGCAACTGGAAGGCGTCCTACGGGAGTTGATCTCGCTGCGGACGGGCCGGCAGTACACCCGGCCCTCCGACGTCTTCGCCCCCACCCACGCCCTGCTGGACGCGGGGCTCGGCGCCGTGCCCGGCCTCGGACGCTGGCGGGACCGCCGGGCCCGGGCCTACCGGCGGACCGTCACCAGCCCCCCGCTGGACCCCGGCCGCCCCACCCCCTCCCGGGTCGCCGCGGGGCTGCCGGTGCCGCTGCCGCGCCGCGACGACCCGGCCGACGTCCAACTGCGCCTGCCCGCCCCGCAGGACCCCCGCGCGGTCGTGCGGCGGCTGGAGAGCTTCCTGGACGGGGACGAGTACGCGCCGAGCGTGGAGGTCCGGCTGCGGCTGTGCCGCGCCCACCTGGAGGTGCGCGACAACCTGTCGCCGGGGGACCGGGAACGCGGCGAGCGGCTGCGGGAGGCGGAGCGGCGGCTGCGGGAGGCGGAGGAGATCCTGGGCCTCCCCTCGGGCCGGGACTCCGTCCCCGACTGGCGCATCGCCTGGCACCGCGGCCTGGTCCGCCTCGCGCGGGAGGAGGTGGGGGCCGCCGAGGAGCACTTCGCGGAGGTCCACGGCGCGCTGCCGGGGGAGTACGCCCCCAAGCTGGCCCTGGGCTACTGCGCCGAGCACCGCGGCGACCTGGACCGGGCCGAGCGCTTCTACCACGCGGTGTGGCGGCGCAACACCCAGCAGGGCAGCGCCGCCTTCGGCCTGGCCCGGGTCCACCTGGCCCGCGGCGAGCGCGAGAAGGCCGTCGACGTGCTCGGCAGGGTGCCGCCGATGTCGCGGCACTACGACGCCGTCCGGATCGCCGCGGTGCGGATCCGGGCCGCCCGGCTCTCCCCGGGGCGGGACGGCCTGCCCGACCGGCGCGGCCTGGCGGCCGTCCAGAGGGAGCTGCCCCGCCTGGTCCTCGACACCGGCGAACGCGCCCGGCTGGAGGCCGAGATCCGCGAGTGGGCGCTGGACTGGCTCCAGCGGGTCACCGCGCCGCCCGGGACGGCGCCCGGCGCCGCGAACGCCCCGGCGGCCGGCGCGGCGGATGGGGGCGCGGCGGGGACGGACGGCACGCCCCCGGCGGAGCTGGGCGGCGCCCTGTTCGGCGGCGGGCCGGGGGAGCCCCCCACCGAACGCGGCCTGCGCACGCTGCTGGCGCGCTCCTTCCGCGACCTGGCCCACCAGCCCGGCGTCACCCGCGCCGAGAACGAGCACCTGGTGGACTGCTCCAACGCCGTGTTCCCCCGCACCTGGTTCGTCCGACCGGCCGAGGAGCCGACCCGATGACCGACCACGCGACCGACCGCACCGCCCGTCCGACGCCCGGCACCGCCCGTCCGACGCCCGGCACCGCCCGTCCGGCGACCGGCGCGGAACCGGGGCGGCCCCGCGTCCACCTGGCCGTGGAGTACGCCCGCGAGCAGTACAGCCCCGTCGGCGACCCCGACGCCCGGGACGACCACGAGGTGAACGTGATCGTGGAGGTCCGCACGGAGGGCCTGGAGGCCGTCGTGCCGCGCCGTCCTCCGCAGCGGTCCGAGGTCGTCATCATCGACTGCTCGGGCTCCATGGCCCACCCCACCCTCCGCAAGATCGCCGCCGCCCGGAAGGCCGCCGCCGCGGCGATCGAGAGGCTGCCGGACGGCACCCACTTCGCCCTCGTCGCCGGGACGGACACCGCCCGGCTCGCCTACCCCGCCCGGGACCGGCTCGCGGACCCGACCGAGCCCGCCACCGTCGCCGCCACGCCCGCCACCGTCGCCGACGGCAGCCGCACCGCCCGCACCCTGGAGGCCCACGGCGGCACCCGGATCTCCGCCTGGCTCACCCTGGCCCACCGGCTGCTCACCGCGCGCCCCGACGCGCCCTTCCGCCACGCCCTGCTGCTCACCGACGGCAGGGACGAGCACGGCCGGGCCGAGGAGCTGGAGCGCGTCCTGGACGTCTGCGCGGGCGAGTTCACCTGCGACGCGCTGGGCATCGGCGAGGACTGGGACGCCGCGCAGCTCCAGCGGATCGCCGACCGGCTGCACGGCCGGGCCGAGGCGGTCGTCGCGGACGGCGCGGAGGAGTTCGAGGCGCAGCTCACCGGGCTGTTCCACGAACTGGTCGGGGCCTCCACCCGCCGGGCGCTGCCGCAGCTCACCCTGGACGTGCGCACCGCGCCGTACCTGTCGGTCGACCTCTTCCGTCAGGTCCACCCGACCGTCCTGGACCTGACGGACACCGCCGTCGACGAGGGCGACCGCACGCTCTTCCCCACCGGGGCCTGGGGCGACGAGGACCGCTGGTACGAGCTGAGGATGCGCGTCGACCCCGACCACCCCGACCACCCCGGCCGCCGGGAGCCGCACGCCGCGCGGCTCGCCACCGTGCGGCTGGAGGCCGAGGGCGCCGAGGACGTGGAGCTGCCCGGGGAGGAGCACGTCACGGTCCGGTGGACGGGCGAGGAGGCGCCGCCGACCGACCTCGGCACCGCCGGCCGGCACTTCCGGCGCCAGGACGAGCTGCGGGAGGCGTCCCGCGCCGGCGCCATGGCCCTCTACCACGGCGAGACCGCCGAGGCCGAACGGGAGTTGGGCCGGGCGGTGCGCCTGGCGTACGAGCTGAGGGACGAGGCGCGCCTGGAGCGGCTGCGCGATCTGGTCACCGTCGAGAAGGCGGCCCTGGGACAGGTGCGGATCCGTGACGACATCACCCCCGGGCGCGTCCAGGCGCTGATCGTCCGCAGCAGCCACACCGCCGCCCCGCCGAGCGCGCACGGCCGGGGCGGGGCGCCGCCCTCGCCCTCCGGCGGTGAACCGGTCCGCTGCGCCCGGTGCTCCGCACGGGTGCGGCCGGGACGGTTCTGCGAGAACTGCGGACACCCCCTCGACCGATCCCTCGACCGTTCCCTCGACGTCTCCCGAGGGCACCGCCCCGGCACCTCCCGGACGGGGGAGCGGTGATGGGCACCCGGCGCCTGCTGCGGCTCCAGCTCGGCGTGCTGCTGGCGCTGACCGCGGTCGCCTCGGTGGCCCTGTCCGCCGCCTACGACGACACCCACCGCCGCCCCGGCGCCGTACGGGACCGGATCGCGCCGGCGGTCCTGGAGGTCGCCGCCGCCCGCACCGCGCTGATGAGCGCCCACCTGGCCGCGCGCGACCACCTGGACTCCGGGCTGACCGACGAGGCCGGCACCGACGAGACCTACCGCACCCAGGCCGCGGCGGCCACCCAGAGCCTGTCCCAGATCGCCGACGAGCAGGTCGCCGGCGAGGCCGGCGAACGCGCGCTGAGCACCGTCACCGCCCTGCTCGTCGTCTACCAGGACGCGATCGACCTGGCGGTGCGCCACGCCGAGCAGGGCGCCCTGGGCCGGGCGTGGTTCCACAGCGCCGACACCATCCTCAACCGCAGGGAGACCGGCATCCTGGCCCGGCTCGACGAACTCCAGGACGACCAGCTCCGGAAGCTGTCCGAGCAGACGGTGTTCACCGGTCCCCGGCGGACGGCCTGGGAGTCGGCCGCCGCGGCCCTGGCCGTGCTCGCGGTGGCGCTGGCCGTCGTGCAGTGGCAGTTGAACGAGCGCTTCCCGCAGCGCCTGAACCCCTGCCTGCTGGCGGCGTGTCTGATCCTCCTGGCCTCGGTGAAGCCCGTGACGTGGGCGCAGGGCACCCAGCGGCTGCTGGAGGGGGCCCGCGAGGAGCTGGTGGAGGTCGTCGACCGGCAGAGCGGGGTGCGGGTCGGCGAGGGGTTCCGGGAGGAGGAGTTGGACGAGACGAGGGCCGCCACCGCCGACGCCCTGGAGGAGGTGACGCGCGCCATGGACGCCACGGCCGACCGGGGGACCGGCGTCGCGGTGATCGTCGCCGGCGGGTTCGCCGTCGCGGCGCTGTCCCTGGCCGGACTGCAACGGCACCTGAGCCAGTACAGGTTCCGCTCGTGAGCCGGCCGGGACGCGCGCGCCGCGCGAGACGGGCCGTGCTCGGCCTGCTGTGCCTGCTGCTCGCGGCGGGCCCGACGGGCTGCGCCCGGCAGGCCGACGAACCCCGCCACGTCCTGACGGTCCTGGGACCGTGGACGGGGCGGGAGGCGGAGTCCTTCGGAGCGCTGCTGGACCGCTTCGAGGAGCGGAACGAAGGCGTCCGCGTCGACTACCAGGGGACCACCGCCACCCGCGAGGTGCTGCTCTCCGGGGTGCTCGCGGGCGCCCCGCCGGACGTCGCGGTGCTGCCCGTCCTCGGGGACCTGGCCGACTACGTCCAACGGAACCAACTGCGGCGGCTGGACGAGGACATCGTCGAGGACGACGAGTACGGCGGCCCCTGGCTGTCCCAGCCGACCGGGATGTCCGAACGCTACTGGCTGCCGGTCAAGGTCGACCTCAAGAGCATCGTCTGGTACGAGAAGGGGCGCTCGCCCGGCACCGCCGCCAGGGAGGACGTGGCCCGCTGGTGCATCGGCATGGGCTCCGACGCCACCTCCGGCTGGCCCGGCAGCGACTGGATCGAGGACATCCTCCTCCAGCGGTCCGGCGCCGACGACTACGACGCCTGGGCCACCGGCGAGATGGCGTGGACCGCCGACCCGGTGGTGGACGCCTGGCGCACCTGGGGCGCGTTCATGTCCGGCGACGACCGGGCGGCCGAGACCGCGCTGACCACCGACCACCGCGGCCCCGAGGACGGGAACGGACTGCTCTTCGACCCCGACCGCGACTGCGACCTGGAACACCAGGGCAGCTTCGCCCGCAGCCTGTACGGCGACGAGGCCCCCCGCGCCGACTTCGTGGCGTCCCCCCTGCTGCTGCCCGGAGCGGACGGCCAGAGCGACGTCCGCGAGGTGTCCGGGGACTTCGCGGCGATGTTCAAGGAGAGCGCCCAGGCCAGGGCGCTGATGCGCTTCCTGGCCTCCCTGGAGGCCCAGCGGGCCTGGGCGACCGGCGTCGACCCGCCCTTCTTCTCCGCGCACCGGGGCGTCACCCAGGAGGCGTACCCCGAGGGCGACACCGTCAGCCGCCGCATCGTGCGGGAGTTCCGGCAGGCCGAGCGGCTGTGCCTGGACGCCTCGGACGTCATGCCGCCCGCGATCCGCAGGATCTTCCACGAGAAGGTCCTGGAGTTCCTCGCCGACCCCCGGCAGGACCCCGTCCGGCTGCTGGAGCAGATCCAGCGCGTCAAGGAGGGGCTGCCCGAGGACACCCCCTGGCTGCGGAGGGCGTGCGGCTGACGCGGGATGCCGCGCCCCGCGCCGGTCACGCCGGTCACGCCGGTCCGTCCGGTTCGGCCGGTCCGTCCGGTCACCGGGACCGCAACGCCCGGGACAGGGCCACCATGCGGCGGACCTCGGCGTCCGGGCCGCCCTCGTCCGGCACGGCGACGAGCACGGCGGAGGCGGACACCGGGCGGCCCTCGGCGTGCGCCCGCAGCGCCTCCCGCAGCCGCCGCGCCGGTTCCTCGGGGGCGGCGCCGGCCGGTTCGCCCGTCCCGCCGCCGTCCGTGTCGGGCGCGGCGAGGCGGAGGCCGACGCGGGCCAGTCCGTCCCGGCACTCGACGACCCGGCGGTGGTAGCGGCGGTGCACCCCGCGCGGGCTCAGCGCGTCGCGCCGGGACCGCGCGGGCGGCCGGTGGGACGCGTCCTCGGGGAGGTGCCGGTGCAGCGCCGTCCACAGCGGCTCCAGGCCGCGGTACGCCCGCAGGTGCCGCCACCACACGCGCAGCGCGGTCAGCCGCGTGGCCGCGGCCGGGTAGGTGATGCCGACCAGGATCAGCGCGATGCCCGGCAGGAGGAGGAAGACCGCGCCGAACCAGCCCAGCGTCGTCTCCGCGGCTCCCGCCGTGTCCAGCGAGTCGGGCGCCCGCTCGCCGCCGGCCCAGCGCATCAACACCGCGGGGACGAACAGCGCGTTGGCCGCCACGACCGCCGCCATGCCGACGGAGGTGATCCGCAGCCCGCGCGCCGAACGGGGCGCGGCGTCGCGCGCGAGCCGCCGCGTCCACACCCAGCCCAGGGCGAAGCCCGCCGCGAGGTAGAGGTCGGCCGTCACGAAGAACACCGCCACGCCGGTGACCGTGTGGTCCCGGGTGCGGACCCCGTCGGGCGTCGCGGCGACCGCCGCGGTCAGGACGGTGACCGCGGCCAGCAGCGCCAGTCCGTACCAGGCGGCCCGTCTGCGGGCCCTGGCCGGCTCCAGCGCCGAGAAGAAGTAGAAGTACACCATGCAGTTCACCGCGGACAGCGCCAGCAGGTGCTGGAGCAGCCGGGACGTCATGGGGGCCAGGCCCAGGAACACCTCGTTCCGGTCGGCCGCCAGCCCGAAGGGGTAGGCGGCGGCCCAGCAGGCGACCAGCCCGGTGACCGCCCACGTCGGCACGTCGCGCGGCGCCCGCGCCAGCCGGTGGGCCGCCCACGCCAGCACCAGCGACGACCCCGCGCCGTACAGCAACAGCAGCAGACTCACAACCAGCCCCATCCGTCTCCGAGGGAGGCGCCGATGCGCCGGGCCGCGGCGTCGGCGGACGAGCGCGGGGCCACGCGGTCCGGGACCGAGGCCCGCTCCGGGGCGGTCTCCAAGACGATCGTGGCCACCGTCCCGGCCTCCCGCTCCCGTTCGCCGTCGTGGGCCGTGCGCCGCGGCGCACGCCTCCCCGCGCACGGAGCCCGGCTGGGACGACCACCCCGTGATCCGTCCCGGCCTCCTTCGTGGGGACAGAGGGTGGCAGGAGCGGGAGAACGAGTCCAGCCGCGCGCCCCGGCGGAGACGGCGGACGTGGCGCGTCGATGGCCCGGTGGCGGCGGCGAACGGAATCGAATCGTGGGCCGGAGGCCGGAAGACGGCTCCCGGAATCAGGGCGAAGGCGGTGGAAAGGCGGCAAAGCGAACCGTCGTCATTCGGCCGATTTTCGGGTGGGAGCGCGCCGGGGACGTCACTCCCCGCGTCGCGGGACGCGCCCCGCCCCGGAAGTTGTATAGACCACTGATGACGCAGCGTGCGAGGGAGATGCCGCCGAACCCGAGGTTCCGGAAAGGGGGGCGCACAACCGGTTGCGCCCCGGTGAATTCCGGTCACGCCACGGCGAACGGCTTCCGACGTCTTGGCCCGGAGACGTTCGCGGAGCCCCGGGATGACGCACTATATGGCTGGGCGACCGACAGGCCGGCGGAACCGGGAACGTCTTTTCCCGCAACGACCGGCCCCGTTCGGGCGCCCACGGTGTCCGCCGTACACCGACCGGGGAGGGGAGCCCCGGGTACCGCGGCCACCACCTGCCAAGGGGAAACAGGCGCGGACACGGCACGCCCTCGAGGTGCCCGAGCGCCGTCGACACAGGCCGGCGCCGCCCGCTCGCGCGCCGCCCCGGGGGGAGAACAGCCATGAGGCATGCGATCCGTACGGCCGCGGCCTGCCTCGCCGCGGCGTTACTGGCGGCCCTCACGCCGGTCGGCACCGCCGTCGCCGACCCCGCCGACGACCTCGAACCGCGCGTCGACCTGCGGGTGCTGGTCGTCGACGACGGTGGACCCGCCATCGACGCCGTCACCGCCGCGCTCGACGGCGCGGGCACCCCCTACACCACGGTCGACCTGTCCGACGACGGACGCCCGACCGTGGACGAGGACTTCCTCGCCGACACCGTGGACGGACGCCCGCGCGCCAAGTACCAGGGCGTGGTGCTGCCCGACGACAACCCCTTCGGCGCCGGCTCGCCCGAGATGGCCGCCCTCGCCGCGTACGAGGCGGAGTTCGGCGTCCGACAGGTCGACGCCTACACCTACGCCGCCCCGGCCGTCGGGCTCAACCGGCCGCAGGACCCCGGCCACGCGGGCCCCCTGGACGGAACCACCGCCCGCGTCACGGACGCCGGGAAGGCCGGACCGTTCGGCTACCTCGACGGCGAGGTGCCGTTCGAGGACAACGACCCGCGCGTCGACGAGAGCTACGGATACCTGGCCGTCCCCCTGGCCGACCCGCCGGGCGACGCCGTCTTCACCTCCTACGTCGACGCGCCCGTCCCGGACTCCTCGGCACGCGGCTCGCTGATCGGCGAGTACGCCCACGACGGCCGGCGCGAACTGGTCGTCACCTTCGTCTACAACCGGTACCAGCAGCAGTTCCGGCTGCTGGCCCGCGGCATCGTGGCCTGGCTGACCCAGGGCGTCCACCTGGGCGTGGACCGCAACCACTTCGCCGTCCACGTCGACGACGTCCTCGCCGCCGACGACCGCTGGAACACCGAGCTGAACTGCACCCCCGGCGACGTGGACTGCGGCGAGGCCGGCGAGGGCGTGGAGCCCGACACGATCCGGATGACCGCGGCGGACGCCGAGCACGCCGCGCGGTGGTCGGACGAGCACGGCCTCACCCTGGACATGGCCTTCAACGGCGGCGGCAGCGTCACCCACCGCGAGGAGAACGACGGCGCCGACCCCCTCGCCGACCGGCTCCTGGCCGACCAGGACGCCCACCGCTGGATCAACCACACCTACGACCACCCCTTCCTGGGCTGCGCGCAGAACACGACCGTGGTGCCGTGGCGGTGCGAGACCGACGAGCGGGGGAACACCGTCTGGACGAGCCGGTCCACCGTCACCGCGCAGATCCGGGACAACCTCGACTGGGCCGCCGCCAACGGCCTCGCCGTGGACCCGACCGAACTGGTCACCGGCGAACACTCCGGCCTGGCCGTCCTCCCGCAGCAGCCGGAGGACAACCCGAACCTCGGCCCCGCGCTCACCGACACCGGCGTCACCTGGCTGGCCTCCGACGCCTCCCGCGAGAGCGGGCAGCGCGCCGCCGGTCCCGCCCGCACCGTGCCCCGCCACCCGATGAACGTCTTCTACAACGCGGGCCGCGCCGCCGAGCAGGTCGACGAGTACAACTGGATCTACACCCGCGCCTCCGACGGCGGCAGCGGCATCTGCGAGAACTCCTCCACCACCACCTGCCTGGACGCCCCGCTGGACCCGGCGACCGGCTACACGTCGTACATCGTGCCCCTGGAGGCCCGCATCGCCCTGCGGCACGTGCTGGCCAACGACCCGCGCCCGCACTTCGTCCACCAGTCCAACCTGGCCGAGGACCGGATCGCCTATCCCGTCCTGGAACGGCTCCTGGACGACTACGCGGACCTCTTCGCCGACGACACCCCGCTGGTCAACCTGCGGATGAAGGACATCGGGGAGGAGTTGCGGCGGCGCGCGGCCTGGAAGACGGCGCTGGACGCCGGGGACGTCACCGCCCACCGGATCGGCGACACCGTCACCGTCACCGCCCCCGACGGGACGCACGCCCCCCTCACCCTGCCGGAGGGCGCCACGCAGCGGACGGACGGCACCGACCGGGCCTTCGGCGGCGCCTACGCCGGCCTGCGCTCGGGCTGGGCCGGGCCCGCCGCCGACGGACGGGCGTCGGTCTTCGACCTGGCCGGCGTCCCGGACACCCCGGAGACCCCCGACACCCCGGACGAGCCGGACGATCCGCAGGCCCCCGACCCCCGATGTCTCCCGGAGTTCCTGCGCCTCCTCGACCTCCTCGGCCTGCTGGAGAAGCTGTGCGGCGCGATCGTCCCGGACGCCGAACGGTCCACGGCACCGGACGCCGAGCCCGCCGGAGAACTCCCCGTGCCCGCCGGGGTCGCCGACCCCGTGCCGTACGGCCCCGGAGACACCACCGGCCGCTAGACCGCCGGGCCCGTCAGCCGCCGCCCCGCTCTTTTCGGAGACGACGAACCCCCATGCACGGACCCTTGGCCGAACCCTGCTTCGGCACCCCCTCGGTGACCCTGCTCACCGAGGGCACCTACCCCCACAGCCACGGCGGAGTCAGCGTGTGGTGCGACCAGTTGGTGCACGGGATGCCGGACGTCGACTTCCGCGTCCTGGCCGTCACCGGCACCGGGGACGAGACCCCCGTCTGGGACACGCCCGCCCACGTCCGCGAGGTCCGCACCCTCCCGCTGTGGGGCCCGCCCCCGCCCGGACGCGCCCCGCGCGGCAGACGGCTGCGCCGCGTCCTCACCGACCTGGAGGACTTCCTGCTGAGCCTCCTCGACCCCGCGGCGGAGGAGCGGTTCCCCGCCGCCCTCCACACCCTGGCCGACCACGCGGCCCGGGGCGAACTCTCGCCCGCCCTGCGCTCGGAGGGCGCCGTGCGCACCCTCGCCCGCCTGTGGAACCGCCCCGACCTGACCACCGCCGCCGCGCGGCCCACCCTCCACGACGCGCTGACCGCCGTCGACCTGCTGGAGCACGCCCTGCGCCCGCTGGCCGCCCCGCCGGTGACCGACGGGATCACCCACGCGGTCAGCGGCGGGCTGGCCACCCTGCCCGCCCTGGTCGCCCGACACCGCCACGGCGTACCGTTCCTCCTCACCGAGCACGGCGTCTACCTGCGCGAACGCTATCTGAGCAGCCGCTCCGAGCCGTACCGGTGGCCGGTCAAGGCGGTGCTGCTGGGTTTCTTCCGGCTGCTGGCCGAGGAGGGCTACCGACGCGCCGCGCTGGTCACCCCCGGCAACCGCTACAACCGCCGCTGGGAGGAGCACGGCGGCACCCCGCCCGAGCGAATACGCACCGTCTACAACGGCGTCGACCCCGCCGCGTTCCCGCCCGCCGGCCCCGAACCGGCGGAGCCGACGCTCAGTTGGGCCGGACGCATCGACCCCATCAAGGACCTGGCCACGCTCGTCCGCGCCTTCGCGCTGGTCCGCCGGGAGCTGCCCGCGGCCCGGCTGCGGATCTTCGGCGGCACCCCGCGCGGCGCCGAGGCGTACCGGACGGAGACGGAGAAGCTCGCCGCCGACCTGGGCGTCGCCGAGGCCGTCACCTTCGAGGGGCGGGTGGAGGACATCCGCGACGCCTACGCCGCCGGGAACGTGGTGATGCTCTCCAGCGTCAGCGAGGGCTTCCCCTTCACCCTCATCGAGGCCATGTCCTGCGGACGCGCCACGGTCTCCACGGACGTGGGCGGCGTGCGCGAGGCGGTGGGGGAGTGCGGCCTGGTCGTGCCGCCCCGCGATCCGGAGGCCATGGCACGGGCCGCGCTGCGACTGCTGAACGAGCCGGAGACCCGGGCGCGGATGGGCGAGGGCGCCCGGCTGCGGGTGATCGAGCAGTTCACCCTCCGACAGACCATCAGCGCCTTCCGGGACATCTACCACGAGCTCGCCGAGTCCGGCCGGCCCGGCACGGGGACGGACACGCCCACCCTCGCCCTGGCACCGGCCGCGGGAGGTGCCCGGTGAGCGGAACGCTCAGGCTCGTCCCCGGCGCACCGGAACCACCCGCGCCGGCCCGCCCCGCGCCCCGTCCCGCGCCCCGCCCGTCCTCCCGCACCGCCCCGACGCGCCGGCCGCGGCGGCGCCCGAGCTGGGCCGCCGACCCGCTGGACGAACTCGCCGAGGAGCTGGCCGAGGTGTGCGCCGCGGCCGTCCACCCGGACGAGATCGCCGCCCACCTGGAGGCCCAGGGGCTGACGAACGAACAGATCGAACGCCGCTACGGACGGCGCGACACCTTCGAGGCCGCGGCCGAGCTGTACGCCCGGGTGCCGCGCGCCTTCCCCGAACCCCCGCCCGCCCCCGACCCCTGGCGGGCCGACCCGCTCGCCGCGCTGCTGCGGGGGCTGGTGTTCACCCTCCCCGGCCTCGGCTACGCGCTGGGCGCCCCCTTCCTCACCGGGACGCCCGACCGGTTCGGGCTCCCGGCCGGCACGGTCGCGCTGGCCGCCTCCGCGCTCGCCGCCTGGGCCTGGAACCAGGCCCTCGCCCA